>JBDLUN010000120.1:0-6747 GCA_039805245.1 Bacteroidota bacterium
GGAAGTTTTTGGTAGTTACTGAGATTGTTGGCCATTTCCACTTCCTGACCGTTTGCCATAACCTTAGACAAGGTTCTGATGCAATAGAAAGTTTTGGGGTCAATAAAATAGACTACTTCATTGCCGTTCTTACGGGTTATCTTGATTTTGAAGCAGGAAACACCATCCACCTCTTCATTGTCGAGTTTCTCGATTTTGTGTCCTTTGGCCTTGTAATCAATCACATCACCCTGAACATCCAGCTGATCTTTGCCGTATTTCAATTGCTCTTCTGTCATGGGCTCAGCCTTGGTTTGGCCTTGTACAGGCATAAAACTCCAGCCACCTGTTGGGGTGACAATGGAATAGTTGTTCATACCCATTACATTGAACTCTTGCCTGTACCCTTTTTCATGCACCGCTATGACCACTACATTGAGGTCCATACCCTGCACACTAAGGGTTGCTTCCTGGCGCATGGAATTTACTTTCTTCCAGTTGGCCTCTCCGCCGATAGCTTCCACATGTTTGGATAGGATCTCGTCGGCAGTTTGTGCAAAAGACATGGCTGATGCACATACGGCAATCAGGGCCAATGTCAAAAATCTGAATGTTTTCATTTTTTTTGATTTATGCATGCAAGATATTGACCATTAGGCATGTCTGGAAGGAAATCCTGTTAAAATGACCAGCAACTCCATGAGCGGTTATTAGTGTCTTTTGCCGGACTTACCATTCCTTCGTATATTGTCAAATGTCAATTATTGTCATAAAAGGGAATTTGGTTGACGCCTTGGCCCGTAACATGCAGCCGGTAGAAATCCAATTGCAGGATGGAAAGATTAGTGCCATTGTATCGTTGGATGGACCCGTTCCTGATCCTTCATTGCCCTTTATCCTCCCCGGTTTTATAGATGCCCATGTGCATATAGAGAGTTCTATGCTCATACCTTCCGCCTTTGCTGCACTGGCGGTGAACCATGGTACCGTTGCTACCGTCAGCGATCCCCACGAGATTGCCAATGTTTGTGGCATGGAAGGGGTAAAGTTCATGATTGAAAACGGAAGGCAGGTTCCTTTCAAATTCTATTTCGGAGCCCCCAGTTGTGTGCCGGCAACCACATTTGAAACTGCGGGCGATGCGCTGGATGCGCAACAGGTCAAATCACTGCTGGAATTGGACGAAGTCAAATACCTCAGTGAGATGATGAATTTCCCCGGAGCCATAGCCGGCGATCCTGAAGTCATGGCCAAGATCGATGCGGCAAAGACATTGGGCAAACCGGTAGACGGTCATGCACCGGGATTGGTAGGAGAGGCACTGAAACGTTATGTCAACAGGGGCATATCAACCGATCATGAATGCTTTACCTTGGAAGAAGCCCTGGAGAAAATTTCATTGGGGATGAAGATCATCATCCGGGAGGGCAGTGCTGCCAAAAATTTTGATGCCCTACACCCGTTAATCGACATGTATCCGGAAATGATCATGTTTTGCAGTGATGATAAACACCCGGATAGTTTGATTGCGGGACATATCAACCAGCTTTGTGCAAGAGCTGTGGCAGCAGGTCATGATGTTTTTCATGTAATCCGTGCCGCCTGTATTAATCCCGTACACCATTATAAACTTGATGTGGGTTTGCTGCAAATAGGAGATGCTGCTGATTTGATTTTGGTTGACAATCTTCGTGATTTTAATGTTCAGGCTACTTTTATTGAAGGCCAAAAGGTTTCGGAAAAAGGGGTATCCCTTATCGATACGTCTGCTATTCAGGTGGAAGCCATCAACCGGTTCGGGATCACTGAGATCGAAGAAGCCGATTTGATGCTGCCAGCATCTGGAGTGTATTCACATCCTGTAATCGGATGTAAAGACGGACAATTAATCACTGATAAATTGACATTATCGCCCACGAAAAAAGAAGGAACCTGGCAATCGGATACCGAAAATGATGTCTTGAAAATGGTGGTGGTGAACCGCTACCATCAAGCACCCGTTGCCATAGCTTTTGTGCATGCATTTGGTTTGCAGTCGGGAGCCATCGCTTCTTCTGTGGCCCATGATTCACACAATATCGTGGCCATTGGTGTGGATGATGAAAGTCTGTGCAAGGCCATAAATCTGGTTATCAAGGCAAAGGGAGGCGTAAGTTGTGTGGGAAGCAATCGTGAACATGTTTTGCCATTATCCATAGGCGGACTCATGAGCGCAGATGATGGTTTCAAAGTTGCAGAAGCGTATACAGCCATCGATTTTGCTGCCAAAGCCTTGGGATCAACATTGTCAGCTCCCTTCATGTCATTGTCTTTCATGGCCCTATTGGTGATTCCACATGTCAAGCTGAGCGATAAAGGATTGTTTGACGGAGATCACTTTTCATTTTATCAACCTTTGCATAACTGATTTATTCAATGCGTATGAAAAAAAGAGTTTGTGTCATTGGTGCCGGTCCTTCAGGCATCACCGCGGCTAAGAATCTGTTGGATGAGGGACATCAGGTGACGGTTTTTGATTTGGGAACTGAAGTAGGCGGAAATTGGGTTTTCAATGAAAACACAGGACACAGTTCAGTTTTTGAAACCACGCATATCATTTCTTCCCGAACATTGAGTGAATATGCTGATTTCCCTATGCCTGCCGATTATCCTGATTATCCATCGCACCGCCACCTGGCCCGATACTTTCAGGACTATGCAAGTCATTTCAAGCTGTATCCGCATATACGTTTCAATACCCTCGTGGAATCCTGTATCCTGAAAGATGACGGGCAATGGCTTGTCTCCACGGTATCAGATGGCATTCATGCTGAACAAGATTTTGATGCACTGGCTGTCTGCAATGGTCACCACTGGTTGCCGAGGATGCCATTATACCCTGGCAATTTTGCAGGAGAATTCATCCATTCCCATGAAGTGAAGAAATTCTCCCGGTTTGCCGGGAAGCGGGTATTGGTTATTGGAGGTGGAAACTCCGCCTGTGATGTAGCAGTTGAAAGCAGCCGCGTTGCAGCCTCTGTAGATATGAGCTGGAGGAGAGGGTATTGGATTGCGCCCAAATTCATGATGGGCAAACCCGCAGATGTTTTCAGTACCAAAATCAACTGGCTGCCACGAAGCTTGTGGCAAAAGCTTTCCGCCTTAAGCCTGTTTTTCAGGAATGGTCGCAATACTGATTATGGATTGCCCGAACCCGATGGGCCTTTGGGTTCACATCACCCCACCATCAATGAAGACCTTTTTTTTACCATCCGGCATGGCAAGATCAAGCCGAGACCCGATATTGAACGAATCGATGGGGAAACAGTCTATTTCAAAGACGGTTCTTCGGGAGATTATGATATCATTGTAGCCTGCACGGGGTATATCATCAGCCATCCATTTTTCGACAAGCAACTCATAGACTACAGTGAAGGGGAAGTTCCACTCTGGTTGAGGATGATCCATCCTGATATCAGATCTTTGTATTTTATTGGATTGTTCCAGCCGCTTGGTTGCATCTGGCCAGGTTCTGAGTTGCAATCCAAAATCATGGCCAGGGAATTGTCTGGCAAATGGCATCGCCCTACCGATATCCAAAAGCGGATAACAGGGGAATTGAAAAATCCCGATTTTCGGCAGATCAATACACCAAGGCATACCATCACAGTGGATTATCACCGTTTTAGGAAAAGATTGCTGCAACAGCTCCCCAATGATTTCATTAGCAAGTAAACTTAGGCAGATACAGCTTCTGTGGGGTGGTTTGAAAATGGAAGTGCTACTTTCAGGTCAAATTAAGCTCAACGATTTGACCTTTGTTGAATCCGGCTTTGAAATGTTTTGACTCAATAGTGAAGAGTGGGATTATGTTGTCAATTTCCAGCGCAGCAACATCTTTGCCAATAGGGTGATCAGTATCAAGAACCCGGATCTTCAATCCGGAACCACATTTCCAATGCATTTTGCAGTTTACATCCACTGTAGTTTTAAGCATGGTGCCATCCAAAAAAGAATAGGTCATCAGGTTCATTGCTGGAATAGGTAAATTGAGTCCCTGCTTTCCTTCCACCTGGATTATAGGCTTGTTGTGGTTGTTGAACAGTACCGATCTGATGCAATTGGCAGAAAATGTATGTTCTATGGGGAGTTGGATTTTGGGATAGCCCCAAAGCAGCCTGCCAGCATCCACAGAGTTCTGGGTGGTTACGGGGATGTGGATGATGTATTGGCCTCCTTTCCTTTTGTTGAAGCCAGCGTAAAGGTCTAACCAGTTTGCTAGTCCGGCTTTTTCATGTTCTTGTATGGCCGGTATGGCTAAGATGATCTCATTGTATGCACCAAGATCAGAATCTTTGTATTGTATCAAACCCAGTGCTACCAATGGTTTTCTTCCCCAATGTAGGCCAGCTTGCAGACCTGTTCCATCCAACAGCTCTTCCACTTTAGTTTGATTGGCGGGATAAAGCGCAGCCAAGTAATGCACATCCCGGAAACGGATAGGATAGGGTAAGTCGGCTGCTTGATTCATGGTTTGCGTTTATCGCATCCTGTCGGCACTGCTCAACAGTTTTTCATCCTTTCTGATACCCATGAAAGCGAAAATATGGAAGACGATGATGAAAAGTGGAAGCATTGCCGCCATCTGCCAATCACCTTGTACGATGCTGATGTCTTTTTTAAGCTGTTCAATAAGGTAATATTGGGAAATGAATACAACTGCTGAAAAAACAATGTTGAGCATAATCAACAGTTTCTGTTTTTTTCTGCTTTTGTAAAGAAACACCGTAACCAGCCCAGTCAAGGCAACAACTGTTGTGCCTGCAAAAAGGAAAATGTTTTCCCTGATGCCGAAAGCCTGGGTTGATGCGTTCATAAACAGCCCTTCATAGATGGGGAAAAAGCAAAAGACGACAGCACAGGCCGTGCTGAGCAGGAGCCACAAGGTTTGAATGCGTTGTATCATAGTTTTGTTTTAGCCCAGTTCAGGGTAAAGCGGAAACTGTTGCATGAAGGCTTTCACATCTTCTTTTACTGATGCCACAACCTGTTCTTCATCGGCATGCATCAGTACTTTATCAATCATATCTACTACCGTCTGCATGTGTTCAGCTTTGAGCCCTCTGGTAGTGATTGCAGGAACACCCACTCTGATGCCTGAAGTCACAAACGGGCTCTTGTCATCGTAAGGTACGGAATTCTTGTTCAGGGTGATATGAGCCCTGTCGAGTGTTTCCTGGGCTTTCTTGCCGGTGATGTTTTTATTCCGCAGGTCGATGAGCATGAGGTGGTTGTCGGTTCCACCGCTAATCAGGTGATAGCCTTTGGCAACAAATGCGGCAGCCATGGTTTGCGCATTTTGCTGAACGTCCTGCTGATACAGCTTGAATGATGGGTCAAGGATTTCGCCGAAGGCAACCGCCTTGGCGGCGATCACGTGCTCCAAGGGGCCTCCCTGCATGCCTGGAAATACAGCCAAATCAAGCAGCGCGCTCATAGACCGGATATTGCCTTTGGGATCTTTCAATCCGAATGGGTTATCGAAGTCGTTGCGCATCATGATGACGCCACCGCGTGGGCCACGGAGTGTTTTGTGTGTAGTGGAGGTAACAATATGGCAATGGTCAAATGGGTCGTTCAGTACGCCTGCTGCCACTAGGCCTGCAGGGTGTGCTATATCGGCCAATACCAAGGCACCAATTTCATCTGCTACAGCCCTGATTCGGGCATAGTCCCAATCACGACTGTAAGCGGAAGCGCCACAAATGATCATTTTGGGCTTTTCTTTTCTGGCTGTCTCTTCCAATTGCTCATAATTCACCAACCCGGTTTCCCGATCAACACCATAGAAAAATGCCTGATAGGTTTTGCCGCTGAAGTTGGCAGGACTGCCATGGGTCAGATGACCGCCCATACTCAGGTCAAGGCCGAGTATTTTATCTCCTGGTTTGAGGCAAGCCAGGAAAACGGCTGTATTGGCCTGGGCACCACTGTGTGGTTGAACGTTTGCCCATGAGGCATGGAAAACCTGTTTCAGTCGGTTGATGGCCAGACTTTCAATCTCATCCACCACTTCACAACCGCCATAATATCTTTTGCCAGGATACCCTTCAGCATATTTGTTGGTGGCAACAGAGCCCATAGCCTGCATTACTTGCAGGGAAGTGAAATTTTCTGATGCAATCAGTTCAATTCCTTCTCTTTGTCTTTTGAGTTCTTTGTTGAGGAGGTCGAAGACCAGGGTATCATGCTGCATGAATCTGAATTTTGCGCAAAATTACCCCTTTTTTACACACCAAGCCTGATCACTTCGGAACAAGATGTAAATTCCAGGCTATCGTTGCTGCCAATCAAGACCAATCTGTCAGCCGTATGGTTGTCGATCAGTTTTTTGTAGAGGTCAAAACCCATCTTGTCGAGGTTGGAACAGGGTTCATCCAGTAGTAAAATTGAGGTGTCTGAGAAAAAGGCCTGTGCCAGCTTCACCCTTTGTTTCATTCCGCTGCTGAAGTGCCGAATCTGTTTGTTGGCAGCTTTGGTGAGACCGATTTCTTCCAGCATGCCGGCAGTTGTCCAACCGGCTTTCATCGCCTTGAAAGAACTGTGGTAGTCGAGGAATTCGGTTGCTGTCATCTCCTCAATCACTTCCAGGTAGGGTGTGCATATGGATACATGCTGGTACCAATGGTCTTTGTCAAGCGTTCCTGTTGTGGAATGGTAGTCAATATTACCTTCACTGAGGTGCATGGCACCGGCAATGCACTGCAAAAGTGTTGATTTGCCCGAACC
>JBDLUN010000121.1:0-3347 GCA_039805245.1 Bacteroidota bacterium
TTTTTCAACGGTCCCGGCAACGGTATTGTGATGCAGGATGGTAAACTGGTTTTTGCCGCACAATACTGGGATGAAGCCAAAATGCCCCATTCCACCATCATCTACAGTGACGACAAAGGCAGCACTTGGAAGGGCAAGATACTCGGACCCAAATCCAATACCACGGAAAGCCAGGTGGTTGAAACCACACCGGGTACACTCATGCTCAATATGCGCGATAACAGGGGTGGTTACAGGAGTGTGGCGACCACTTCCAATATGGGCGGCCAGTGGATCGAACACCAAACTTCTTTCAGCGCCCTGCAGGATCCGGTTTGTATGGCCAGCCTGATCAAGGCAACCGTCAAGAATAACAATGTTTTCAAAGACATGCTGTTTTTCAGCAATGCCAATTCGCCATCATCGCGAACCAATATCACAATCAAGTGGAGTGCAGATTTGGGTGAGACCTGGGCAAAAGCAAACCAGCTGTTGATTGATGAACGCCTTTGCTACGGATATTCTGCACTCACCCGGGTGGATGAAAATACGATTGGGTTATTGTACGAAGGCAGCCGCGATTTGTATTTTGTGAAAGTGCCGGTGAATGAAATGCTCAAATAAATGCGATGGGGTACACAAAACAGGAACTCAACAATTTAAAGGATTTTTACAAACATCAATTGCTCAAGGATACCATCCCCTTTTGGTTTCCAAGATCTTATGACCACGCACATGGCGGCTTTCTGTTGATGCGGGATGCCGATGGCAGTCTGATTGATGACGACAAGGCAGTATGGATTCAAGGCAGGGCAACCTGGTTATTGTCGACCCTCTATAACACAGTAGAGCCGCAGGAGGAATGGCTACAAGGCGCTAAGCTGGGCTATGATTTTTTGAATCAACATTGTTTTGATACTGACGGTCGCATGTTTTTCCATGTTACCTGTGAAGGGAAACCCATTCGCAAACGCCGCTATTATTTTTCTGAAACATTCTATGTGATAGCTGCGGCTGCCTATGCCAAGGCTACCGGTGATGAGCATGCTGCAGCCAGGGCAAGGGAGGTTTTTGGACAATGCATTGCCTATGCCACCCAGCCGGGAATGATCACCCCGAAATTCACCGATGTCAGACCAGCAAAGGGTATTGGCGTACCGATGATCATGATGAACACCGCACAGCAGCTGAGGGCCACCATTGGCGATGAACGCTGTGATGCCTGGATGGACCCGTGGATCACTGAGATTGAGCGCGACTTTGTCAAACATGATATCCGTTGTGTGATGGAACAAGTGGCTCCGGATGGGAGCATCATCGACCATATTGATGGTAGAACACTCAACCCCGGCCATGCGATTGAAGGGGCATGGTTCATCCTGAAAGAGGCCATGCACCGCAACAATGATCCGCGACTCATTGCGCTCGGTTGCCAGATGATTGATTACATGTGGGAAAGGGGATGGGATGAGGAGTATGGCGGATTGTTTTACTTCAGGGATGTGTATGGCAAGCCTGTGCAGGAATATTGGCAGGACATGAAATTCTGGTGGCCACACAATGAAGCCATCATCGCCACACTCATGGCTTATTTGCTTACCGGCAACGAAAAATATGCTGTTATGCACAAAAAGGTGCACGATTACAGTTACCAAAACTTCCATGATCCCAAAGGTGGGGAATGGTTTGGGTACCTGCACCGGGATGGCCGGCTGGCACAGACAGCCAAAGGCAACCTGTTCAAAGGAGCCTTTCACGTACCCCGTCAGGAGTGGATTTGCTGGCAGTTGCTAAAAGACAAATACTGATGTCATACAAACACTACATACGTTTCATGAGTTTGTGGTGTTTGTCTATGCAAATACTTTTTGCATCTGCACAGTTGCATGTTGCTCCTCAATTTTCAGACAACATGGTGCTGCAAAGTAACAGACCTATTACGATCTGGGGAACAGGAAATTCTGGTAGCTTAATACGCTGTCGTTTCAAAGCATTTACTTCTGAAACAAGAGTAGATAAAAATGGTCAATGGAAATTGCAGCTACCACCGCACAATGTCAGTGCCATTCCAGAGACGCTTCGGGTTGAAATGGAAAATGAAAGCATTTCTCTAAATAATATTTTGATTGGAGATGTTTGGTTGTGTATCGGACAATCCAATATGGAGTGGCCACTCAAACGGGAGCAGCATTGGCCGGATGAGCAGAAGCAGATCAACCAACCCCTTATCCGCTTCCTCAATCCGCCGCCTGCAGGAAGATATGTTTACAACGTAAAGTTTGGGGATTCCCTGTTGCAGCGACTGACAGCAGAAAAATTTTATGCATGGGATGGTTGGCAATCGGCCAACATTTCAACTGCTGCAGACATGAGTGCGGTAGCCTGGTATTTTGCCCGGCGTGTGCAAGCGGATGTCGGGGTGCCTATCGGTCTCATCAATTTATCCATTGGTGGTGCACCTTTGGAAAGTTTCATTGGGTTGGAAGCCCTGACTGCAGATACCGCATTCCGGCACAAGGCGAACGGCAATTGGTTGTACAATGATGCCCTTCCCGTATGGATCAGGCAACGCGGTTTGCAAAACCTGGAAAATGTCAATTACCGCTACGGTGATGAAAATGGTCCGAACCACGCCTTCAAACCCGGTTTCGCCTTCAAGAGTGGAGTTTTACCCCTCAAAGATCTCCCTATCAGCGGCGTGCTGGTGTATCAGGGGGAAAGCAATGCCGAAGAGACCGCAAGGGTGGCAGAGTATGGAAAGCTGTTCAGACTGCTGACAAATCAATACAGGCAGCTTTGGGGCCGTCCGGAGTTGCCTTTTTATTGGGTTCAGTTGTCGTCGATAGAAAGACCCCTGTGGCCTGCTTTCCGCGAAGAGCAAAGGAAATTATTGGATTCAATAAAATATGGTGGGATGGCAGTGACAACCGATCATGGTCTGCCCAATGATGTACATCCCCTCAACAAAAAAATCGTGGGTGAGCGGCTTGCCCGTTGGGCTTTGAAGGATGTTTATCAGCTGCCTATCGTTGCATCCGGGCCCTTATCTGTTCGTGCAAAATACAGGCGTCATCAGGTGGTTGTACGTTTCAGCCATGCAGGCGGACTGCAAACCAGTGATGGTGAACCACTCAGGGAATTTTCATTCGATGGAAAAACATCCATTTCCGCCAAGATCCGCAATAAGAAAGTAGTGATACCCGCCCTTGAAAAGCCGGATGCCGTTTGGTATGGATGGCAACCTTTTAGCAAGGGAAATCTTGTAAACAGGGAAGGGTTGCCTGCATCAACCTTCCATATCCCAATCAATAAGTAACGCTAAAAGAGACCTATGCGCATATTCATTTTGTTATCAACCATACTCAGTT
>JBDLUN010000122.1:0-11350 GCA_039805245.1 Bacteroidota bacterium
AAAACAGTTTTTCTTTCATTGCCATCAATGCCGTTGGCGGCATTGAAATCCGTTCCGGTAAGCAGGTGGAATACAAATTTCCAGGTACCCCCCCTAAACAGATTCAACTCGATACCCAAACAGTACCTGAAGTGATTTGGGATTATATGCAGCAGTATATGGTGGAAACAGGCGATAAAGTGTTGAAAATGGCACAGGGGTTGTTTGGTTATACTGCTTATGATGCCATACCATATTTCGAAAAAATAAACTTTTCATCCAGAAAGTATGATGAAAAGATCACAGCAGATCCGATACTCGAAACAGCTGATGCAATCCCTATTTTGCGGTATAGGTTGTACCAATATGTGATTGCCATCGATCACCATAGGGATCAACTCTATCTCCTGGAAAATCATTTTTCAGGGCTGGATGGTGACAAAGAAATGATTGAAAGGATCATTCATGGGAGGGATTTGCCGCAATTCCCTTTCAAGGCTGTGGGCGAAGAATCGTCGAACCTCACTGATGCAGCCTATATGGAGATGGTCAAGCAGGGTATTGCACACTGTTACAGGGGTGATGTATTTCAAATTGTGTTGAGCAGAAGGTTTCAGCAATCATTTCAAGGAGATGAATTCAATGTTTACAGGGCTCTGCGCATGATTAACCCCTCACCATACCTGTTTTTCTTTGATTACGGTGAATACAAGTTGATGGGTTCATCGCCAGAAAGTCAGTTGATCGTTGCAGATGGCAAGGCTATTGTTCATCCCATTGCCGGAACGTTCAAGAGAACCGGTGATGATGCCGAAGACCGGAAAGAGGCAGAGAGGTTGTTAAAGGATCCGAAAGAAAATGCAGAGCATGTCATGCTGGTAGATTTGGCTCGCAATGACCTCAGCAGAATCTGTGATCATGTGCAGGTGGCACAATACCGACAAGTCAAATATTATTCACACGTCATACACTTGGTCAGTGAAGTTGTTGCCCGTGTTAGGGAGGGGGCTAACCCTTTTGAGTTGATGGCCAAGACATTTCCCGCAGGCACGCTTAGCGGGGCTCCCAAATACAGGGCCATGGAGTTGATTGACCAGTATGAAAATACACCCCGTTCATTCTATGGGGGTGCCATCGGGATGGTTGGTTTTGATGGCACATGCAATCAGGCCATCCTGATCAGGAGTTTCCTAAGTCGAAACAATACTTTGTATTGTCAGGCTGGAGCAGGAATTGTGGCTTCAAGCATTCCGGAAAATGAACTTCAGGAAGTGAACAATAAATTGGGAGCGCTGAAAAAGGCAATAGAATACGCAAATCAAATGCTGTGAAAAAACTGCTTGTACTGGATAATTACGATTCCTTCACTTACAACCTGGTTCACCTGGCCAAAGAAATACTTGGTCAGGAGGTGGATGTTTTCAGGAACGATGAGATTGAGTTGGCTGAGGTAGGGAGCTATGAACGCATTTTGCTTTCCCCAGGGCCTGGCATACCGGAGGAAGCTGGAATACTGTTGCCCCTTATCAGGCAATACGCCCCATCCAAGTCTTTGTTTGGGGTTTGCCTCGGGCATCAGGCGATAGGTCAGGCATTCGGAGGCAAACTGGCCAATCTGGATAAGGTCTACCATGGTTTGGCCACGGATATCAATATGCTGCCCAATTTGGAGTTGTCACCCACCCAAGGCGATTGGTTTCAGCAACTTTCTGAACATTTAACGGTAGGCCGTTACCACAGCTGGATCGTAAGCCGAGAAGCATTTCCTGCCGATTTGGAAATCACTTCGGTGGATGAGCAGGGAATGATCATGTCATTGAGACACAGGCATTTTGATGTGCAGGGAGTACAGTTCCATCCGGAAAGCGTACTCACCTCTAACGGTAAAAAAATGTTGGAAAACTGGCTTTTGGCGCCAGGAAAATAAATGTAGGGCTATGAAGAAAATCTTAAATCAATTGTTTGAACATCGGGCATTGACCAGGGATCAAGCTCGGGAAATTTTATTGGATTTGGGAAGGGGTGCATTCAATGAACATGAATTGAGCGCCTTCATGACTGTCTTTCTTATGCGAACCATTACGCTGGAGGAATTGATTGGCTTCCGGGAAGCTTTGTTGGAATTGGCCGTGCCAGTTGATTTCGAAGACAGAAAAGTTGTTGATATCGTAGGTACTGGGGGTGATGGGAAAAATACTTTCAATATTTCAACACTATCATGCTTCATTGTAGCTGGAGCAGGCCAACCGGTTGCCAAACATGGCAGTTATGGGGCGAGCTCAATCAGCGGAGCCTCCAACCTCATGGACTCAATCGGTTATCAGTTCAAAAATGACCAGGACAAATTGAGAAAGGAACTGGATGAAACCAATATGTGTTTTTTGCATGCCCCGGTTTTTCATCCCGCACTGAAAACAGTTGGCCCCATTCGGAAAAACCTGCGCATTCGGACATTCTTCAACATGCTGGGTCCGATGGTAAATCCCTCTCAACCAGCCTATCAGCTCGTGGGCGTTTATAACCTGGAAATCGCAAGGATTTACAATTACTTGTTGCAGTCTTCTGGGCAACAATATGCGATTGTGCATGCGCTTGATGGATATGATGAAATCGCACTGACAGCAGATGTTAAAGTGATAACGGCACAAGGTGAGCGGGTGTTTACTCCTGAGTTCCTTGGCGGAAAAACTGTTATGCCGCATGAAATCCATGGCGGTGATTCAGTGGAGGATGCTACCAAAATTTTCATGGAAATCTTAAATGGTAAGGGTTCTGATTCTTGCAATGCTGTTGTGATGGCCAATGCGGCAATGGCATTATTGCTCACCGGAAAATATACTGATTATCACGCTGCTTTTGAAGCGGCAAAAGACAGCTTGCTGGGGGGCAAAGCACTTCTTGTATTGAACAAATTGATTGCATTGCAAAAATAACCGGTAATGAATATACTCGAAACTATTGTAGCGCATAAGAAAATTGAAGTTGCCGGCAAGAAAGACGTTTCGCCGATTGCAGCACTTGAACAAGTGCCAGCATACTCACGAAATATTTTTTCCTTGAAAGCAGGATTGCACCAGCCGAATGCATCCGGAATCATCGCAGAGTTCAAAAGGAAATCACCTTCAAAAGGATTGATCAATGGAACAGCCGATCCTGTAAGCGTTACAACAGGTTATGCAGCAGCAGGAGCATCAGCAGTTTCCATTCTGACGGACAACCATTTTTTTGGTGGTCAGGATGAGGATATACTGAATTGCAGACCAAACCTCTCTATACCGGTATTGCGCAAAGAGTTTATTGTTGATCCCTACCAGATTCATGAATCCAAAGCCTTGGGGGCAGATTTGATATTGCTCATTGCCGCTTGTCTATCCAAAAATGAGGTCGCTGCATTGGCATCCCTTGCCCATTCACTGGGTATGGAGGTTTTGCTTGAACTGCATGATGTGGAAGAGCTGGACCATGTTTGTGATGACATTGATTTTGTAGGCATCAACAATAGAAGTTTGAAAACTTTTGATGTTAACATAGAACGCAGTTTGCTCATGGCAGCGCAACTCCCTGCAGATAAAATCAAAATTGCAGAAAGCGGGATTGACGATCCGGCCTTGTTGTCATTGTTCCAAGAAAACGGATACAGTGGTTTTTTGATTGGAGAATGTTTTATGAAGCATGAAAATCCAGTATCGGCCTTGCAGAATTTCATCGCAAAAATTCAAAACTGAAAGATGCGACTGAAAGTCTGTGGCATGACATTACTCGATCAGATCAAAGGACTGGAATCTTTGGGGGTAGATTTCGCGGGCTTGATATTTTATCAAAGATCTCCACGGTATGTGATGAAGGCCGGACTTACACCTGAAAGCCTGAAAAAAGAAAAGTTGAAGATCAATAAAATAGGTGTTTTTGTCAATGAACCTGAAGAATCTGTTTTGGCTATCGTGGATGCATGGCGACTGGATATGGTGCAACTGCATGGGGATGAATCACCCCGATACTGTGAGCGGATTTCCAATCATGTCAATACCATCAAGGCATTTAGAATAGGGCACCAGGAGAATATTGCCTACAAGGTCTACCCTTATATGGATGTGGTCGACATGTTTCTTTTTGACACCCTAGGCGCTCAGTATGGTGGAACAGGTGAACAATTCAATTGGTCTCAACTTTCGCAAGCTGCACTCAAAAAGCCCTATTTCCTGAGCGGTGGAATTGGCTTGGACGATGCTGAAAAGGTGTTGGAATTTGGCAAGACAGAAAAATATCTTTTTGCTCTCGATGTCAATAGTAAATTTGAAGTAAATCCGGGCGTAAAAGACATGACTCAGATCAGGTCATTTCTTAATGCAATAAAAAACAAATGAATATGGAAATAAAATTCGCTGCTCCTGATGATTTGGGTTACTATGGTGATTTCGGTGGTGCATTCATTCCAGAGATGCTTTTCAGGAATGTGGAGGATTTGCGTACGCGTTATCTTTCAATCTGTCATGACCCTGAATTTATAAAGGAGAATGACAATTTGTTGCGGGATTATGTAGGCCGGCCAACCCCACTTTTTCTGGCAGAAAGGCTAAGTGAACGTTTTAACTCAACCATTTACCTGAAGCGGGAAGACCTCTGCCATACTGGAGCTCACAAGATCAACAATACCATAGGGCAGATTCTCTTGGCCAAAAGATTGGGTAAAACAAGGATTATCGCTGAAACTGGGGCAGGACAGCATGGAGTGGCCACAGCAACCGTTTGCGCTTTGAAAGGCATGGAATGCATTGTCTATATGGGTGAAAAAGACATTCAGCGGCAGGCTCCCAATGTGGCCAGAATGAGGATGCTTGGTGCCAAAGTAATACCCGCCACCAGTGGCAGCAAAACGCTTAAGGATGCCACCAATGAAGCCATCCGTGACTGGATCAACAACCCGGAAAATACGCACTACATCATCGGGTCAGTAGTAGGCCCTCATCCTTACCCTGATATGGTTGCCCGTTTCCAATCGGTAATCAGCAAGGAAATCAGGACGCAGTTACTTGAAAAAACTGGCAGCGAGCTTCCTACACGTGTCATTGCCTGTGTAGGCGGAGGCAGCAATGCAGCAGGGGCATTCTATCATTTTCTTGAAGAACCCGAGGTGGAAATTGTGGCTGTAGAAGCAGCCGGCCACGGCGTCTACAGTGGTATGAGTGCAGCCACTACACAATTGGGTGTACCGGGGATCTTGCACGGCAGCAAAAGCATTGTAATGCAAACTACAGACGGACAAGTTGTTGAACCACACAGTATTTCAGCAGGGTTGGATTATCCGGGAATTGGACCTATGCATGCTCACCTTTTCAAGAGCAAGCGGGGTGTTTTCCTCAGCGCTACGGATGAGGAGGCTTTGCATTGGGCTTTTGAACTTTCCCGTATTGAAGGCATTATTCCTGCATTGGAAACCGCCCACGCCTTTGCTGTACTTGATGGAATGAAGCTGAAAAAGGATGATGTTTCTGTGATTTGTCTAAGTGGGAGAGGCGACAAAGATCTCGCAACATACATGAATTCAATGACCGAACAATAAATGATATATGAGCAGGTTGAAGGAGCTTTTCAAGAAAAAAAACAATTCGGTTCTCAATGTATACTTCACAGCAGGATATCCCCATTTGCAGGACACCCTTCCTGTAATGCGCGCATTGCAGCAGGCTGGTGTTGACTTGATTGAACTGGGGATGCCATACAGTGATCCACTGGCAGACGGACCGGTTATCCAATCCAGCAGTGCTGTGGCTTTGGACAATGGCATGTCCATCAACACACTTTTCGATCAGTTGTCGGTTATGAGAAAGGATATTTCAATACCTGTAGTATTGATGGGTTATATGAATCCTGTGTTGCAATTCGGGTTTGATGAATTTTGCCGGAAGGCTGCTGAAACGGGAGTAGATGGGTTGATTCTTCCCGATCTGCCACCCCATGAATTTGAAAAAACCTACGGACCAGTGATGCATCAGTATGGTTTGGATTTCATATTCTTGGTTACGCCAGAAACCAGTGAAGAAAGGGTTCGTTACCTGGATGGTTTGTCTTCAGGCTTTCTTTATGCAGTCTCCTCCTCTTCTACAACGGGAAAAGATAAGGAATTCAATGATATTTCAGGATACTTGAAACGACTGCAATCCTATCAATTGCGCAATCCAGTTTTGGTTGGATTTGGCATTAAAGACAAAAAGACCTTTGACGCAGTAGTTCCTTATGCCAATGGTGCAATCATTGGATCTGCTTTCATTCAGGCACTTGGAAATGGGACTGATCCAACATCTGCAACAGCTACATTCATCAACAAGGTAAAAAATGGTGAAGCATGAAGCTGGTTATCATCAAATACAATGCCGGAAATATCCGGTCAGTGCAAATCGCATTGGAACGGTTGGGTATAACGCCTGTTGTGTCAGATGATCCGGAAACCATTCGCTCTGCAGATAAACTGATTTTTCCTGGAGTGGGGGAAGCCAGTTCTGCGATGGAATACCTGCGCGCAAGAAGGCTTGATGAGGTTATTTGTCAGGCTACTCAACCATTATTGGGCATTTGTTTGGGTATGCAACTCATGTGTTCCCATTCAGCAGAGAATGACACATCTTGTTTGGGGATTTTCGAGGAAAAGGTAAAACGTTTTGAGAGTGCCGATCCACAAATCAAGATACCTCAAATCGGATGGAATAATATCAGCCAACTCAAAGGCCCCCTGTTCAAAGGGATTGATGAGAACAGTTACTGTTATTTTGTTCACAGTTATTTTGCCAGCATTGGAGAGGATACTATCGCTGTAACAGACTACTGCTCGAAATATAGTGCGGCCCTGTCCAGGCGGAATTTTTTCGGCGTCCAGTTTCATCCGGAGAAAAGTGCAACAGTTGGAGCCCAAATCATCACGAATTTTCTAAACATCTCCTGAACATGGAAATCATTCCGGCCATAGACATCATCAACGGCAAGTGTGTCCGTCTTACGGAGGGTGATTATGCACTCAAAACGGAATATGCCGTTTCCCCACTGGAAATGGCTAAAATGTATGAGTCGCATGGTATCAAACGTCTGCATCTGGTGGATTTGGATGGCGCCCGACTGGGTAAGGTTGTCAATTGGGATGTGGCCTCCAGCATTGCCCAGCATACAAATTTGATAGTGGATTTTGGAGGAGGTGTCAAGACTACAGAAGAAATTGAGCGGATTATTGATCTGGGGATAGGGTATGTAGTGGTGGGTAGTATGGCAGTCAAACAACCAGCAGTATTTGCCGGTTGGGTGAAGCGTTTCGGGCCTGACCGTTTCATGCTCGGTGCTGATGCAAAAGATGATCAGGTGATGGTGAGCGGTTGGCAGGAAAATTCCAATCTGCAACTTTTTCCTTTTTTGCAGTTACAACATGACCAAGGCATCCGCAATGTTTTTTGTACGGATATCAGCAAAGACGGTAGACTCGAAGGTCCTGCTGTAGGCCTATATCAACGCATCAAAAATGCATTTCCCGATTTCAACCTGATTGCCAGCGGTGGAGTCAGTGGCATGGATGATTTGTACGCTCTTCGTGATGCAGGTTGTCAGGGTGCGATTATCGGTAAAGCCATATACGAGAATAGGATATCACTGCGGGAACTTGAAGAATACATCATTGGACAATAGCGAAATATGCTCACAAAAAGGATTATCCCTTGTCTGGATATCAAAGATGGCAGAACGGTGAAAGGAACAAATTTCACAGACCTCAGGGACGCCGGGGATCCTGTTGAACTGGCAGCATTGTATGCTGATCAGGGGGCAGATGAACTTGTATTTCTGGATATCACTGCCACCCATGAAAAAAGGAAAACATTATCAGCATTGGTAGACAGGATTGCGCATCGCATCAACATACCTTTCACCGTTGGCGGCGGTATTGCTTCAGTTGAGGATGTGAGTATTCTGTTGGATAGTGGGGCTGATAAGATTTCTGTGAACACAGCTGCCTTCAACAACCCCAATTTGATCCCCCAATTGGCAGCAGCTTTTGGCAGTCAGTGTGTGGTTTTGGCCATCGATGCCAAAAGGCACGCCGATGGGGAATGGTATGTTTACCTCAATGGCGGGCGGATAGCAACGGATGTCAGGTGCCTGGATTGGGCTATAGCAGGGGTAAACAAGGGTGCGGGAGAGATATTGCTGACATCAATGGATCATGATGGTACCAAAGCAGGCTTTGCCTTAGAAATTACGGGAATGGTAAGTAGGGCTGTGCATGTACCTGTTATTGCTTCAGGAGGGGGTGGAACGCCTGAGCACTTTGCTGAAATACTCAACAACAATGCTGATGCGGCCTTGGCTGCCAGCATATTCCATTTCAAAGAAGTGGCCATACCTGATTTGAAAGCATTTCTCCAATCAAAGCAAATTCCCATCCGATAAATCGCATAATCAGTAATTTTACAGACAAATGGAACTGGAAATAGATTTTGAAAAATTCCCTGATGGGTTGGTGCCGGCCATCATACAAGACAAAAAGACTTCAAAAGTTTTGATGTTGGGATACATGAACCGTGATTCCTACGAAAAGACCATGTCTGGCGGCAAAGTCACTTTCTTTAGCAGGTCAAAAAACCGGTTGTGGACAAAAGGGGAGGAGAGTGGCAACTTCCTGATTTTGGATAGCTGTGCTGTTGATTGCGATAGGGACGCATTGCTTTTCAAGGTCAATCCACTTGGTCCGGTTTGCCATACTGGTGCCGATACCTGTTGGGATGAAACCAATAAGCCAGACGATTTTCTACATAAACTGGAGGACATCATTGAACTCAGGAAAACAAGTGCAGGAGAGGGGTCCTATGTCAAATCACTTTTCCAAAAGGGAATCAACAAGATTGCCCAAAAAGTAGGTGAAGAAGCAGTGGAGTTGGTGATAGAATCCAAAGACAACAACGAAGATTTATTTCTCAACGAAGCGGCAGACTTGTTGTTTCATTATTTGATTTTACTTAACAGTAAAGGACATAACTTAGACAAGGTCAGGGATATTTTAAAACAAAGACATAAATCATGAGAAAGTTCCTCTTTATCATATTGCTGGCACCAGCCATGCTCAGGGCTCAACAGACAGGATTCACCATCAAGGGAATACTAAAAGGATTGCCTGATAAAACAGAAATTGTCCTGCGCAATGAAGAATCAGGTCCTGAACCTGTTGCATCTGGTGTTGCATCAGGAGAAAAGTTTGAACTCAAGGGTAATGTTACAGAGCCTGGATTGTACCAGCTTTCTGCCAAAGACGGACAGCAAAAGCTCTTTGTTTTTCTTGATAATGTTGCCATGACACTGGAAGGCGATTTTGCTGCCATACAAAACGCCAAAATTTCAGGATCTGCAGCACACGATGATTTCATGGCATTCAACAATACCTTCAATCCGCTTTTTGCCAAGCTTACCGGAATGGCCCAACAATTGAACCAAGGTGCTAAAGATGAGAACGGCTCCATTAGGAAAGGGTATAATGACTTGGTCGCTGAAGTCAACAAGCAAACTGATCTTTTTATCAATGCCCATACCCAGTCTCCCGTTTCTGCCTTTTTGCTGCTGGTGATGATGCAACTGAACGATGATCCCAAGATCATGGAGGAAAGGCTATCGAGAATTGGTGCGAAAGCAAAAATGAACTATTTCGGCAGGATGGCAGAAAAAGTGGTGGAAGACGCCAAATTTGGTGCTGTTGGAACGATGGCACCTGATTTTACGCAAGCGGATGTGAATGGCAAGGATGTCAAACTCTCCTCTCTGAAAGGGAAATATGTGCTTTTGGACTTTTGGGCCAGCTGGTGCGGACCATGCAGGCAGGAAAACCCCAATGTGGTCTCTGCCTTCAACAAATACAAAGACAAGAATTTTACCATCCTGGGTGTATCCTTGGATAGGTCAAAAGAAGCCTGGTTGAAGGCCATCAAGGATGATCAATTGAACTGGGCACAGGTTAGTGACCTTAAATTCTGGAGTAATGCAGTTGCAGTTCAATACAAAATCCAAAGCATTCCCCAGAACTACCTGATTGATCCCAATGGTGTAATCATTGCCAAAAATCTGCGGGGTCAAGAATTGCAAACCCGTTTGGCAGCCTTGTTGAAGTAATCACCTAGTAATAAACGTCTTCAATCAAGAAATAACTGGGTATATCATTTTCGTCAAGGGTGATGGATAGGATATCGAATCTAATCCACCTGAAGCCATTGTTGCATCTGATATAGGCTGTTCCTGCGCCGATGAAATGGCGAAGCTTGTTTTTGTCAACCAACGCTTCAGGGTAACCGAAACGGTGACTCCTCCTGGTTTTGACTTCAAAAAAATGAAGTTTATCTCCTTTGGAGGCTATCATATCAATTTCCCATTTCCCGTAACGCCAGTTTTGCTCCCTGATAGTATAACCATTTTCAGTTGCCCATACGCATGCAAGTGCCTCCCCTAATTTTCCAGTATCATTGTGCCTGGCCATAGACCTTTTGTTTTAATTTCGTTGTAGCCTCAATTTCAAACAATTATAAAACTCAATCAAGGGAAATGTACCGGATCAAAGGAAGATTTCAACAGTATGCATGGGGTGGAAACACATACATTCCTTCGCTTTTTCACCAGCAAAATGATGAAAAAAGACCCTTTGCAGAATATTGGATGGGGGTACACAGCGGAGGTAATTCCACCGTTTTGCTGGAGCAAGGTGCCAGCACTACATTGTCCGGATTGATCAACGCTGACAAGCCTAAATACCTCGGCAAGACAATTTTTGAGAAATTCAGGAAACTCCCTTTTTTGTTCAAAATCCTGGATGTAAAGGATATGCTCTCGATACAGGTGCATCCAACATTGCCTGATGCAAAAGCCGGATTTTTAAGGGAAAATGAGTCCGGTATACCCCTGGATGCACCCAATAGGAACTATAAAGACGACAACCATAAACCGGAAGTTATGGTTGCCTTGAGCGATTTTTGGCTGCTGCATGGTTTTGCGTCAGATATCCACAACCGGTTGGAAGAATATGATTTTCTCCGGCCTTATCGGGAATTGTATGTCCAGGGAGGTCTTAAAGCATTGTATGAACACCTCATGGAGATGCCACAAGAGCAGGTGAATGAGGCGTTGTCTGATCATTTGGCTAACATCCAACAACGTTACCATGCCGGACAGTTGGATAAAAAAAGTCCTGATTTCTGGGCTGCTAGGGCCGCAATTACGTTCAACACTGGTATTGATATAGACAGGGGTATTTTTTCCATATACTTGTTCAATATCCTTAATCTGAGTCCGGGCGAAGGTATTTTTCAGGGAGCGGGCATGCCCCATGCCTATATGGAGGGACAAAATATTGAGTTGATGT
>JBDLUN010000123.1:0-7755 GCA_039805245.1 Bacteroidota bacterium
TACCGGTTTTACAGGAGGCAAAGTGGATGATGCTGTGATTTACAACCGAATGCTTGAACCCTTAGAAATGGCGATACTGGCCGGAAAAGACAGTTGGAAGTCGCATTGGCCGACAACAGGATCTCCCCTGACAACTGCCGCACCATCTGAATTGTCAGCCTATTATGCCCATCACATCGATACTGCAGCTATTAGACAACAGACAGCCCTGAAGCAAACGAGAGAAGCATATTATGCAACTGTGAAAGACATGAGACAGGTGATGGTGATGGAAGAAATGCCCAAACCCAAAGCCACCCACCTGCTTTTGCGTGGTCAATATAACCTCAAAGGAGATCGCGTTTCACCGGGCACACCGGCATCCATCATGCCATTCTCCCAACAGTTCCCCAACAACAGACTCGGTTTGGCACAGTGGCTGACCCATCCGGACCATCCCCTAACGGCACGTGTAGCCGTAAACCGACTTTGGCAGCAATTCTTTGGCACTGGACTGGTGAAGACGAGTGAAGATTTTGGCAATCAGGGGGAGATGCCCAGCCATCCGGCACTCCTCGACTGGCTGGCGGTTCATTTCAAAGAGTCAGGATGGGATGTCAAACAACTGATCCGGTTGATAGTTACATCCTCGACTTATAAACAAGACTCCCGTACGACAGCTGCTTTGCGCGAATCAGACCCCGAAAACCGCTGGCTTGTCAGAGGTCCGGGCAAACGCCTGACTGCAGAGATGCTGCGGGATCAGGCATTGGCTGCCAGTGGATTGCTGAACAGGAAAATTGGAGGTGAAAGTGTCAAACCCTATCAACCCGCAGGCCTCTGGGAGATCAACAGCATGCAATACCGGGCAGACAGCACCGATGCCATGTACAGACGCAGTGTCTATGTGGTGGTGAAAAGGTCAGTACCCTTTCCCACTTTAGGTGCGTTCGACGCCTCAGAAAGAAGCTCCTGCCTCTCCAGAAGACAGCAGACCAACACTCCCTTGCAAGCCTTGGTGACCCTCAACGATCCTGCATACGTGGAAGCTGCCAGGGCTTTGGGCAGTTCCGTCATTTCATTGCAAGACACTACAACCATGATCCGGGAAATGTATAGGAAATTGACCGCACAATATCCCGGCGAAAGAGAGTTGGCCATTTTGCAAAACCTCCACCGCAACGAGATCAGGAAGTTCATTGCTCAACCGGAGAAAATGCAGGGATGGCAACAAACCGGAATCTTCAAGGCTCCACAACAGCAAGCAACTTTGCAGGCTGCCAATGCAGTTGTAGCCAGCACCATCATGAATTCAGACGCATTGATAACAAAACGATAACCATGGGCAACCATCAGCAGGAAAAAAGAATTCAGCATGGCGATTTGAAACAGCTCTACCATGCTCTCGACAGAAGAAATTTCCTCAGCAAAACTGCTATGGGCATGGGAGCCCTTGCCCTGCAACAGCTTTGGTCGCCCCTTCAGGCACAATCCAATACACTGGAAGAAACCATCATGCGGGCATTACCAGCCATAGCACCCAAAGCCAAAAAGGTCCTTTACCTATTTATGGCAGGCGGCCCCTCCCAGTTTGAAACATTCGATTACAAACCCAAGCTGAGGGAACTGTATGCCACGAACTTACCCGACTCCATCAGAAAGGGACAAAGGCTGACGGGTATGAGTGCTAACCAGTCGGCCCTGCCTGTTGTACCCTCCCTATTTGATTTCCAAAGACATGGCAAAAGTGGCACTTGGGTGAGTGAATTGCTACCCAACACAGCCAAAATCGTGGATGAGTTATGTGTCATCCCCTCCATGTTTACGGAACAAATCAACCATGACCCCGCCATTACCTTTTTACAGACCGGCCATCAGTTGCCTGGCAGGCCATCCATCGGATCATGGTTGAGTTATGGGTTGGGGTCTGAGAATAAAAACCTGCCTAGCTTCATCGTATTGGTTTCCAAAGATGCCTCAAAGGATCAGCCCTTGTATTCCAGGCTGTGGGGTAATGGTTTCCTGCCATCCGAGCACCAGGGCATCCAGTTCCGGTCAGGCAAAGATCCGGTATTGTTCCTGCAAAATCCGGAAGGTTATGATGGCAGCGACAGAAGAGAAATGCTTGACCACCTGAAACAGCTCAATGCCTTGCAACAGGATACATGGGGTGATCCTGAAATCAATGCCAGAATCAGCCAATATGAGATGGCTTTCAGGATGCAAACGGCTGTGCCTGAAATCATGGACATAACGAAAGAGTCCCAAGAGGTCTTTGATTTATACGGACCATCAAGCAGAGACCAGGGAAGTTATGCAGCCAATTGCATTCTCGCGAGAAAATTGTTGGAGAAAGATGTTCGTTTCGTGCAGCTGTACCACCAGGGATGGGACAATCATGGAGGATTACCCAGCAACATCAGACACCAATGCAAACAGATTGACCAACCTACTGCAGCCCTCATAACAGACCTCAAAAGGCGGGGTATGCTCGAGGATACATTGGTCATTTGGGGTGGTGAATTCGGTCGCACGGTTTACTCCCAGGGCAAAGTGTCCAAAACCGAATATGGCCGCGACCATCACCCCAGGTGCTTTACCATGTGGATGGCCGGTGCAGGCGTCAAAAAAGGCATCACTTTTGGACAGACTGATGAGTTCAGCTACAACATTATCAAAGACCCTGTTCATGTGCATGATTTCCACGCCACGCTCTTACACCTGATGGGTATTGACCATGAACAGCTCACCTACAAGGTGCAAGGCAGAAGATTCAGGCTAACGGATGTAAACGGACAAATTGTAAAAGGGATTTTATCCTGATTGCCTTAATTTGCATCCAAGAACAATCTAATGAACCTATCATTGGAAATGTTTCAGATACCTTGCCAAATCCTTTGGACAACCTCAAAACCAAAACTTCACTTATGAAAAGGGGATTGTCGACTTGCCTCACCGCATTAATGTTTAACTTTCTACACGCTCAAATCAATATAAGTTCAACAAGTTTAGCATATACTCAAAACTTCAACACACTTGCTGTCCGCAACAGCAGTGCAGTGCTACCGACAGGATGGGTACTATTGGAAACAGGTACCAATGCCAATACCACTTATACGGCCAATGCAGGTGCCACTACAACAGGCAATACATATAGCTATGGTACTGGTACAACCACAGAGAGGGCGTTGGGATCATTGGGTTCTTCCACCCTCAGTTCCCAATGGGGTGCATCCTTCAGAAACAATACAGGCCAGGTCATCACCTCGCTGCAAATTAGTTTTACCGGTGAGCAATGGAGAACTGGAGCTATAAACCGGATCGATAAACTGGATATGCAATTCAGTACCAATGCCACAACTCTTTCCACTGGAATCTGGACAGATGTCAATGAGTTGGATTTCAGCAGCGTGACCATTACCACTATAGGAGCCAAAAACGGTGATCAGGCTGCCAACAGGAGATTGATTACCCATACCATCAATGGCTTGAACATCCCTGCCAATGCACTTTTTTTCATCAAATGGAAGGAGTTTGATGCAACCGGAGCAGAAGACGGTTTGGCCATTGATGATTTCAGCTTAAAAGCAGGGGCAACCCCTGTTGTCGATATTACAGCCCCCCTCATCTCGTCCACCTCACCTGCCAATATCAGTGTAGGACAATCCCTGTCAGGGAACCTCACCATTACCTTCAACGAAACTGTTTCAAAAGGAACAGGAGACATCCTCATCAAAAAAACAGCGGACAACAGCATTGCTGCAACCCTTCCAGTCTCAAGTGCTACAGTAACCATAACTAATGCACAAGTGACCATACCTTACGCAGGACTCTCCGCCAGTTCAAACTATTGGGTGGAAATTCCCGCAGGTGCTTTTAAAGATTTGTCTGGCAACAACTTTAACGGCCAATTGAATGCGAGCAGTTGGACATTTACAACGGCATCTGCAACACCTGTTGGTAACAGCATCAAAGTGGTGAATTGGAATATTGAATGGTTTGGAAATGCACTTGGCCCAGCAGACGACAACCTACAACAGTCCAATGTGTTGAAAGCCATGCAATACATGAATGCGGACATTTATGCCCTTGGAGAAATTGTGAGTATACCGAGACTGCAGAGCATTGTTAGCCAACTGCCTGGTTATGCCGTTACCGTTGCAGACTTCTGCTCTGCAAGCACAAACGCTACGGGATGTGCGAATGATCAAAAGCTTGCCTTTGTCTACAAAACAGCCAGCATCAACAAATTGAATGCGCGGGGAATGCTTCGTGTCAATGCCAGCTTAAATGCATCCTACAACTGGAGCAATGGCCGTTTTCCTTATCTCTTGGATGCCCAAGTGAACAGCAACAATGGATTGTATCCAGTCCAATTCATTGCCATTCATGCCAAAGCCAACACTGCTGACTTCATCACGTCTTATAACCGCAGAAAAGCTGGTGCCGCTGAATTAAGAGACAGCCTTGTCATCCGGAACCCAACCGGCAATTGGGCTGTACTGGGCGACTTTAATGATGACCTTGACAGAACGATCACAACCCAAATGGCCCCTGATACTACGTCTTCTTACATTTCCTTTTTACAAGAACCCAGTTTCAGGAACATTACCCTACCCCTCAGCAGGGCTGGGTTGAGGTCTACTGTAAGTTACCCAGACATCATTGACCATGTAACCATTTCCGATGAAATGAACCGGTATTATGTGGCTAATTCCGCAAGGATCCTGCGTACTGAAATGGAGACCCTGATTGCCGGCTATGGCACTACCACTTCAGACCACTATCCAGTGATGACAGAGTACATTTTTGATGGTTTGATTGCCGGCAATTCAAAACTCCAATCAAATGCATTGGAGAAATCCGAGCCCTTCCAAACCAAGATAATAGTTTCCGGTCAAAACATTCAAGTATATGCTGATGGTTTGGGCATTCAGGATGCACAATTCTCACTCATCAGCATCAGTGGTAGCAGGCTTGCCATGCAAGAGGTACAACCCGTTCAGGGCAGGGCAAACGTAATTTTCCCCACACATCGGTTGTCGAAAGGGATTTACCTGATACAGGTAGCAGAGGCTGGCAAACAAATCACCCGCAAAGTGATGATCCGCTGATATCAGAGGTTTCCTTTTTTCAGTTCTTCAACCGCATGGTTTGCAGCACGGGCTGTAATGGCCATGAAAGTGAGTGAAGGGTTCTGCGTACTGGTGGATGTCATGCATGCCCCATCTGTAATGAATACATTTTTGCAATGATGCAATGCATTCCAGTTGTTGAGCAATGATGTTTTCGTATCATGCCCCATCCTGACTCCGCCCATTTCATGGATATCCAATCCGGGTGCCTGTTTGCTGTCGTGCTGACGGATGTTTTTACATCCTGCCTTATCGAGCATCTCTGAACCAACCTGTAGAAAATCCTGCATGGACTTCACATCATTATCGTCATAGTCCACTGAAATATTGAGCAGCGGAACTCCCCATTGGTCTTTTTGATTTTGGCTGAGCGAGACCCTATTGGATGCCTTGGGAATGGTTTCCCCCTGCATCATCATGGTTACTGACCATGGGCCGGCTTCGGACATTGCCTCCTTGAGTTCCGCACCGATTGCTGATGACTGGCCACGCCCCCTATCAGCGCCGAAAAAGACCATATACCCTCTGAGGAAATCCGTTTCCTGACGATGTACATTCCTAAAATTGGGCATCATCGGCTGTGTGGGTCTGCGACCGTAATAATAGCGGTCTTCAGGTCCGTCGATATCCGCTTGCACGGTACCCCTGTAATTGTGGAATGCGATATATTGCCCCAACAAACCGTTATCATTTCCCAATCCATTCGGAAAACGGGAGGATGTTGAGTTGAGTAGAATGAGGTTTGTATTCAGACAAGCCGCATTGACAAAAATTATTTTTGCAAAAAACTCCGTTGCCTCTCCCGTTAGGGTGTCTATGACCCGAACACCCGTTGCCTTACCTGCCGCATCATCGTGGATGATGGATTCCACCACTGAATGCGGCCGAAGCGTCAAATTACCTGTTTTGGCTGCCCAAGGAATTGTAGTGGAGTTGGCATTGAAATACCCACCAAAAGGGCACCCCCTTTCACACAAACTTCTGGCCTGGCATTGGCCACGCCCTTGTTCCAAGTGGATTGCCCTGGGTTTGGTGAGGTGCGCACAACGCCCCTGCACAACGTGCCGGTCTTTGAAATGCCCCATGATTTTTTGTGCGATATCTTTTTCAACACAATTCATTTCCCATGCGGGGAGGTAATCCCCATCAGGCAAAGTATCCAATCCATCCCTGTTGCCGGAAATCCCCGCAAAATCCTCCACATAGCCATACCAGGGATCAAGGTCGGCATACCGAATGGGCCAGTCAACGGCAAAGCCATCGCGTGCTGGTCCTTCGAAATCATACTTGCTCCAACGCTGCGTCTGGCGGGCCCAAAGGAGGGATTTACCACCCACCTGGTAACCACGGATCCAATCGAAAGGTTTTTCTTGTACATAGGGATGCTCCTTATCCTTAACAAAGAAGTGTTCAGTGGATTCATTGTATGCATAACATCTGGACACTACTGGATTTTCTGATGCATCGGCATAAGGCATTTTCAGGTGATGTGGAAACTCCCATGGCGCCTTGGTAGCCGTGGGATAGTCTTTCAGGTGAACAACATCCTTTCCCCTTTCCAGCAGCAGAGTCTTCAATCCCTTTTCGCACAATTCTTTGGCTGCCCATCCCCCGCTGATACCCGATCCTATGACAATGGCATCATAAGTATGTTGCGCTTTCCCTTTGCCTGTAACATTTGTAGTATCTGCACCTTTTGGCATATTTTTTGTTTTTACCTTGTATGACAAGATACGACTTCTTCCATTTTGGATTAATTTTAAAAAAAACGATATGGAGAAAGTCTTGCTGGTCATTGCCCCCCAGGTATTCAGGGATGAAGAATTATTTGAAACGCAGGAAGAGATTGAAAAGGCAGGGTTGGAGACAGTCATCGCCAGCACATTCAAGGGAACATGCAACGGCAAGCTCGGCGGAAAGGCTGAGGCTACGGTAGGAATTGATGAAGCAAAGGCTGCAGATTACCAGGCCATTGTTTTTGTTGGGGGGATGGGCAGTCAGGTCTATTTTGATCATGCCAAGGCACATGACCTTGCCTGGGAGATGTATGCCGACGGGAAGGTGGTCAGTGCCATCTGTGTAGCCCCTGTGATTCTGGCCAAGGCAGGGCTGCTCAAAGACAGGAAGGCCACAGTCTTTTCCGATGAAGAATACACCCTCAAACAATACGGTGCGCTATATACAGGCGAAGCCGTAACCATAGACGGAAATATCATCACAGGCAATGGGCCTGCCAGTTCAAGAGCATTCGGCAAGGCTGTTGCCAAGCAAGTTTTAGAAGGAGTGGTGCAGTGAGTGAAATGCCTGAACAACCTATCATCGAGATTGCTGTAGAAACCATCCCAGTATTGGTCCAATACCTTCGAATAAATGATATAAACTTTAAACATAAAAAAAGCCGCAACTGATGTTGCGGCTTGTGGAGAATACCGGGATCGAACCGGTCACCTTCCCGTTGCTGCGCATCGGGACGCTCTACAGTCATATTCTCAATAGCACTCATTCATGTCCCTTTCTCAACAAGCCGTTCTATATATTGTCTGCTTTTCTTACCCTTGATCTCTTTCTCACGTTTCATCGCTTCTGATCTGGTTGCATAATTCTCCTCATAAACAAGCGTCCAGTCAGATGCACGCTTGGT
>JBDLUN010000124.1:0-12891 GCA_039805245.1 Bacteroidota bacterium
CATCGAAGGGAAGTTATTCATCGACCATATCTCCTTGTTGAAAAGAAAGATGCTCAAGAAAAAATTGGACGACATCTCCCTGGGAAGAGTAAAAGCAGGCTATAAAATGCTGTTGCCCAAATGAATGGATGAGCACTTGGCTCATCCATTGTACAACAAATCATAATATTCTGCTGCCATCCTGTTGGAGTCAAACTTGAAACGCACATCCTTCATGCCGTTTTGCACAATTTGTCTCCAAGTATGCGGCGCATCGTAATAAATCGGCAACACCTCTTCTTTTAAGATCCTGTACATCTCATCTAGGTCGTATTGGTCCTGGTCATGCACATGCATGTTTTCATAATCCTGCGGAGGCACTACAAATCCATTGTTGCCGTGGTTGATGAACTCCACAATCCATCCGTCATTGGTGGATACATTCACTGCACCGTTCATGGCGGCTGTCATACCACTGGTTCCTGAAGCCTCACGGGGCACACGCGGATTGTTTAACCAGGCATCTGAAGCTTGCTTCAGCCGCTTGCTGAGGCCCAACTCATAGCCAGTACAAACAGCCATGTTGTCATAAGCCTTGCTCAGGTGCACCAGGTGATTGAATTCAGTAATGGCCGGATAATCAACAGGGTATGGTTTTCCTGCCCAAATGATCTGAACAGGGTATTTGGTGTCATTCAGCAAGGCTTCAAACCTTTCCCTGTCGCGTGTCAACAGGTCAGCACGCTTGTAGCCTGCAAAACGCCTTGCCCAAACAATCGTAAACACATCAGGATTCATCAGTTTGCCAGTTTGATCGGCAACCAGATCAAAAGCCCTTTTCTTGAGAAAGCGTTTGCGGTCGATGAAACGCTCATCATTCTGCTCATCCATCGCGAAATACAATTGCTTATCGGCCCAATAGCGCCAGTTTTGGGAGTTGGTGATATGGATGATGGGGCAAACACCTTCATGTTTGTTCCACATTTTGCGGCTGACATGACCATGCAGTTCAGAAACGGCATTGGACAGTCGGGCAAATCGCAGTGCTGCCAGGGAATGGTTGAACTGATCATCTTGCATGCCCGTTATTTCCCTAACCTTTTCCAGTGGCATACCACAGAAATAAGACATTTTGTTACAGAGGTAAATATCATGTTTCTCATTGCCCGCCTCTTCCGGTGTATGGGTAGTGAAGACCAATTGCTTTTTCAATGCATTGAGGTCGCCACCATTCTTATTCAGCAAATAAAATGCAGCAGATATGGCATGTGCCTCATTGAGGTGATACACTTCAGGATTGAAGCCGAGTTCATCAATCAATTTGGCTCCACCCACACCCAGCAGGATGAACTGCGCCACCTTGGTGGCCACGTTGGCATCATACAAACGGTGTGTAATGGTTTGGGATACATAATCATTTTCCGGACAATCAGTACTCAAGAGGAACAGTGGTGCAGATTTGAATGTCTCCGGGTTGAGGTAATAAACCTTCACCCATACCGGAGCATCATGGATCATAATCTGGAATTTGATACCTGTATCTTCAAGGAAGTTGTATATTTTTTCATTCCATTGCACCTGCAGTGTCAAATCCTGATTCCTGGCTTGATCATAATAACCGTATTTCCAAAGGATACCCACGCCAATCAGGTTCTGACGCAACTCGTAGGCACTTCTCAAATGTGATCCGGAAAGAAAACCCAAGCCTCCACTGTAAATCTTGAGGGGTTGGTGTACGGCGAACTCCATGGAGAAGTAAGCAACTTTTTTGGCATATCGTGAATCGTTGGCGTATGGAATGGAATAATCACGAAAATTGGTCATGCCTGATTGGGTTTGGTGAGTATGCAAGATAAACCTTTTTTCAGGAATGCCCCTATTTTAATGTGTTTAATCTACACAAACGTTTGCAGTGAATAGATATTCATTATTTTTATTACCTTGGATTATGCGACACCTTGTTTTTGCACTTTATTGTCTAATGATTTTCAGCAGTTGTGGTGAAAAAGCAACTGATATCAACCAGGCAGAAAACCCTGAGGCGGAAGACCTGATTGCCTCATTCCAGCCGATTGAACTGCCTTTCATGTTTCAGCAAAAAGACCTGAAAAAAAAGGAGTCGGACAGCTTTTTCATCAAAAACGAAGTGTTACAAAAGTTCATTCCAGACAGCCTATTCAAACAGGATTTCCTATCTACAAAAGGGGTGAAATTTTACAGAAAAGGGCGATACACAGCTGAAGAAACTAAAGAAACCTATCTTTTCCTGAAAGCAGTAAAGAAGTCGACTGCATGGGGATATATCCTCTGTTTTGACGAAAATAATGATTACCGTGCAGGCATGCTATTGCTGTCATCTGATGCTACACCGAATACCGAAGAGGAAGCCGGACTAGACAAACGTTTGACGGTAATTAAAACACGTTCAAGGTTTTCCAAAGATGGCAAAAACCTGTACAACAAAAGTGCTTATGTGTACAATACCGAGGGTTTATTTACGCTAATCCTCACAGAAAGCAATGAACCGGTTGCAGAAAAAAGCGTTTACAATCCTATAGACACCCTTTCAGCCAAAGACCCGCTGAGTGGGGACTACAAGAAAGACAAACTGAATTTCATCTCCATCCGGGATGGAGGCAAACCCGGCAAGCTCAATTTCTTCATACATATTGAAAAGCCCAACGGCAATTGTGAAGGAAGTTTGCGTGGGGATATGATTGCAGTGAAACCCAAAGTTTACCATTACAGTAAGGCAGACGACCACTGCACCTTGGAATTTACTTTCAGCGGCAAGAACAATATCCAAGTCAGGGAACTCGAAGCCTGTGGCAACCACCGGGGGGTGCGTTGCTCATTCGACGGCAAATTCAGGAAATAGGCATTCAGGATAGAACAACCCCTGCCAGGATATCATCAAAGGTTTCTCTGTTGCGGATTACCTTTGTTTGATCCCCTTCCACCAGTATCTCTGCAGGCCTGCAACGTGAGTTGAACCGGCTGCTCATTTCAAAACCATAGGCACCTGCGTTGTTGAACAGCAACACATCACCAACCCTTACTTCAGATAATTCCCTATCCCAGGCAAAAGTGTCTGTTTCACAGATATTTCCTACGATATTGTAGGTCCTGTTCTCCCCTAGTGGGTTAGATATATTGGATATTTTATGATAGGCATCGTAAAACATCGGCCTGATCAAATGATTGAATCCGCTGTCAACGCCAACAAATGTGCGGGAGGGGCCTTGCTTGGTAACATTTGCCTTGACAAGGAAATAACCGCATTGGCTTACCAGGAATTTGCCTGGCTCAAACCAAATCTGGAATTGCTTACCCGTTTCGGACCTAAATGCCTCGAGTGTGTCGTGGAGATGCTGCCCCAACAAAGCCATATCCGTTCCTTTCTCATCAGGCTTGTAAGGCACTTTGAACCCTCCTCCCAGATCGATGATGGAGAGATCAGGGAACCTGCTGGTGAGTCCGAGAATCAAAGACAAACCGCGCACAAAAACCTCTGGATCCTTGATTTCACTGCCCGTATGGAGATGGAGGCCTTTTACAACAACATTGGTTTCTTGCATCACTCCAATAATCTTGTCAACCTGTTCAACTGAAATGCCAAATTTTGAATCGACATGTCCGGTAGAAATTTTCAGGTTTCCACCAGCCATGATATGGGGATTCAATCGGATGATTACCGGATAGCTGTCGCCATAATGACGCCCAAAAGCTTCGAGAATATGGAGATTATCGATATTGATATTCACTCCAGCAGCTGTGGCCTCATGGTATTCAGCAATGCCTACGCTATTGGGGGTGAAAATGATTTTTTCAGGGGCAAAACCCGCCAGCAGCGCGAGTTTCAACTCATTGATACTGACACAATCGATACCAGAACCTGCTTCTGCGAGAATGCGGAGGATGTTGACATTGGTGAGTGCCTTACAAGCATAGAATATGCTGTTGTCCGTGCGATGAAAAGCCTGCTTCAGCTGGCTATATTGGTGTAAAATCCTTTCCTTGTGGTAAACGTAGAGTGGTGTGCCATACTCATTGGCAGCCTTCAGTAAAATCTCATTGCTCAGTATCGGTTCCATCTTGCATTGTGTTGTCTTGTGCCTCTTGCCTTGTGCCTTCTGCCGTATTCATCTCTTGTGCCTCCACATCAAAATGATCTGCATTGACCAGGGTTGGTTCAACCATCGTATCAGCCAACACTTCATTGATTTTGGGCAGCTCTTCAGCAGAATTGATGCCGAAATAATCCATGAACTGCCTGGAAGTTGCATACACCAATGGCTTACCAACCGCCTGCTCATTTCTGCCGGCAATGACAATCAATTCCTTCTCGAGCAATTTCTGGATGGAATAGTCACAATTGACCCCCCTGATTGCCTCAATCTCTGATTTGGTGATAGGTTGTTTGTAGGCAATGATGGCAAGGGTTTCAAGTGCCGCATTCGATAAGCGTTTGAGAAATTTATCGCCATTGAGTTGCGCAATGGTCTGGTGGTATTGTCGCTTGGTAAGGAACTGCCATCCCCCACCACTTTCCCGCAATTCAAAAGGATAAAATTCCGAACTGTACTTTTCCCTGACACCGGCAATGGAAGTTTCAACTTGATCGATGACGATTTTATCATCCAGAAATCCAAATGCATTATTGACCAGTTCAACCAACTCGATTGCCGTTAATGGCTTTTCACTGGCGAAAACCAATGCTTCAATATGCGTTATCAGGTTGGCTATTTCCATTACAGGGGATGCTCACAGGTTTTTGCCGGGTTAATGGGGCGTAAATGTAAGGTAAAAACCGCAAAACCTAACCCTGCAAAGCTGCCGCACCGCTGACAATCTCTGTCAACTCAGTAGTAATGGCAGCCTGTCGGGCCCTGTTGTACGAAATTTTGAGTGATTTCAGCAACTCATTGGCATTTTCAGATGCCTTATCCATAGCAGTCATGCGGGCACCATGTTCAGAGGCATTGCCATCCAGAACGGCCTTATACAACTGGGTATTGAGGATTTTAGGCATAAGTTCAGCAATGAGTTGGTCCTTTTCAGGCTCAAAAATGAAATCCGCCTTTTGGGTATTGCCTTTGACTGGCTGGTTTTTCGGGATTGGCAGGAATGGCTCAGCCACAAATCGCTGGGTTGCAGCATTCCGGAATTCACTGTAGACCAATTCAACCGCATCGAAATCCTTCTCCTGAAACGCCTTTACTGCAGCCTGTGCACAGTCCTGTACATTTTCAAATGAAAGTTGCAAAAAGGTGTCACGGAAACGGGTATCGACCTGAAAACCTCTCTTTTGAAAGAATTCAGCACCTTTTTTGCCGATGGCCCATATGGTCAGGTTGCCGGCAGCACGCACATCTGCATAACGCTCTGCAATAGCAGCCAAAGCCATCTTTTGCACATTGGCATTGTAGGCACCGCAGAGACCACGATCACTGGTCACCACAATCAGCAGGGCCTTGCGAACAACCCTTGTTTCGGCCAACGAAATACTGCTTCCCCCTTCCGTATTGCTCACAATATTGCTCAGCATTTCCTGCAATTTGGCAGCATAAGGACGCATTTGCACTATGGCATCCTGGGCACGGCGTAACTTGGCCGCACTCACCATTTTCATTGCTTTGGTGATTTGCTGGGTGGATTGGACTGATTTGATCCTGTTACGGACTTCCTTGAGTTGACCGGCCATGGGGATTCAGAATTTTGCGCAAAATTAATGAAAAGTAATCAGATGCAGAACGCAGAAATGATGGATGGGGCTTTTTTCAGATATCCAATATCACATTAACCCATTCAGGATCAAATTGGGCATTGTATTTTTTGTAAAAATTGATGGCTGGCTCATTCCATTCCAGCACCTGCCAAACAATCCTGCTGAACCCCCTCTCCCTGGCTTCCTCAATCAGCCTGTCGACCAACATGGAACCGATACCTTTTCCACGCATTTTTTCCGTTACCAGGATATCCTCCAAATACATGACCTGACCTTTCCATGTGGAATACCGGATATAATAGAGGGCAAAACCCACCACCAGTCCGGCTTCATCTTCAGCCACCAATGCCCACCAAACGGGGTTGGGGCCAAAACCACTTTCTTCAAAATGTTGTGGATCAACGGTAACCTCTTGGGGTGCTTTTTCATACAACGCCAACTCCCTGACCAATTCAAGCATGGCGGGACAATCGGCAATTTCTGCTTTTCTGATGTTCATTGTAACGCCTGTTGAAAATCTTCCAAAATATCTTCTATGTTTTCCATACCCACACTCAACCGGATCAGTCCGTCTGTGATGCCGTATTCAAGCCTGTTAGCACGGGGAACAGAACTGTGGGACATGGATGCCGGGTGCGACAACAAGGTATCACAAGTGCCCAGAGAAACGGTCCTGGTGCAAAGGATGAGTTTATTCATGAACCTTACACCCGCTTCAAAGCCATCCTTCAGTTCGAAACTCATCATGGCTCCCGGATGGCGCATCTGTTTTTGGGATACAGCAAAATCTGGATGCTGCTGCAGCCCATTGTAATTGACTTTTTCAATAGCAGGATGGGCATGCAGGAATTCTGCAACCTGAACAGCGTTCTCACAATGCCTCTGCATGCGCACTTCCAAAGTTTTCATGCCATTGATCAACAGGAAGGCATCAAAAGCATTGCTGTTTCCGCCCAGCAGTCGATGTGTTTTGGTGGCACGGGTTTGCATGAAAGCAATATCGGTACCCACCAATACACCTCCGATGGCGGTTCCATGTCCGTTCAGGAATTTAGTTGTGGAATGAACCACAAAGTCAATACCATAACGGAATGGCTGCTGCAGGTAAGGCGTAGCAAATGTATTGTCGCATGCCGTCAACTTGCCATATTTTTTAGCCAACGATGACAATGCTTCCAGATCCACACACTGCAAAGTTGGGTTTGCTGGTGTTTCCAAATACATCATGCGGATGGCAGGGTCTTCTTGGAGACATTTTTCAGCAAGGGAGAGATCCCGGAGGTCCACAATGATGGCTTCCAGCTCCAAAGGTTCAAGCAAGCTTTTCATGTAGTCTTGCGTGCCACTGTAGAGCGAATAATGCGTAAGGATTTTATCCCCCTTCTTCAATGCGGCAAGAAAAAGCGAGCTGATGGCCGCCATCCCTGAGGCATGGAGGATGGCTTTGGCAGCCAAGGGCTGACCATCTTTTTCCAACCCGAAAGTCTCCATGGCGGCAATTTTTTCCTCCGCTTCATTCATGGTTGGATTGCCCCATCGGGAATAGATATATCCGGGCTCCTGACCGGAGAACCTCCGCATACCCTGCTCAGCCTCATCATAAATATAAGTGGAGGAGGCATAGATGGGAGTCAGGTGGGCATACATGGGATCAGGGTGCTGACCGGCATGGATAGCCAGTGAACCAAACCCCTTGAATTGTTTCTTTTTCATATCGCCCATTTTATCCAGGTTGCGCCCCAGGTGAAGCCACCACCAAACGCTGCCAACACAATGTTGTCTCCGCGTTTGAAACGGCCTTGGTAATCCCAAAGGCACAAAGGAATGGTTGCCGCAGTGGTATTGCCGTAACGTTGGATATTGAGCAGCACTTTTTCGTCTGATAGACCCATCCTGCGGGCAGTGGCGTCGATAATGCGTTTGTTGGCCTGATGCGGCACCAACCAGGCGATATCATCGGCAGTCAGATTATTCCGCTGAATCAGTTCATAACTTACATCTGCCATACCGGTGACCGCAAATTTGAACACGGGTTGACCATCTTGGAAGAGATAGTGCATCTTCTGCGCTACCGTATCCGCTGTGGGTGGATTGAGCGAACCACCCCCTTTCATATGCAAGTATTTCCCCCCGCTGCCGTCGCTTTTCAGGATGCTGTCGAGTACCCCGAAACCTTCCGTATCAGGCTCCAACAAAACAGCACCGGCACCATCACCAAACAGGATACATGTAGTACGGTCGGTATAATCCACGATAGAGCTCATTTTATCCGCACCCACCACTGCCACTTTTTTGTAGCGGCCACTCTCGATGAGTGATGCAGCGGTTGTAAGTGCATAGAGAAAGCCAGAGCAGGCAGCCATGATATCGAAACCCCATGCATGCTTGATCCCCAGCTTGTCGCAAGCCACGTTGGCGGTATTGGGGAAAAACATGTCAGGGGTAATGGTGGCTACAATCAGGCATTCGATTTCATCCGGATCAATGCCCCGGCGCTTGCACAAATCCTGTACTGCCGGCACCACCAGATCTGATGTGGCCTTGCCCTCTCCCTTCAGGATATGACGCTCTTCAATCCCCGTCCTGGTTTTGATCCACTCGTCGTTGGTGTCCACCATCCTTTCAAAATCGGCATTGGTCAGTTTATCTTCCGGAACATAACCGCCTACAGCGGTAATTGCAGCAGTAATTTTTTGCATAAGTTCAATTGGAGTGCAAAGGTAGGAAATCATTAACTTTGAACCTATATGATCATCAGCCTTACCGGTACATTCGTGCAGAAAACACCCTCGTTCATCCATGTGGATGTTCAAGGCGTTGGCTATGAGGTGCAAATCAGCCTCAACACCTATTCTGCCATTCAGGACAAACAGCAGGGCACGTTGGTCACCTATCTCCAAATCAAAGAAGATGCACATACCCTTTTTGGGTTTGCAGAACAGGCGGAAAAGGAACTATTCATCCAGCTGATCAACGTCAATGGCGTAGGCGCTTCCACCGCACGGATGATGCTTTCGGCCATGAAGCCGGCGGAACTCCGTAGCGCAATTGCCTCTGGCAATACCGGCGCCCTGGAAAAAATCAAGGGAATCGGCAGGAAGTCTGCGGAAAGGATCATCCTTGAACTACGCGACAAAATGGTTAAAGCGGGTGTGGAAAGCACTGCGCCTGGCTTTATACACAATACCATGGAAAATGATGCGTTAAATGCGCTGATGGCTTTGGGTATTCCCAGAAACACCGCAGAAACAGCACTCAAAAAAGCAAAAACAGGCTCCCCTGACGACAACCTTGAATCACTCATCAAAAAATCCCTTCAGCTTATTTGAGAAGAAAGCTACTCCACCAAAGCATTCCTTCACGTTGAACCCGGTATCCCTCAAAACCGCATTGATCGCCTGCTCTCTCGCCGTTGCAACACTGGTGAATGGGCAGCAAGATACGCTATTGCCCAAGGACACCCTATTGTATCCTTTGCAGGACCGCAGGGCCGACAAGCTCTCACAACCGGGAAAAAATGCCTTTGACCTCAAAGATCCGGCCAATATCACCGACTCCATTGCATACGACGCGAAAACAAAGGAATACTACATCTACGAGAAGATCGGTAACAAATACTACCGTAAGCCAACATCGCTGACATTCGAAGAGTACATGCGGATCATGTCCCGCAAAACAGAAAACGATTATTTCAGGAAAAGGGCAAATACCATCAGCTTGCTCAACAGGAAATTGGCCAAACCCAAGCTCAATATGGGTGAAGACCTTTTCAACAGGCTTTTTGGTAATGGCAAAATAGACATCCGCCCACAAGGTGAAGTGAACATTACAGCAGGCTATCAGGGTCAGAACATCAAAAACCCCACCCTGCCCGAACGGGCCAGGAAAAATGGGGGGCTGGACTTCGACATGGCTGCCAACCTCAACGTGGTGGGCAATATCGGTAACAAGATGAAGTTTCCGATCAGCTACAACACGCAATCCACCTTCGATTTCGAGAACCAGCTGAAACTCGACTATACCGGTGAAGGCGATGATATCTTCAAAAAAATTGAAGTCGGCAACACCTCTTTTGCTTCGAAAGGGACCCTTATCCCGGGCGCCCAACAACTCTTTGGCGTCAAAACACAGATGCAGTTTGGCAAACTATGGCTCTCAACGGTTTTTGCCAGCCAGCGCTCGCAACGGCAATCCGCCGGCTTCAAGGGCGGATCCAGTTCAACACCATTTGAAATCAAAGCCGACGACTACGAAGAGAATAGGCACTTCCTGCTGGCGCAACATTTCAGGAGGGATTACAACAAGGCCATGAAAAACCTGCCGGTCATCAACTCACAAGTGCAGATGCTGCGCCTGGAAGTATGGGTAACCAACAGGAACGGGGCAACCACCAATGCACGGGATGTAGTGGGACTGATGGATTTGGGTGAAGACAAGCCTTATCAACAGCCACCAGTGATCATCCCCAGTGGAGCAACACTACCATCCAATGCCACCAACAACCTCTACAGCAAAATCATCAGCAACCCTTCCAGCAGAAATCCTGCACAGATAGTGAACTACCTGAACGGACTGGGTTTGATGCCGGTGCGCGACTTTGAAAAAACCTTTGCCCGCAAACTGGATACCACCCAATACTACTTCAACAGACAATTGGGCTTCATCTCCCTGAACATATCCCTTCAGCCAGATGAAGTGTTGGGCGTTGCCTACCAGTATGCCGTCAACGGCAAAATTTACCAGGTAGGTGAATTCGCACAAGACATTCCGGTAGACAGCACCAGCGGCGTCCAAAAAGTGCTTTTCCTGAAATTACTGAAAGCCACATCCCAAAGGACTTCCCTGCCCATCTGGGATTTGATGATGAAAAATATTTACCCCGTTGGATCCGGTCAGTTGCAACGCCAGGATTTCCAATTCAATGTGCTCTACCAAGAGCCCGGAGGCGGAGAAAAGCGTTACCTGCCGGAAGGTGACCAGGCCGGTGTACCACTGATCACCCTCATGAACCTCGACAGGCTCAACAACCAGAACGATCCGCAACCCGATGGCGTCTTCGATTTTGTAGAGGGATATACAGTTAACTCCTACCAGAGCAGGGTAATCTTCCCCGTGCTGGAACCTTTTGGACACGACCTGGATTATACTTTTACTACGGATCCCACACTGCGCGACAAATACCTTTTTTATCCCCTATATGACACCATCAAAGCCATAGCCCAAACCTATGCCAACCTGAACCGTTTCATGATCAGGGGAAGCTCCAAATCATCTGGTGGCGGCAATGGGGAGATCTCACTCAATGCCTTCAACATCCCCCAAGGATCAGTGACCGTTACAGCAGGAGGGCAGACTCTGGTGGAGAATGTGGACTACACAATCGACTATCTGGCAGGAACAGTGAGGATCATCAATAACGCCATCAGCAACTCAGGCTTGCCTGTCAATGTTCAATTCGAAAACAATGCCACCTTCGGCGTGCAACAACGCACCTATCTGGGCATGCGTTGGGATTACCTTTTCAGCGATAAACTATCGATTGGTGGCACTATGGTCAGACTTAGTGAAAGACCCTTCTTCACCAAAATGGAATATGGCTCCGACCCGATCAGAAACAGCATGACCGGGCTCGACATCAACTACAATAGTGAATTGCCCCGCTTGGGCAAATGGCTGGGCAAACTGCCTTTTTATGAAGCCAATGGCACTTCCAGTATCAACTTCTCTGCGGAAGCTGCAAAAATGACGCCCGGACATGCACCCCAGATAGGCAAAGGCGGCGAAGGCCTGATTTACCTGGATGACTTTGAAGGAACCAAATCTAGCATAGACCTACGCTTCCCAATTGTGGGGTGGACGCTTGCCTCAACACCTTATGGGGCAACTGACCGGTTCGGCAATACCCTCTTCCCGGAAGCCAGTTCATTCGACAATATCGACTACGGCAAAAACAGGGCCAAATTGGCCTGGTACAATATCGAACCCATCCTCCAGGAAAAGCGGAATATCAGCAATCCCCTGAGAAATGATGTTGCCCAACTCTCCGACCCCCGTGTCCGGAGCATTGGCCAACAGGAGATTTTTCCGAGGAGAACACCTGACTTCGGTCAAAGTCAGCTTGTCACTTTTGACCTGGCTTACTACCCGAAAGAACGGGGGCCCTACAATTTTGATGCCTCGAACATCGAAAGCAATGGCCTGCTCAAAAACCCCTCCAAAAGGTGGGGCGGTATCATGCGCGGAATCGACCAAACAGATTTCGAGACAGCCAACATCGAATTTGTGGAGTTCTGGGTATTGGATCCATTCATCAAGGGAACCCTGCCTTCAGGAGGATCACTCTACCTGAATCTGGGCAATATTTCCGAAGATATCCTGAAAGATTCCAGGCGTTTCTATGAAAACGGATTGCCAACACCATCCATCCCATCAGCTACTGCCAGCTCCAATTGGGGAACATCACCACTCAATCCGATACAGATCACCCAGGGATTCAGCAATAACCCGGCAGACAGGCCTTATCAGGATGTTGGATTGGATGGACAAACCGATTCAGCAGAAACCAAAACCAGAAGCCAGTACCTCAACGAGCTTGCAACGCGCTATGGATCGACTTCCAAAGCCTATCAGGAAGCCAGCACAGACCCCGCGGCAGACAATTTCAGGTATTACCGTGACACATACTATGACAACACCAACACTGGCATCCTGGGCAGGTACAAAAACTTTAACAGTCCCCAAGGCAATTCACCCATAGCCAGTGCAGGATCAGACTTTGCGTCAGCATTCACCCTGTATCCCGACAGTGAAGACCTCAACCGGGACAATACGCTGAATGAATCCGAAGAATATTTCCAATACCGGATTGATCTCAAACCCGCAGGGGACCCGGTGATGCAGGTTGGACAAAACTTCATTTCCGACAAAAAAACGGTAAATGTCACCCTGGCAGACGGCTCCAAGCAAGACCAGATCTGGTATCAATTCCGTGTACCCATCACGGCATACGAAAGCAAAGTGGGTGAAATCCCCGACTTCAAATCCATACGCTTTTTTAGGATGTTCCTCACAGACTTTGCAGACTCTGTTGTACTCCGCTTTGCAAAGATGGAGCTGGTGCGCAACAACTGGAGAAGATTCGCGTATGACCTCGACACCACAGGCCAATACAAACCCATCGACCT
>JBDLUN010000125.1:0-29383 GCA_039805245.1 Bacteroidota bacterium
AGATGAGTTTTCGTGTTGATTGGAAAACAACATACTCTACCGTTCCTGGTTCATGGATACGTTTGTTTTTATCCCAGTTGATCACTGGCCTGTGCATCCACCTGTTGTCGTAGCTTTTTCCTGGATCTTGCTGGTAACTGTAATCGTTGGTATAGCCAACTTCATCACCATAGAAGATGATGGGGAGTCCGCCCAAGAAGAAGCTGTGCGCCTGCATGAGCAGGATCTTATTGATTGATTGTTGGATGGCTGCCGGATTATTTTCCCAGATGGCCTTTTCCAATCCACACAAAGAAGCCAACGATCCACTGATTCTGGCATCACCAGTTTTGGGGTTGGATGAAAAGAGCGCGCCTCGGGCAGGGCTATCCCATTGGCTGCCGGAATAAGAGAAATATTCTTTCAGGAATTTACGATGCTCATAAGGTGCTTTGCCTGCATGTTCAATCATGTAGTCGTCATAACCCAAACCGATATCATCATGGCAGCGGGTATAATTGATCCAGGTCGTTCCGTAAGGTTTCTGCAAGATTTCGTGTTGTGCTGCCAACATAACGCGGGTGTCTCCTGAAGCAAGCATATCCCATTGCAGGGCCATGTGCGTGGCATTGTAGGCGAAGTCGCATTCCTTGGCCGTAAATGAACCTGTACCGAAATATTTCATGATTTCACGTGGCGCAACGATGGCTTCACCGAGCAGTGCCATTCCCGGTGCAGCAACCGCTACACAGCGTTTAATCAATCGCAGCAGGGTATGCGCTTGTGGCAGGTTTTGGCAACTTGTGCCGGTTTGTTTCCAGATGAAAGCTGGCGCATCAATGCGCAAAACATCTACACCCAGGTTGGCATAGAAGAGGATATTGTCCAGCATCTCCCTGAAAACAATCGGGTTGGTATAGTTCAGGTCCCACTGATAATGGTGAAACACTGTCATCACCCATTTCTGGCAGCCTTCATTCCAGGTGAAATTGCCAGGTGAACTTTCTGGAAAGATATCCGGCATCTTTTCATCAAACTGGTTGGGCAGCCAGCGATCGTCATACATGTAGAAGTAATCCTGGTAGTGTTTATCTCCGGCTTTGGCTTTTTCAGCCCATTCGTGCCGGTGGGAGGTGTGATTCAAAACAATATCCAACATCAGGTACATATCCTTTTGTTGCATTTGTTTCCGCAATGCAATCAGGTCTTCCAGTTGACCGAAGCGTTCATCCACTTTGCGGAAATTGGAAACGGCATAGCCTCCATCGCTTTCCCCTTCCGGACTTTCAAAAATCGGCATGAGGTGAAGGAAATTCACACCAAGTTCGTCTAAATAAGGAAGTTTAGAGGGCATAGTTGAGAGATTTCCGGCAAAGCGGTCAACATAGAGACTCATCCCCATCAGTTCATTGCTCAGGAACCAGACCCCTTTGTCTGCCTTTTCATCATCCCTTTGGATAAGGTCTTTCCCCCTTTCACGGTAACCTTTGATGATGGCGGTTACCAGCTCTTGAAACATTTTGTCTGACAGGGGATGTTGCCCGTATATCTCCCTGTAAAGGTGCGAGATGGTGTCTATTTCAGACATCATCCGGGCATAGAACGGATTGTCTTTTCCGTTGGTATCAATTTGATTGTCCAGCAGGATGCTGGTTACATTTTCATGCAGGTTCTGGTCGAATGTCATCACATGTTCTTTTACGGCTTGAAAATATCCTTGCTGAGGTGTTTGAAGGCCTCCATGGCCCCCATATATGCGCAGGTTCGTGCTCCTGCCTTGTTGGACTGGTGAATGATTCCCTGCCAATCAGCATGCTGCAGTTCACTGATATTTTTGTTTTCCAATACACTGAGCTGATACAACACAGCACCCACAAAAGCATCTCCTGCGCCGGTGGTATCAACTGCTTCGATGGGCATGCTGGGTATGATGGTTGTAGCGCCCTGGAATCCCAACAGGGTGCCTTCTTTGCCCAATGTGATGGCAAAAACGGCAGACGAACGGTTGAAAAATACCTCTGCCGCTTCCTCTACAGTAGGTTTGCCGGTAAGCAAAAGCGCTTCTTCATCGCTAACCTTGAAAAAGTCACAAGCAGTAATGAAGGACCATGATTTGCTGATGAAGATATCCTGTTGGTGGCCGAAGAGCAGTTGCCGGTAGTTGGGATCAAAGCTGATGAATATCCCAAGCGATTTAGCCTTGTCTAAAAGTTCCCGATAGGTTTGTTGGAGCGGGCCGGGCAGAAAGCCTGTTGCTGATCCGAAATGAGCGATACCACAGGCTTGCAAATCAATACCGGCAACATCTTCGGGAGATAACATACCGTCTGCTCCACGGTTGAAGTAAAAGTCGCGCTCCCCATTTTCCATCAGGGATACAAAAGCGAATGTGGTAAAATGATTTTTGTCGCACACAACATGGGAAGTATCCACCTGAAAATCTTTGAGCACTTCAATCAGGTGCTGACCAAAAGGGTCGTCACCAACTTTGGCAGACACCATCACGTCTCCGCCTAGTGCGGCAATGGCTGCAGCAACATTCATCGGAGCACCGCCTGCTTTTTTAAGGAAGTTTTCTCCGTCAGACAATGCCTTGTTTCGGTCTGTACAGATCATGTCGATCAGGGCTTCACCGATGCACAATATTTTTTTCATGTGTATTAGATTAATGACCTCCTCCATGCACAGGCATGTCTGCGAGGTCCTGATTGTCTTTGGGTGTGTTGATCAGGGTGGTGAACACTGCTGCAATCAGCAGCAGGATGCCTGCAAAAAGGATTGCCTTACCTGGGTCGTTGTTGAGGAAGGTCCTCATAACATAACCAAAGGTCACGGTTTGGATAAGCATCGGGATGACAATCAGCATATTGATGATACCCATGTATACCCCATAGCGTTCTTTGGGTATGGATTTGACCACCATCAAGTATGGAATGCCCATCATACTTGCCCATCCGATACCAAATCCGGTGATGGCCACATAGAGCAACCATTTGTTTTCGATGTGGGGAAACGCGATGAATCCCGCTCCTGCCAATACCAAGCAAATGAAGTGAACCCATTTGGGACTGTATTTTTTGGCGAAGCCAACCAGGGCGAAGGCACTGATAAAAGTGATGATGTTGTACCAGCCATTGACAGAACCTGCAAGGCTAACCGCCTGTTCATACAAAGTCCGGTTATCGGTGCCGGTGTGGAAGATGGATTGTGCAATGCTTTTGGAGCTGTTCTGCCAATAACAGAAAAGTGCATACCATTGGAAAAGGTAAACCAGGGCAAGCTGCCACATCACTTTGGGCATGTCTTTGATGGCGCTGAATACATCCAGAAAAGGACTGAGCAGGTTCAGTGGTTTGTTGCGAATTTCTTGAAGTTCTTCAGGTGTTGGTGGAATTTCAGGAGTTGTTTTCATGCTCCACCAAACTGTACCGATGGAACATACCGCACCCAACATGAAGGAAGCAAAGACCCAGTTGGGTAATTTGCCGGTATGACCAACAATGATCATGGGAAAAAGGAAAAGCGAAAAATTGGCCAGGGTTTGTCCGAGTCCCGTAAAAAAAGATTGGGCCAAAAAGCCTGTAGGTTGCTGGCCTGAATCCAGTTTGTCTGCAATGAAAGCCCTATAGGGCTCCATGGCGGTATTGTTGCCAGCATCCAGGATCCAAAGCAATCCTGCTGCCATCCACAGTTCGGAACTGAAGGGGAAGAGGAACAAAGCGAGGCTGCACATGATGGCACCAATCAGGAAGTAGGGTTTCCTTCTGCCCCAACGGGGATGCCATGTTTTGTCACTCATGGCCCCAATGATGGGTTGTACCAGCAAGCCGGTGAGCGGACCAGCCAGGTTCAGCCAGGGGATTTCATCTGGTTTGGCTCCTAGAAAATCATATATCGGGTTGACGGCACTCTGTTGCAGACCAAAAGAATATTGAATGCCGAAGAAACCGACATTCATATTGATGATCTGGAGGAAAGACAGTTTGGGTTTGGGCATATGGCGGCTTTAGGGGGAGAGGGGATGAGGCACAAGGCACGAGGCACAGGGCACAGGGCACAAGGCACAAGGCACAAGGGAAATTGATGTTTTTACGAAGTTAGTGATCAATGGCTCTTAAGGAGGATTGTGTAGGATATGATACAACAGAAATTATATACAACAAACGTTTGCAAATGAAAACAGGCAACAGTTTTAAACCATTGCCTGTCTACCAAGAGTTGTAGTAGTTTGATTTCAACCAGTAAACTTATCCCTCGTGCCTCGTGCCTCATCCCTCATCCCTCTTCCCTAGTCACTCAACACTATTTATACAACTGATTAAACACCAGCTTGAAAGTGCCATGCGATTGTGCCCTGAAAGTGATTTCGGGTCCGAATGCCAGCAAAGAGCCTTTACCAACCTGCGCTGAAAAGGCAGCCACGCCATCTTTCAGGTAAGTCTGTCCCCAAGCCCATCCGCTGCGCAAGGTGTTGCCGGTAGCAAACCAGGCAATAGGTTTGATGGTTCCTGCTGATTGTGCGAGTGGGTTGATATGGAAAACAGGACTATCATCAAACAGCACATCTGCCTTGTTGCCTATTCCCCATGCTGCGGGGTGGTTGTTGTCTAATGTCACTTGCATGACGCTACCCGGGATATAGAATTTCTCATTGGGTAGCTCCCTTTCCTTGCCGTTAACGGTTTCAACGAGTGCATTGCTCACGGGGAGATTCAGGTGATAGGCCAGGCTGGTACTGCTGCCGATGGTGAGGATTTTGCCTCCCGCTTCCAGGAATTTTTTCAATTCGGGAATCGATTGTGCAACGGTGATGTTGCCGATGGTTTTCCTGAATTCTTCAGGGATATCTTCTGGTTTAGGGCTGCCGAAATTCCGGGCGGGGCCATTTACCGGAGGCATAGCTCCACCAACAAAAAGAATGACATCATACTTGCTGATCAGATCACCTTTATCGATCTCCTGAGCATAGATGATATTGGCTTTGAAGTTGAATTGTTCCATGATCCAGCGCATCCATCCGGAGGGCATGGAACCGCCATAGGTATCCCACAGGGCAATGCGTGCAGCCTGTAAGGGTTTAATGGCAGAGGGTTTCTTGTCCAGCGACATCACATCAGCACCCATGGCTGCTGCATGTTGGGTAATCCATGATTTTGCTTTCGCGGATTGTGGAATAAAGAAAGATCCTTTGGGCATTTCGCCTACAGATTCCGTGGTCAGGAAAACAGGAATGTTTTCTGCCAGGAGTCCGTTTGCCGCAGCATAAGCGTGGTTGTTGGCTGCACTGAGTACGTAGCCGGCTTTACCTGTTTTGGGGTCTTTTCTCCCTTCCAATGGAATCAGTTCTCCGGCAGGAAGACTTTTGAACGGACCGCTAACAGCATCCTGGACCCTGTCGAATGCCACCCCCATCTGATACGCCAATGTCCAACCGGCAGCATCGTAAGGAGGTACGGGCGGGCCGCCAGGGTATTGGAAGTCGTTCGGATGGTCTTGTGGTTCAAACATATCGAGGATATGTGGCCTGAAGGCCTGATCACACTTCACGATGAAAGAACCTGCCGGATAGGTTTTGCCGTTGGCTGCAAATGCAGATTCAGCCTGATGTACAATCACTCCCGTTCTGATCAGTGCATTCAGGAAACGCTTTGCAGTAGTGAAGTCACCTTGGTCTGCAGGAATGATGTATGCCCTGGCATCACGTAGTTTCGGGTTGTTGAAGATGCTATCGTAATGCTTCATGGGGATGTTGCTGATATTTCTGCCCCAGCCTTCAGGTACATTGCCTTCAGCATTAGTTGATGTTTTGGTAGCCTGTTCCTTTTTGAAAAGTTCAGTAATGGCATCTGCATGTTTGGGATAGTGTGTCCAACTATCCTTGCTTCCCTTTTCAATCGCATTTTTTCCCATCTTGTAAATGTTGAACAGCAGTTCGTCGCGGTGACGGCTGGCATACATCAGCACGGCATAGTTCATCGAAACCGAGTAATCGATGGAATTGCGGAAATACCATTTGCGGGGTGTGATCGGGTTGGGATTGGCACTGCTGGGTATCAAACGAGACGGGACCAACGGAATGTTTGAAGGGGTTGGTGAGCCGATGATTTCAGTGAGCAGGCCAATCATGTTATGGAAATAGGTGGTTGTTCTGAGTCCGCCATTGTACCAGGTTGAATAAGGTGAACCGGCCCTTTGGGTAAATCCGGGTTTGCCCTCGGCGTTGAGCCGGTTGATCATGGCGGCACCAACGGCATCCAGGCTTGTCATCACCAGCGGATCATATACATGGTTGAAGGGGTCGCGGAAGGGTGGTCCTGCAACCACAGCACCGGGAGGGCCCGTTTGGTGATGGTTGTACATGATTTGTGGTATCCAGTCGATGAACAATTGCCTACCCATATTCCGGGTTTCCTTCAGGTTTAGCATGTAAAAATCGCGGTTGTTGTCGTGGCCGGCATATTTCTCATACATCCTTGGCAGCAGGTTGGTCGTTCTTTTGGAGGTATCACTGTTGCGCATATACCAATCGGAAACCAATTCCTGTCCGTCTGGATTGGCATGCACCATCAAGATGATGGTATTGTCTAGGATGAATCGGGTTTCCTCATCATTCCTGCTGTTCAGTTGATAGGCCATTTCAATCAGCTGGTGGGCGCCCACCACTTCGGTGGCATGCAAACCGCCATCGATCCATACAACGGCTTTACCTTGAGCAGCCAATGCACGGGCCATATCGTCTGTAAGCCCCTCAGCCCTGGCCATCTTTTGCGAAATCTCCTGATACTTTTTCAGGTTTTTGTGGTTTTCAGGGGAAGTGACAATCATCATGAATTGGTCACGCCCCTCCTCTGTTTTGCCGATGCTGGTGAGGACGGCCCTATCCGATGCGACATCCACTTTCTTGAAATACGCTTCCGTTGCGGTATAGTTGGCCAGCCGGTAATTGTCGCCGATGCTGAAGCCGAAATGTTCCCTGGGTGTGGGTATTTGCTGGCCGGCAGCGGCCAATGCCAGGAAAACCAGAAAAAAGGTGAAGAGTTGATTTTTGAATGTTTTCATGCTGTTTTGTTGATGGCGTAATTTACTCATTTGGACCAAGAGAACCACATTTGATGACAAACCCAGACCATACGCTGCACAGAATTTTAATAAATTCCTGAAAACGTTTTCGGAAAAAACACCCGTTATCCACACTTTAGTGCTAAAATCACCTTAACTTGATTTTGCATTTTCAGATTTTTAAACCTAAACGACGCTTAGTCATGAGAAAAAAAAGCATGGGTAGAATCCTGTCCGTTGCCATTTTCAGTGTGTTTGCACTGATGGTAATGCAGGTTAATGCCGAAAAAAAATCAGGCCCTTTGTTCCCCTCAACAGGGAACCCCTACACCCCACCCGTTGATGTGGCAGGTGTTGTAACAGATGTACGCAATTCGCCTTTGGCGGGTGCAACAGTAACGATCAAGGGAACTAGATCGTCTGTTGTTACCGATCAAAATGGTAAGTTCAGCTTAAAAAATGTACCGGACAATGCGGTGTTGCAAATCAGCTTCAGTGGTTACATCACTGAAGAGGTTGCTGCCAAATCAGCAAGCAGGGTGACCATGCGTGAGCAGATCAATCAGCTGAGTGATGTTGTAGTAATTGGTTATGGTACAGCTAAGAAAAAAGACCTTACTGGTGCGGTGGCACAGGTTAAGGCTACACAACTTGAAAATGAAAATCCCCGTTCTGTGCAGGACATGCTCAGGGGTAACGCACCAGGTTTGGATGTAGGCTTCAACGCCTCTGCCAAAGGTGGTGGTGGACTCCAGGTAAGGGGTCGTGCTTCACTCACCGCTTCCACTTCACCCTTGATTGTGGTAGATGGGGTTATTTATCCTGGTGATCTTTCTGATATCAACCCCAATGATATCCAGACAGTTGACGTGTTGAAAGATGCCAGTTCTGCAGCTGTATTTGGTGCCCGTTCTGCCAACGGTGTGATTCTTGTAACAACCAAGCGTGGTAAGGCGGGTAAACCTGTTATTACAGTTAACTCTAACTATGCTTTCAACAGGATTGCCAGATGGCCTGGTTTGTTGAGCCCTGATGAATTTTTCGATTGGCGTTCGGATGTAATCTGGAGCCAGCGTGGCTTTGACTCCACTTCCAAACCCGGTATCAAATATTGGGCAGTGGATCCCAGAAAGCTCCCTGCAGGATTTTCAGTAAATGATTGGCTTGCCCTAGGTGGCAATCCGGCAACCTCTGATCCTGTTTCCGTTTGGTTGAATAGGGTAGGTGGTAACCAGGGTACTTCTGCCATTTCACAGGAAAGCTATAAGAACAATACACCTATCGATTGGGAATCCCTGATTCTTAATAAGGATGGTCGCCAGCAAGACCATACGGTGAGCGTTTCCGGAAAATCAGGAGCAACCAATTATTATTCGTCCTACGGATATTATGAGAACGTGGGTATGGCGCAAGGTGAGCAATTCAAAACCTTGAGGACCAGGTTGAATCTGGAAACTGAGGTAGCCAAATTCCTTTCCATAGGATTGAATATGCAATTTGCCAGCCGTGACGAAGGTCAGACTCCTGTGAGCATTGGCGACATGTTGGGTACCTCACCATTTGGTAGCCTTTATCAGACAGATGGTCGCTTGCGTGCCAGTGCCAATGATGACGTGGGAAACAATACCAACCCGCTGATGACGCCTTATTATGTAAAGCGTATGTTGAAATTCAATAACCTGTTTGGTTCCATTTATGCCAAAGGTAAACTCCCTGCAGGCTTCTCTTACCAGGTGAATTTCACTCCCCGCTTTGAGTGGGTTCAAAACTACGAACACATTTCATCCCAGCGTCCATTGTTGGAAAGCCGAGGTGGTATTACCTCCAGGAGAGAAGACAGGACCTACCAGTGGCAGATTGATAACCTCTTGATGTGGAATAAGAAATTTGGCAAGCACAGCATTGACGCCACAGCGCTCATGAATGCAGAAGAATTTTTCTTTTATTCTAATACCATAAATGCTGAAAACTATTCACCCAATGATAACCTGGGTTGGAATGGTATTCAAGCTGCATCCATCAAAAACTTTAGTGCCAACGACCAATACCAGACTGGTGACGCTTTGATGGGCAGGGTGAACTATGGCTATGACGATAAATACTTATTGACCCTCACAGCTCGCCGCGATGGTTACTCCGCTTTCGGTCAGGGTAACCCCAGGGCTACCTTCCCCTCAGCCGCATTGGGTTGGGTGGTTACCGATGAGAAGTTCATGCAAAAGAGCCTGAATGTGTTGGATTACCTGAAAGCCCGTATTTCTTACGGTGAGAATGGTAACAGGGAAATTGGTCGCTATGCAGCACTTGCACAACTGTCTTCTGCAAACTATCTCTTTACCACCCCAGGTGGTGTGAATGTACCTGTTGGTGCTGTTGCTACTGTAAACATGGCCAACCCCAACCTGCGTTGGGAAAGGCAGCGTTCAATCAACTTTGGATTTGATTTCAGTCTGAAAGGTGGCAAGATCTCCGGTGCAGTGGATTATTATATCCGCAATACCAGTGATTTGCTCGTTAACCGTGCATTGCCCAACATCACAGGTTTTGGCAGTGTGGTGACCAACCTCGGTAAAGTGGACAACTCCGGTTTTGAGTTTAGTCTGAATACTGAAAATTTGAAGACAAATAATTTTGTTTGGAGAACAAGCCTCGCACTGTGGAGCAACAAGAATAAAATTGTAAGCTTGTATGGTCCCGTACCAGTCACCGATGCTAGTGGTAATACAGTCCTTAAAGAGCAGGATGATTTGGCTAACCGCTGGTTCATTGGAAGGGATATCAATACCATTTGGGATTTTCGTATCCTGGGTGTTTGGAAAGTTGATGAGGCGGCTACAGCCAAGTCTTATGGCTTTGCTCCCGGCGACTTCAAACTGGATGACGTGAACAAGGATGGCAAATTCACTGTGGATGATAGGGTTTTCCTTGGTCGTTCAACTCCTCGTTTCAACATCAATCTGAGAAATGAATTCACAGTATACAAAAATTGGGACCTTTCCTTCCAGCTCTATGGCCGTTTCGGACAACTTTCCCAGTTCAACGAAGCAGCTAACGTGGACAGGTTCTATGACCGTTCCCAGTTTTACAAGCGCCCATACTGGACGCCTACCAACCAGATTGATGATTATGCCAGGATGATGTCATCCTTGGGTTCCGGTATCGGTTTGAATGTGTGGAGGAAATCTTCTTTCATTCGTTTCAATAACGTCAGCATTGCATATACCATGCCTAAAAGTGTAACTGATAAAATGAAGTTTCAGGGTCTGAAATTGTATTTCAATATCCAGAATGCACTGACCATTAGTCCGTGGGAATACTTTGATCCAGAAAATAAAGGATTTACACCTTCTTACGGAACTTTCGGTATCAACCTTACACTTTAATCAACAGCATCAACTTTCAATCATTTGATATGAAACAGCAATTGAATTACATAACAAAATACCTGGCAGCCCTTGTCATGGTATTGATCATGACACAGTCCTGTAACAAGGATTGGCTCACACCTAAGCCCCTTTCTTTTTTCTCACCTGAGAATACCTTGGTTGATGAAAAGGGCTTCAATGCAGGTCTTGCTGCCATTGCGCGCCAGGTGAGGGATGAGTTTTACGGCGACGGCCACCCCATCATCACTGAGAATATCTTTTCAGAAGTGGCTGTTGAAGGCACAACGGATAAGTTCGGCCCCGCAGTTAACCTGAATGTACTCATCACCCCTGATGCCAATTTGAACAGTGCTGACTTCAACCGCATCGGTTGGTATTGGGAGCGTTGGTACGTGGTCATCCGTTTGGCCAATACCATCACCACCCGCATCGGTGCTGTGAAAGCAATTCCTGATGCCGCCAAGAACGTCATCATCGGCAAAGCGAATTTCTACCGTTCATATGCTTATTACAGGTTGGTGAACCAATTCGGTGATGTGCCAGCCACTTTCAAGGAATTGACAGAAGCCAAATTGGATTTCCAATCGGTTAAACGTGAAGTCATCCTGCAGCGTCTCAAAACCGACTTGGAATTTGCTGCACAGCATGTTCCTTGGGTTGGCAATAAAGGTGATATCAACAGGGCAGCTGTTTATCATCTGTTGGCTAAAGTACAATTGTCTTTGGCTGACTTTGATGGTGCCATTGCTTCCACCAGTGCAATCATCAATAACGGTGCCTACAAGCTGATGACCAATCGTTTTGGTGTAGATGCCGGTGTTACCAAAAAGAATGTCATTTGGGACCTGCACAGAAGAGCCAACAAGTATTCATCCGCCAATACGGAGGTACTGTTTTCTGTGATTGACCGTTATGGTGACCCTTCTGCCACCACAACTGGAACAACCTCCATGCGTCAAGCTTTGCCTTTCTTCTCTTCTGCGGCTATCATCACACCAGACGGTAAGTCAGGCATGTTGGCTGTTAAGGCTGAGTTCGACCACATGACCAATTATGGTCGCGGAATCGGTCGCTGCCGCGCTACGCCATATTCCACCCGCTACATTTGGGATGATGCCAGTGATTGGCGCCATGATACCGTTTCCGGTAACTGGATGAATATGGAGAACTTGGTATACAACAACGAAGGTACCCTGAAAGGGAAGTCCCCCTATTATGGTCAAAGGCTGTCACTTTACAGTCCTACCGGCACCTTGTTGGTAAGCGGTGGTGATACCATCAGGACTTGGTTCTCTTGGCCTCACTACAAACTCTATGTTGAAGATGAAATTAGGTACCCCTTGCAGGGAGGTAATACCGATTGGTATATCTTCAGGTTGGCAGAAACACATCTCCTTCGCGCAGAAGCCTACTGGTGGAAAGGCGATGCTGCCAATGCTGCCGCTGATGTAAACAGGGTTAGAACTAGGGCCAACTGTGCTCCTTATACAGCCGGTCAGGTAGATATTGGAACCATCCTTGATGAGCGTGCCCGTGAATTGTATTATGAGGAGCCTCGTAAAACTGAGTTGACCCGTATAGCTTTCACCTTTGCCAAAACTGGTAAGTCCTTCAACGGAAAGACATACAGCCTCAACAATTTTTCCCAAGCCAACTTCTACTATGATCGTGTAATGGCGAAGAATGATTTCTACGGGAAGAATATCAAAAACGTGCGTGGTGATGCTTACACCATGAGTGCATACCATGTTTTGTGGCCTATTCCCAGACCTGCAGTACTTGCCAACAGCTTGGCAGTATTGAACCAAAATCTGGGTTACTCAGGGTCAGAAAAGAATGTCGCACCATTGGATAAAATTCCTGACTAAGATTTTTTTCTCATGAACAGTGCAGCCCTGCTCCTTCTGGAGCGGGGCTTTTTTTTGATAATTGTGATTATGGGATATCAAGAAAAGGAATGGGAATTATTCAGTAAATTGCTGTACAATTATTTCACATGAAAAGAATCAATAAAATTTCATTGCTGCTGACAGCATCAGCTGTTAGTTTGGCTTTTATGCAATTCAAAAATGCTGATGATTATCAGGCAGCGCTTGAAGATCCCAAAAAAATATATACTGAAAAATGTGCATCCTGTCATGGTGAAAAAGTGGAAGCTTTTGTAGACCGTAAATGGAAGCACGGTACTTCCAAAGCTGAATTGGTGAAGAGCATCAAGGAAGGATATGCTGATTTTGGCATGCCTGCCTGGGGCGAGATCATCCCTGACAAAGATGTGCAAGGTTTGGCTGATCTTATCGTGGAAAGTCTCAAGACAGTATCCCAATATGATTTCACAAAGGAGAAAAAAACTGCTGATGGTCCGGCCATTTTCAAATCTGCCGGCATGACCGTTAAGTTGGATACCATCGCAACAGGACTCACCAGCCCGTGGGGTTTTGAGCAGCTGCCTGATATGACTTACCTGATTACTGATCGCAATGGTACGCTCTATCATGTCGATAAGAATAAAAATAAAACTGCCATCAAAGGCACTCCAACAGTATTGGCAGAGGGTCAGGGAGGTATGCTCGACATTACCCTGCATCCGAAATTTGCAGAGAATGGTTGGATCTATATCTCCTATTCAAAGGGCAAAGTGGTGGATGGTAAAACCCTCAGCACTACTGCAGTGGTTAGGGGCAAACTCAAGAATGGTGAATTTGTTGAACACCAGGAGGTTTTTGAAGGATTGCCCTACACCGCCACCAAACACCACTATGGTTCACGCTTGGTATTTGACAAGAAAGGCTTTCTGTTCATTTCCATGGGTGAGCGCGGACAGGAAAAAATCTTCCCCCAAGACTTGGAAACAGCTCCCGGTAAGATCCACCGCATCAAGGATGATGGCAGTATTCCTGCAGACAATCCATTTGTAGGCAAGGGCAAAGCTATTGCTTCTGTTTATACTTATGGCAACAGGAATCCTCAGGGTATGACGATGGATCCTGCAACAGGATTGGTTTGGGAAACTGAACACGGACCAAGAGGTGGTGATGAATTGAATCTGATTCAAGCTGGCGCCAATTACGGTTGGCCGGTAATCACTTATGGCATCAATTATGATGGTAAGCCTATTTCTGCCATCAGCAAAAAAGAAGGGATGTCACAACCTGTCACTTATTGGATTCCTTCCATTGCGCCAAGCGGACTCACATTTGTGTCAGGTGATAAATATCCTGCATGGAAAGGAAATCTCCTGGTGGGATCACTTCGTTTCAACCACATCAGCCGTTGTGTGATGAAAGACAACAAGGTAGTGAGCCAGGAAAAGATCCTGTTGAATGTGGGTAGGACACGCAATGTGGAAATGGGTAGGGATGGATTTATCTATGTGGGTATCGAAGGTCCCGGAACTGTTTTCAGGGTTGTTCCCCAATAAATAGCAAAAGGGGGCAAAAGCCCCCTTTTATTCAAATATTCATTTGAAGGCGCTCAACTGAGCGCCTTTTTTGCATAGTCAATACATTTCTTGACTTCCTTCACTGCATCTGAATCTGCCGGTACATCATATTCCAGTTCTACTGAAACGGGTATGCTATATTTCTTTTTCTTCAACAGTTGAAGAATTTCAACAATAGGCGTGTCGCCCTGACCCCATGGCATATTGGTACCACCATTGGTTTTATTTTTCCTGTCTTTCAGGTGCATGGATGTGATGCGGTCGCGTTTGGCTTCAATCAAGGCAAGCAGACTTTCTTTGGTATTGTTTCCTCCTGCTGCAATGTAGTGGCCGCAATCCAGGTTCATGGAGTTGTAAGGCGACTGGGCCAAGGCCTCATCCCAAGCGGAATCGGTGGCTTGCAGATGGGCATGATAACCTACATAAACTTTGTGTTTGGCCGCAATGTCGCCCAGCCTTTTGGAATGTGCTGCTTTGCCAGGGAGCTCAACAGTAACAGATGTGGCACCCAAAGCCTTGGCTGCTTTCATGGCATATTCTATTTCTGCATCGCTGTTGTTTTCTCCCAACGCATTGGGTTTGTATGCGTAGATGGTTACACCGGCATCTTTGAATTTTTGCCTGATTTCCACAAACTTGTCCATGGATACTGTTTCTCTCCAGGCCTTGGATTTTTCTGCCCGCTCTGCAAATGATTTTCTCATTTCATCGGTCATTTGAGGACGTTGGCCACCCGCCGGAGGAGGGCCCATACGCATAGGGCCGGTAGAGGCGAAAGGATTACCAGCATAGGCTTCTGCCGGATCACCCATCAGTTCAATGGCATTGATACCGCATGCTTTGCAATAGCCAATCAAGTCGTCTATGGTACCTGGCATGCTCCTGAATGAATAGGTTATGGCTCCCAGGTAAACCTTGTAGGCCTTATTGGTTTCTGTAAGTGCCAGGATGTCTTTGGAGAAAAACAACCCTGTACCCAAGAGTGCAGTTTGGGATAGGAATTCCCTTCTTGAATTTTTCGTATGGCTCATGTAAACTGAATTTATCTTAAATATACTGAATAAAATCCGGACATGATTTAGATTTGCGCTTACTAAAATGCAGACTGATGGATACATCCTGGTTGTCTAGAACGGAATTGCTCATTGGTAAAGAAAAGCTGGCACACCTCACACAACAGCATGTTATGGTTGTTGGTTTGGGAGGCGTAGGTTCATTTGCTGCAGAATTCATTGCCAGGAGCGGTATAGGAAAAATGACCATCATCGATGGGGATGTGGTGGACCCAACAAACCGGAACAGGCAACTGCCGGCATTGGCCACCAACCATGGCATCTCCAAGGCATTGATTATGGAAGAACGCCTCCGTGCCATCAATCCGGAGATTGAACTCAATGTTGTAAAATCATTTGTCAATCCGGATATGGTTCTTGAACAGCTTCGCAGCAATCCGGATTATGTGATTGATGCCATCGATAGCTTAACGCCCAAAATAACATTTCTGCGTCTTGCCTTCGAACAAAAAGTAAGGGTGGTGAGCAGCATGGGAGCAGGCGCCAAATTGGATCCTACTAGGCTTCAAGTGGTTGATATCTCCAAGACGTATAATTGTCCGTTTGCCCAGCAGGTCAGAAAGATGCTCAAGCAGCATCAGATCAGAAAAGGAATCAAAGTTGTTTTTTCACCTGAGGATCCTATCAAGGAAAGCCTCATGCTTACGGATGGTAAGAATTTTAAAAAGTCTGCCTACGGTACAATTTCCTACTTGCCTGCCGTCTTTGGTGCCACGGCGGCCTCCGTGGTCATCAGGGATCTGATTGGTGAAAAGGATGTATGATTGCTGGATGGGTCAGATCTCTTCCGGAGCGTATTCATACACCTCTTTCGAAAATGCCTTTTCCATGAGGTTTCTGTCGAATGCCTTTTCCTGGTTGGCCAGGAAAATGGTGGCAACGCCGTTGCCGATGAAGTTGGTGATGGCACGTGCTTCAGACATGAATTTGTCGACTCCCAACAACAAGGCCAATCCCTCAACCGGAATCACGTGAACGGCAGAAAGGGTTGATGCCAAAACAATGAATCCACTTCCTGTAACACCTGCGGCACCTTTGGACGTTACCATCAGGATGCCAATGATGGTCAGCATTTGTGCAAAGGAGAGGTCAACGTGAAACACTTGCGCCAGGAAAATGATGGCCATCGACAAGTAAATGGTTGTACCATCCAGGTTGAAGGAATAACCTGCAGGAACCACCAAACCCACAACTGGCTTGGCACAGCCCATTCTTTCCAGTTTTTCCATGAGTGAGGGCAGCGCTGCTTCAGAGGAGGAGGTGCCCAATACGATCAGCAATTCTTCCTTGATGTAATTCAGGAATTGAAGCAGACTGATTTTATAATAGCGCATGATCAAGCCCATGATGGCGAAAACAAAAACCGCCATAGTGATATAGACGGTGAGCATCAGTTTGCCCAAGGGAAGCAAAGTGGCAATGCCGTATTTGCCGATGGTGAATGCCATCCCGCCGAAGGCGCCTACAGGTGCAAAAAGCATCACCAGGTGCAGGGCTTTGAAGATATACCGGGAGGCAGTCTGCAGGGGATTGATGATTTTTTCTTTTTGCTTGTATTTGCTCAACAGCATACCAAAGAAGATCGAAAAAAGCAACACCTGAATGGTGAGGTTGTCTTTCAGGAATTTCCACCAGGAAAAATCCTGTGCACCAGTAGTGAATTTGGAAATGTCTCCGCCTTTGACGGTATCCGTATTGACACCCGCACCGGGTTGTATGAAATGGGCTACCACAATACCAATCAGCAGGGCCAGGGTGGTCACAATTTCAAAGTAAAGGATGGCCTTTCCACCAACCCTGCCTACTTTTTTCAAATCATTCATCCCGCTGATTCCCAGGGTGATGGTCAGGAAGATGATCGGACTGATGAACCATTTGATGACGGTGATGAAATGTTTGCCCAGTGGCTCCATTTGAATGGCTGTGGCGGGCATGAAGTGACCCAGCAGCGCGCCTGCAGTGATTGCGATCAGCACCCAGAAGGTGAGGTTGGTGACAATTTTTTTCAATTGATGTGGTTTTGGTTGGCTTTCGGCTAAGGTTGTTAAAGATAATGTTTCAATGGCATGATTCCGCTTTCGCTGCACTACTTTTGCCGAATGAAAATCTCAGGTTTCACCATCATCCGCAATGCCATTATCAACGACTATCCTGCTGTGGAAGCCATCACTTCCATCCTGCCGGTAGTGGATGAAATGGTGGTTGCAGTGGGGAAAAGTGAAGATGATACGCTGGGTTTGATTCAAGGTATCGGCTCAAACAAGATCAGGATTGTTGAGTCGGAGTGGGACTTGTCACAACTTCCGGGAGGAAGGGTTTTGGCAATCGAAACGGATAAGGCCTTCCGGCAGATTGCACCTGACAGCGATTGGGCATTTTACATCCAGTGTGATGAGGTGGTTCATGAGCAATATCATGCAGCCATCAGGCAAGCCTGTGTCAAGCATCTGGAAGATAAAAAGGTACTCGGACTGGTGTTCGGATACCTCCATTTTTATGGAACCTATGACTATGTGGGTGATAGCAGAAGGTGGTATAACAAAGAGATCCGCATCATCCGAAACGACAGCCGTATCCATGCTTTCAAGGATGCGCAGGGTTTCAGGACAGGCATCAAAGAAAGGCTACCCTGCAAACTGATAGAAGCTCAAGTGTATCATTACGGATGGGTGAAATCTCCGGAGAAAATGGACAGAAAACTCCGCACACTCAGCAGCAACTGGATGGGCAAATCCATGAAGGCAGCCCTCGATGCCCGTGAAAGCGTTTTCAATTATGATGATTTCGATTCATTGGCCAGGTTCACCGGAACACATCCTCAAGTGATGCAGCAACGCATCCAGGACAAAAACTGGGAGGTGGAGATTGACATCAGTCGCAAACGGTTCAGTTTTAAAAAAAGGGTTATGTATTGGCTGGAAAAGCTTACCGGAAAAAGGTTTTTTGCCTTCCGTAATTACAGGCTGGTATAGCAATCCGGAATGATCAATTGCCACTCATCCTGTTTTTTACCGGATATGCAACCTTTTCAGGAACTTTGCAGTCATTAAAGAAAAGCAGTACCATGAAACGCATATTGGGTTTATCCATACTGATTGCCTTGTTGTTCCAGTCTTGTTTGAAAGACAATATTTCCAGCAAAACAACCATTTACAGGCCCGTTTACAAGACTAAGGAAGAGGTCAGGGCCAATATCAAGAGCAGTGCGCCTGTTGAACTTACTGCTCCCGGAAAGATCTATTACAAGGATGGCTTTGCCTTCCTGAATGAGTTGTACAAGGGAGTGCACATCATCGACATCCGCAATGTGGCCTCTCCGAAAAACATTGCCTTTGTGAATATCCCAGGAGCTGTAGATATGGCTGTGCGGGGCAATGTCCTTTATGCCGACATGTATACAGACTTGGTTGCCATAGACATCAGCAACCCACAGCAGGTCAAACTCCAGCAGGTGTTGCAGGGCGTTTTTCCACAGCGTTATTACCCCAATTTCGATAATGATACAGGTAAAATTATCGTTGACTGGCAGGCTATTGATACAGTGTTGCAAGAGGGAGAATATTTCGATTGGGGTCTGAGGCGTGAAGACATGATGTTTGCCATGCCTGCTGCGGCGGGGGGTGGAACAACCAATGGAACTGGTGGAAGCATGGCTAGGTTTGGCTTGAGGGAAGACCGTTTGTATACGGTTGACAACACGGATTTGAAAGTCTTTGATGTATCCATTCCGGAAAGGCCCTTGTACATCAGGAATGTCAATACCGGCAATTGGGGTATTGAAACCATTTTTCCTTTCGGCAACAATTTGTTCATCGGATCGATGACGGGCATGTTCATTTATGATGTTACTGCCAAGGACCTGCCCAAGCAAATCGGCACTTTCACTCATGCCCGCGTATGTGACCCGGTGATCAGTGATGGCAAGCATGCTTTTGTTACACTCAGGAATGGTTCGCAGTGTCAGGGCTTCATCAACCAGTTGGATGTGGTGGATATTTCCAATCTTACCAAACCCACCCTGCTGAAATCATACCCACTCACTAATCCGCATGGATTGTCTAAGGTAGGTGAGGTTTTGGTCATTTGTGATGGCGCGGATGGGTTGAAACTGTTCAATGCTTCCGATGTCAAAAATATCCGGCAAACAGCCCATGTCAAGGGAATGAATGCCTATGATGTCATCGCATGGGGCACTGTAGCCATGGTTTCAGCAGCAGATGCGCTCTACCTCATTGATTTCAGTGATCCGGCAAAACCTGTTATCAAGTCTTCCATCAGCATCAATTCACCCAAATGATTAGGGGTTTCATCTTTGCAGGGGCATTGTCCTTTTTCAGCAGTATTCAGGCGCAGGTGAAAGACCAGCGTTTGTGGGCGATGCCGGAAGTGGGTATTCAAATCGGTGCACAGGAACCCTCGTTGGATTTCCGTTTTCAGGGGGGGATTCAGCGCAAGAATTGGATGTTTGGAGCAGGAGTTGGTGTAGATTTGTATAGGTTCAGCTCAACACCTGTGTACGCGCAGGTGAGAAAACTTTTCCATTTCAGGGGAACAACTCCCTTTTTATTGGCCTCTGGAGGCTATAATTTCAAGCAATCATCCGATACTGTTTCAACCTGGACAGGGCCAAGGATCTATGACCGTAGCGGAGGCTATTATGGTGAGTTTGGAGGCGGTTTTGTATTCAGGGTGTTTAAAAAGGAAAGGCTCAGTTTGTCTGTTGTGAAAAATATCAAACAGGTGAAAGAAAGTTATGAAAATGATTATTGGCTTGGGCCTGGTCAGACCCGAACTGCACGCACTACCAATCTGTACACCATGCATCGGGCTGTCATCCGGTTGGGTTGGAGGTTCTGAATTATTCCCATAAAGGCTACAAAAAAGCCGGTTGGATTTCCAACCGGCTTTTACATGTATGGGCCAAGGGGACCTTGATTAAAATGTCAGGAATGAACTCAGCGTTCTGGCTGCAGTTCCGGAAGTTACCCTGTAGCTGCCCCTGAAGATTACGGTATAATTGCGTTTGGCTGTTAATAACAAACCATTTAGTTGGGTCAGGTCTGTCGTAGTGCCTGTTGGTCGCACATACAGTGTATCACTCAATGCTGATGCATAGGGGATGAAATCCGTCACCGTGGTTGTGCTGATATTAGTGAAGATGTTTTCCTTGCGTTTCGCAGAGTAAATGTCAACAGCTGGGATGGCTGAAGAGCTGTATGGGAAGTTGGCAAAACGTATCCTGGCGGTGGTGTCGCCGAACTGCTGGATATTGTCCAACACCACTTTTCTTTTTGGAGAATTCAGAGAATCATAGGCAAAGACAGTATAGTATTTACCCTTTTCCAGTTCTGCAAAAAAGTTTAACGGGTATTGTGTTGTTGGCACCAAGGTATCCCGGATGGCGATGTTCACAGATCCCGGTTTCATTGCTGCGTAAGATGGGGATAAGGCGGGGAATACACCACCATAAGCCACCGTGGCACCATTCAATGGCACTAGTTCAGCATAAATGTAGGTTCTGTTGGAGTTGACAATGCCGTTGTAGAATTTGACATAAGCTTTGTTGCTCAAATCGGTTTCAGTGGGAGCAATGGACTGGTACTCCTTTTCGCAGGAAACCAGCAAGACAGTCAGCACCAAGATGGCAGTGAGTGTGTTTATGGGAATGAATCTTTTCATGATCTCTAGTTTCTGGTTTTTATTTCAATGAGAACCATTGTTCCTTGGTGTTGTAATCAAGAGCCGTTGCACCCAGTCTGGTCAATTCCGCCACGTTGTAGAGGTATTCAGAATTGTAACGTGGTCTGGCCCTGTAGGTGTATTTGCCGCTGTTGTTGATGAACAGGTCGGTACCCGTTGGCAATACCAAGTCTGCATAAACCTGTCCGCCTGCTTTGGCATCCACGTCAACATAATGGAACCGTCTCATATCCACCCAGGTTTCCATCATGCCGAAACCATAGAGGGCAATGTATTTCTGAAGCATGATGTGGCTGATTGAAAGGGATGCTGCATCTGGAACAACTGTAGGATTGGCCAGGAAAGCAGCCTTCATGGCCGGAGTGATTTGTTTATCGGCAGGAACATCCGCCTTGAAATCTGCATTCAGCATATCAATGTTCAGGCTGATGCCATCCACATAGGCTGCTTTAGCGGCAGCTGCATCGCCTTTCCTAAGGTAGGCTTCTGCCAGTATGAATTTGATTTCGCTTGCTGTAATGATTGGGAATGGTGCTCCGTTTTTGAAAATGTAGCGTGAGGCAGCATCGGATACCGGTGCAGTGGCTGTACCGAATGTTTGCCCCCAGAATCCTTGTGGTTGGTCGTTTGCTGCAAGTCCGCTGCTGCCTTTGTTCGGTTTAATACCCTTGATGGTTTTATTGGTATTCTCCCGAAGCATGTACCAGGCACGTGGATCACTGGCTCCTGAGAAACGGCTATTGAGTCCGGTCATCAGGTTCGTGATATAGTCGGTCTGACGCAGTGTACCAACGTTGTTCCGATAGGGACCATAAAAATTGGATGTGCCGGTGATGCCTGTGTTGGCAAATTTTGCCGTCGCATTGTCTGCATTGCTGTTGATACCGAGCTGTGCATACTTGATGACGGAGTCGGCATTGTAAGTTGTTTTGTTGCTCAGGTGGCTGAACGAACGGGCTAGTACGGAGTAGGCAAATTTCTTCCACTTGTTCACATCACCATTGTAAAAAAAGGCATCGCCTTTGGCCAGGTTTGCCTGACCGGATTGGCCACCTGTTTTTTCAAGGTAGGCAATGGCGCGGTGGGCGATGGCACGGACGGAATCGTAGACTTCGTTTTGGTTATCGTATTTGAAAACCAGTTGGTCAGGCCTGAAAGCTTCTTTCAGGATCACTTCACCATACATGTTGGTGAGTTGAAGCCAGCTCCAGGCGCGGATCGCGTAACCAACACCGGCATAGTCCCACTTTTCCTCCTCAATACCCCACTTCACCATTTTGTTCAGGTTCTCACCCATGCCAAAATAATGCATGGCCCATACAGAACCCAGTATATCACTTGCACCGGTGGCACCTCCCATCTGGTCATATTGGTTGCCGGCAGAGTTGGTGCCCCAATATTGCACATATCTGCCCACATACAGGCCGTCATTAGCCAAACCATATGCACTTCCTGCTGCAGCAGAACTGCCTACGAAGTTGCCGATGATGCCCGGCAACAATGTTTCAACAGGCACCCTTACGCTTGCGTTCGGGTTGGCGAATGCCTCATCGATCTTTTTTTCACAGCCGGCAAGGGCCAACAGCAAGGCGACGGCTGTGAGTTGAAAAATATTCTTCTTGTTCATGATCATTTTTTTCAAATTGGTTAGAATGATGCTTTAACACCCATATTCAAGCTGATTGGGGCCGGCATGGTACCGTAATCGAATCCGAAACCACCAACACCTCTGGAGCCGGCAGTATTGCCATTGACAGCAGGGTCAGCTCCGGTATAGTTGGTGATAAGAATCAGGTCGTTTGCGGTTGCAAAAAACTCAACTGTCCTAATCCAGCCATGGTCACGGAAAGGTGATTTCGGCAAAGCATAGCTCAGGGTGATATCCCTCAAGCGCAGCCAGTTCACATCTTTCTCGATAAAGTCCTCTTCCGGCATATTGGTATAGTATGCATCGTTGTATGCTGGCACCACTACAATGGAATTGGGTGTGGGGTAGCCGGTATTTTCCCTGCCATCTTTCAATACACCTTTTACTATCCTGGGTACGAACCTGTCTGCAGTAAGCTGGCTTCTTCCAGCACCAGTGAGGAAGCGGTGTGTACCGTTGAAGATGTCACCACCTACTTTAAGATCCCACAGGAAGTTCAACCTGAACCTGTTGAAACGGAAGGCGTTGTTGATACCCATGGTGAAATCCGGATTCCTGTCGCCACGGATTTTGAAGATCTGCTCCACTACGGGTAAGCCATTGGCCGGGTTGATGAGGATGTCGCCATTGACATTGCGCTCATATCCATATCCGGTGATGGAAGTGGTTGGTCCGCCCAACACCAATCCACCACGCGCATTGCCATACAGCCAGGTATCTGCGATGTAGTACTCTGCCACATTCCTGGGCATGTCAATAACCTTGTTCCACATCTTGTTGAAGTTCACCTGCAGGTTCCAGTTGAATTTCGCTTTGTTGATGATGCCGGTGCTCAGGCTGATTTCAACACCCTGGTTCCGGGTGCTGGCAGCATTCTGGGTGTTCAGTACGAAGCCAGTACCATAGCTGAGGCGGAAGTTCTCGATGATTTGTCCTTTGTTGAGGGTATTGTAATAGGTTGCATCGAGGTTCAGCCTGTTGCCAAAGAAACGCATCTCCGTTCCGATCTCATAGGTGCTCTGCCTTTCTGGTGCCAGATCAGGATTGGCATTGGTGAACCCATAGGAGAATCCGCCGCCACTCGCAAAGTTGTTTACGAAAACTGACTGTGTGGAGTACGGTGTATTCAAGCGGGCTGTGCTCGCCAGAGATGTCCTGATTTTCCAATAGCTGAGGATGTCGTTGTTTTTCAGTTCCTTAATGATGTCGCTTGGGATGATGCTCAAGCTTCCACCGGGATAGTCGTAATTCCTGTTTTTCACAGGCAGTGTGGAAGCGGATTCAAAGCGGTGTGTATAGTTCAGGAAAACAACATTTTTGTAGCTCACAGCGGCTTCGCCGAAGTAAGCCAACTGGCGGAGCACTTGCCTATTATATTCACCGAAGTAGTTGCGCAGGAGTCTTACGCGGGTATTGGGTGCTGTTGTAGAGCTGTCGAAACTTTCAGTGGAGGAAAGGGTGTTACCAGTGATGGCATACATCTGGGTGTTGTAGTCTTGCCACATGGTACCGCCCATCACCCTGAAGTTGAAGTCACCAACCTTCTTACGGGCAGTGGCGGTGATGGTGTGGTTATAACCATTGTACTTCCTCCAGAAATTATCAAGCGTCCCTTGTAGTGCGGCGCTCAGGTAATAACTTTTGGGGTGATAACGCATATAGCCATCGATATTGTAGGCGTCATATCCAAAGCGGCCTTGAACAGATAGCCAGCTGGTGGGATTGATATTGATGCCCAGCGAGGTTGTTGCACGGGTGGTAACATCTTTGGCCACGTTGTTATATACGTTGAAGAAGGGATTGTCGTAGTCGGCATTGGGGTTGCTGCTGAACAGCGGCAGTTTGTCGCCTGTAACAGGATCTTCATAGCTGAGCACATTGTTTCTGTTTGGCCAAATCAGGAGGCTCAACAGATAACCACCTGCACTGCGCAACACTTTATTGTTTTCACTTTTGGTGAGCGCCACAGATGGGGTGATCTCCACATACTTGCCAATCTTGGTGGTGTTGGAGACGCGCAGGTTGTAGCGTTTGAAATCGTTGTTGGGAACAACACCCTGCTGGTCGAACAGCGAACCGGAAACCCTAAAGAATGATTTGCCGAATCCGAAGTCCATACCCACATTGTGTGTTTGGGCCATACCAGTTCTGAAGAACAGTCCCACATTGTCCCACAGGGGTTCTTTGCCGGTGTATTCCGGACCGAAATACCTGAAGATGCTGGAGGGTACTCCATTGGTTCCGTTTGCATACTGGTCGATGGTTTCAGGTACACGGGTCAGTTTGGATACCCTGTAGCTGTTGTCGTATTGCATTTGGAACTTGGTGGTGGTAGCTTTCTTGGTGGTGATGATGATGGCTCCAGAGCTGGCCTGGCTGCCATAGAGGGCAGTGGCTTCTGGGCCTTTCAAAACCGTTACCGTGGCTATATCGTTGGGGTTGATATCTGCAATCCTGTTTTGGTAGTCACTGTTCCTGTTGGGCCTGTCTGATGCCAAACCGATACCCCTTCCGCCATCAGATGTTTCGTCAACAGTTTGGTTGTCAACCACAATACCATCCACTACAAAGAGCGGCTGGTTGTTCATGGAGAGTGAATTGAAACCACGCAATACGATGGAAGATGAGGCACCTGCCACACCACTGGTAGGGTTGATGGTGAGACCCGCAACGCGGCCTGCCAAGCCATTGATGAAGTTTTCCCTTTGGGTTTCCTTCACATCATCACCATCCACCTTTTGAACGGAATAGCCTAATTCACGCGGGTTTCGTTTGATGTCGAGTGCAACCACAACACTTTCCAGTGTGGACTCATCCTGCTGCATTTTCACAGTCAGGTTGGTTTGGGTGCCGACTTTGATGTCGCTTGTTTTGTAGCCGATGGAGCTGATGACAATGATTTCGCCTTTGGATGCACTGATGATGAACTCACCTTTGGCATCGGTTTGTGTAAAGCGCGAGGTACCGTTGATGCCAACATTGGCATTGGCAACGGGTTGGTTGTTGGGCCCGGTTACCTTGCCTTTGATGATGGTTTGTGCCATGACCTGCATGTTGGCCAGGAGCAACAAAGCAACCAACGGAACGAGGGTTCTCAATTTTCTCATAAAGGTTTTTGTTTGCTGTTAGTTATGAAAAACAAACTGCCGCCTGTAGAGCGTTTCACAGGCAGCAGTTTTTCATGTAATAAAGGTAACAATTTACTCGTAACCCAAGCCCTCATCATACCAAAAAAGGCCGTATTCTTTGCCTTTCAGGTATCCTGGGACATCTGAGAGCTGTTTTTGGGCAGCTTCTTCCGATTTTGGAGTGGTAAAGGGCATCCTGCCGGAAGGCTTGTACTTGCCTGTAATGATGTCAAGAAGGGCATCATTGGTGGTGCCGAAAGTAGCTAGCACGCCGGCAAACCGGCTTCCAAACTGATTATTGTAAATCTCATCAATCACCCAGGGATTGGTATAGTTGATGGCGAGAATGGTTGGTTTTTTGGCGGTAAGGGTATTGACATAGGCAATGTCTACACCATTTTTGGAAAGGGACAAGTAAAGGGGTGATCCGTCTGCTTCGAAAAGCGACTTTGACCCTGGCGTAATCGAAAGCAGTATAACATCGGCTTCTTCAGGGGTTTTGACAAAAACCAACCCGTGGTTATGTTGCACTGGCAAGTAAACGTTGCTGGGTGAGGCTGCACCTCTTTTTTGGTAGTAGGATTCGAAATATACTTTCGTACCCGCTTTCAGGGGGAGCGCCTTGTTTTCATTCCTGAGCAACACGATGGATTTGCGCATGGCCAAATCAGCCTTGGCTTGGAATGCAGTGTTACCAACAAAACCAGCTGCCTTTTCCTCATCCACATAAGGATTTTCAAAGAGGCCGAGTTCAAATTTTTCCATCAGCAACCGGTAAACTGAATTGTCCACCAGCTTCATGTCCACCATCCCTGATTTCACTGTTTCCAGCAAAGGGGTGGGGTCTGCAGAGCCTGAATACAGGTTCACACCAGCTTCCATGGTGCGCTTATAGCGTTGGGTGATGGTGAGGTTTTCGGCACCCCAGGGCATCATTTCAATGGGACCGGTATCGGAATTGATGATGCCTTTGAACCCGAGGCTATCGCGCAACAAACCGGTAATGACTGGTTTGTTATAGGCATAGGCAATCTCCTCATATTTTGTGCCTTTGGGAATGGAGTAATATGGCATGATGGCCGAAGTACCCGCCTTGATGGCTGCCTTGAAGGGAATCAGGTTGTTTTGGAAAAAACCGCCAGGAAAATGTTCATACTTGCCCCAGTCGAAATGCGGATCTTGTCCGCCTACACCGGCTCCACCACCTGGAAAGTGTTTGGTGGTGAGGGCTACAGAGGAAGGGGATAATTTGGGACCCTGGAATCCGAGCACAATTTCGGTCATCATCTTCGCTGCCCATTCTGCATTTTCGCCAAAGGTGCCTTCCACCCTTTGCCAACGTGGTTCTGTGGAGAGGTCGGCCATGTACATGTATCCTTTGCGCAATCCCACTGCAGCCCATTCTTGTCTGGCAATGTCTGCAAACTCCCTGATCAGTTTGAGGTCGCGGGTGGCACTCAAGCCGAGTTCGCCTGGCCAGGTTGAAAAAACTGTAGTGCCCACACTCAATCCAATGGATGCATCTTTGGTGATATGGTTGCGGGGGTTGGAGGCGATGATGGCGGGTATGCCCAGTCCATCGCTTTCACAAAGTGCCTGGAGCTTGTTTGCCCATTCCGCCGTAATCTTTGCCGATACATTGGCCCGGAAGATGAAATGGCGCAAATGGTATTGGGTTACCCCCTTGGTGGTTCCTGCTGCCATGGTCATGGGTGCAGGAAGTGGTTTGCGGGTGAACATATTGGTACTTTGAACCTGATCCTCTTCGTTGAATTCACTCGTTACTGGTCCACCTCCACCAGCCCCACGGCCTCCGCCACCTCCGGCGTTGTCGTTTTTCAAACGGGTGGTGCTGATGAGCATGAAGCCTACCTTCTGTTCCACTGTCATTTTCGACAAGAGGTCTTTGGCCCTGGCATCATGGCTCAGCCGCCAGTCTTCGTAACGGTCAAGCTGGCCGTTCCTGTTCAGGTCTTTGAACTGCAGTCCGCTTACCGTAATCAGTTTGGCCGAACGGGTGCCCAATACCGGCTGCTTGGGTTGGGATGATTGTGCTGAACTGCAGAGGTTCACCAGGAGTGATGCCATCAGCAGGGTAGTTGTTCTGTTCAACATGGATGTTGTTTTAGTTGGATAAAATTATTTTAAAACGGCTGCAGCCCGCTAAAATACTGCTAAAACGATTTCGGCTTTTATCACGAATAACCTTGCTTGGAGGGGATTTTTAATCGCACTTAATAAAACAATACGGTTAACTTTAAGCAAATAATTGCCATGAAAGCCTTGCTTGCCATCTGTTTTCTGTTCATCAGCTTAAACCTTGCCGCCCAAGCCCCCATTGCCACCCATGTGTACAAGTGGAGCAGTGCCGGTGAATCCATGTTCGACGGTTCTGGGGCTATCCTTTCTAAGCAAACCCTGACAGGCTACAGCCTACGGGCAGGAAAAAAACTGCGGTTCAATACGGGTGCGCAGGGCGCGGAATTGTTTTTCATCATCAAGTACGGACCGGTACAGGTTGTCCTGAATGGAAACAGTCACTTACTCGACAAGGGTTCTGTGGTTTTTCTGCTTCCAGGTGATGAAGTGGTGTTCAGCAACCCCCGTAAGGATCCTGTCGAAATTTATGCCATGCCCATGGTATCAGCAATGCCTGATGTCAAGCGGGGCAGGGATGCGGGTGCATCTTTTGTGATGGATTGGTTTGATATGGTTTACAAGGCACACGACCGGGGTGGGGTGCGTCAGTTGTTTGACAGGAAAACGGTGATGAATAACCGCTTCGAGATCCACATCACATCGCTCAATCCCGGTCTGAGTAGCCATGCGCCACATACGCACAAGAATGAAGAAATCATCCTGATGATTGACGGTGAAGGGGAGATGGTATTGGGGCAGGCCAAGGAAAATATTGTTACCGGTGATGCCGCTTGGGTGGAATCGAATATCCCTCATAACATTACCAATACCGGCAAAAGGCCGGCAGTCTATTTTGCCATCCAGTGGAATTAATTCCTTTATTTTTGCCTGATGAAGGGTAATATTGGCACTCCTTTTTATGCAGGCTTTGCTGTTGATCCGCAACTCGACTGGCAGATGTCGCGGGCAGAGAAATACTGTCTGATCGGATTGATGGATCAATTGCGTCCGGAGGTGGCCATAGAAATCGGAACCTATAAGGGCGGGAGCTTGCAGGTCATCCAGCACTATGCCGGAGAAGTCTTTTCGATTGATATCAGTCCGGCTCCCAAAAAATTCCTCGAGGCCAAATTCCCCAAGGTTCATTTCATGGTGGGGGAAGGCGACAAACTCGTGCATGACTTGTTTGCCAATATTGAACGAGAGGGCAAGAAATTTGAATTTGTACTCGTGGATGGTGACCATACTTGTGCCGGCGTGCAGCGCGATCTTCATGCCATTCTTTCCTATCCCCATAAACATCCTTTTGTCATCCTGTTGCACGACAGCTTTAATCCGCAATGCCGCAAAGGCATACGCAATATGCCCTACAGCCGCTATCCTGCTGTGGAATATGTGGAGCTCGATTATGTCACCGGTTCCTACTGGCACAACGATACGTACAGGGAGATGTGGGGAGGACTTGCGATGATTAGGGTCAATCCGGTCAATAACCAAACGCCGGCAATCCATGCCTCCCAAGGCCATCTTTTCCGAAGGGCATATTGGGGTTCTACGCACCTGATCAAAGACAGGCTCCGGTTTCTTGGTCCATGGAAGAAAGCCCTTTACCGGATGCTCGGCAAACCTTATCGGACAGACATCTACGATGCTTTTTAGGATATTGTTTTTTAAGAATCATTCGGTAAATTCAGTTAAAGTTTGTCCGCATGAAGAAACTCATTTTTATACTTATTGTGATTTTCACAACAGAGGAAACTGTTGCTCAGCCCTTGCGTCTGGCTGTTGCCGGCATTTCACACGGGCATGTTTCCTGGATTCTGGGCAGG
>JBDLUN010000126.1:0-8112 GCA_039805245.1 Bacteroidota bacterium
TTTGAAACCGCTACAAAAGCATGTGAAGACGCAGGAGTTCCAGTGATTTCTCTCACCAGCTATCCGGTTATGGTGGAATTGGCGGCAGAGCGGGGATTGATTCAAGCAGAAGATCAGAATACCTTGTTAAATTGGCGGGATAATCCTGCTACATGGGGCAGAACAATTTAAATTAGTACAAAATTAAAATGATGAAAAAGCTTTCCATCTTAATTCTTTTTGTTTTTGCTGCTGCTATTTCCCAGGCACAACAAAAAAAGCCAATAACAGTAAAAATCAATACGCCATCTGTGCAATGTGAGATGTGCAAAAAGAAAATAGAAGATTACCTGAAATTTGAAGAAGGGATAATCAAATCACTTGTTGACTTCAAACAAAAAAAAACAACAGTAACCTACTTGGCAGACAGGACCAACATAGAAAATATCAAGGTAGCCATTGCCAATGCAGGATACGATGCTGATGACGTAAAAGCCGAAAAGGATGCATACGAAAAACTGCCCAAATGCTGCAAGAAGCCAGCACTTTAAGCATTGATTTACAGTATTTTCCATGTGTCAACTGGTTTAAAGATTCAATTGCTGCAGGCAGGTATTTTTTTCATCCTGAAGAACATTTCAGGCGTTCCAGTTTCAGCAACCGGATGCTAGTACCAGGGTCCAACGGCTTAATTAATCTTTCAATCCCTATAGTGGGAGGAAGGGGAACAAGCCTTGCTTACAACCAAGTTTTGATCGATTACAAATCAACTTGGCAAAGAGACCATTTCCGAACCATAGAATCTGTTTATGGCAATTCCCCCTTCTTTTTTCAATACAGAGATGAATTGCAAGCGTTGTACGGGAAAAAAATTGATGGATTGTTCAATTGGAATTTGACCTGTCTGGAATGGATTTCCGGTAAAATCGGTATTGTCTTGCCAATTGAAAATACCCAATCAATTTTAACCAATAATTTCGGGAGGCTTCCCATGCAGGATAAATACAAACCAGCCAATTTTGACGAACCCTTAAACGGACCTTTTGTCAAATATCCACAGGTTTTTGAAGACCGTTTGGGGTTTAAAAGCAATATGTCGATTATAGATTTGCTATTCAACACAGGGCCTGCCATTACCAAACAGATTTTATTCTCCTGAAATAAACTTTATTGTTAAAAAAGTATCCAACCCTTCAGTATAAATACGTCAAAAGGTTTAAATTACCACATAGTTGAATTGTAGCATGCGTGTACTGATTGCCATATGGATTGTGCTGTTTCATTTGTCGCTGAATGTGAGCGGACAGGAATACTCCAACAAGGGAAGGGACTTCTGGCTTGCCTATCCTGCGCATATTAATGGGACAGGTTCTGTTATGGGAATATACATCACTTCTGATCAGGACGCTACTGTTACCATCAACGCCGGAGGTACCACTTTGCCAACTGTGCAGGTTGTCAGGAATCAAGTTCAGCGTGTTTTTTTAGGTGGCGGTGGCAATAATCCCACGAACACTGCTGTTTATCTCAATTCAGAAGATGGCATCAAATCAGGAGCCGCCATTCATATTGTTTCCGATAAAAATATTGTTGTATTCGCCCACATCATTCGTTCTGCCCGATCAGGCGCAACCCTGGTGCTGCCAACCCCGGTCTTGGGTATAGAATACATTGTAGCCAGTTACGGCAGCAAAACGATTACCCCCCAGGAACCACAAAGTGGTAAATCACTTTTTTCCGTGGTAGCTGCGCAAGACAATACCATTATTGAAATAACACCAGCTGCTGGCAAATTGGCCAATCCCACTTTAGGAACACCGGAAAGAAAGATTGGTGAGCCCTATAGAATCACTTTGCCGAAAGCAGGGGATTGCTATCAGTTCATCAGCAATCAATTGGAAGATGTGAGCGGTACCATTATCCGTTCAGTAGCTACAGGCAATACCAGCTGTAAACCTATTGCGGTATTTTCTGGCAGTACTTGGGCTACCATCGGGTGTGATGACCCGGGTATTACACCCAGCGGAGGCGACAATCTGTTTCAAGAGGCAGTTCCTCTTAAATCCTGGGGCAAACGTTTTGTAACAGCACCATTCAGTGGCAGACCCTCAGACATTTACAGGATTTATCCTTCTAAGCCCAACACCACTGTGACTGTTACTGAAAATGGTGTTACCAGAACTTTGGGCATTGGCAATATGGTTCCAGGAAAAAACATTTATGAGATTTCATCGGGTTTTCCTTTATCTATCAACAGTGCTGACAACCCCATCTCAGTAGTCCAATACATCACTGCCCAGACCTGCAAAACAGGATGTACCACCAACAACAATGCACCATCCTCTTGTTTTACAGATCCGGAAATGGTCATACTCAATCCGGTGGAACAAACCCTGAGCAAGATTACCTTCTTTTCAGCACATCAAAATTATGTTCCTGCCAATCAAACGAATGTGCAGTTGCATTACCTGAATGTGATTATCCCCAAACGGTATTTTGCAAGCTTGCGTATCGACCAACAACCCCCAGTCGCCATACCAGTTGACATTCCAGGAACAGAATATGTCTATATCCAGGAAGACTTGTCGGGTTCCTCTTTGGCCAATCCTGTGCACAGTATTGCTGCAGATTCAGGTTTTGCCGCTATCGTATATGGTTACGGAAGCGTAGAATCCTATGGGTACAATGCAGGAACCAATGTGGTTGATTTGAACCAGTTTGTTTCTGTTAAAAATGAATTCAGTACAGTCAATTTTCCGGCAACCTGCAAGGAAAGTCCGTTCAACCTTTCCATTACCTTGCCCTATAAGCCTTTGAAGATATCCTGGGATTTCAAAAACAATGCTGATTTGGGATCTAATCCGGGTGATATTGTTAGTCCGGATCCAACCGGTATCCTTCCGGATTCATCGTTCAAAAGTGCTGCTGATGTCAATAAAGACCTTTTTCTCTACAGACTGAAGAATACTGATGGCACTGCCAAAAATTTCCAGTTCACAACTAAAGGTACGTTTCCGGTTGATGTGATAGTGGTGAATCCTTCTCCGGACGGATGTTCAGGGGAACAAATTGTGAGTTATGAAATTCAGGTTTTTGACCCACCGGTTTCATCTGCCACAGCCCAAACTACAGGATGTCTTGAGGAGCCAGTCATTTACACCTCTGCCAACCAAACAGATGGACGGACAATCCAGAAATACCTTTGGTCGGTTGATGGTGCAGTGCCGGATACGTTGACCACCCCAATCTTTAACCATAAATTTGCTGCTGAAGGATTGAAAAAAGTCCGTGTCAAGGTTATTACGGATATTGGCTGCATAAGCCCTGACTCCGTTACAACTGTAAACCTGAGTGGGAAACCCATCATTGATTTTGCTGTGGATGCGATCAGGTGTTTGGATAAGCCTTTTACCGTTACAGATAAGACAAAGCCATTCGGAACAGCTTTGTTGAGCAAATTCTTATGGAAATTTGATGGAGCATCAACTGATACCCTTTTAGAGTCATCCAATCCCCAAAAGACATTCAATAAACAGCTAGTCAACGCCAAACTGATTGTGATTACGGAAACGGGCTGCACAGATTCTCTGGGAAGGGCCATCACTGTAAATCCCAATCCCGTTCCCTTGTTTTCGCTTCCTGAGTTTTGCCTCAAGGATGGCGATGCTGAATTCATAAGCGCTAGTGTGATCAGCGACAACAGGAAAATCAATAAGGAAACTTGGGAGTTCGGTGATGCCTCACTGCCAGGTATCAGGGTCAATCCGGTCGTTGGGGCTATCATCAAGCATCCTTACAGCAGTTCAGGCGAGTACCCTGTAAAGTTGGAGGTTACTTCTGAAAATGGATGTGTGGAAGATACAACAGCCATCTTTACTGTAAATGGAGCCATTCCTGTGGCAGATTTCAAAGTTGTCAATGCAACAGGGTTATGCAGCAATCAGGAAGTTATTATTGAGAATTTGTCGACAGTAGACTTTGGCCAGGTAGGCAAAGTTGATATTTCTTGGCTTGATGCCAACCTGCTCAGAAAAGATTCGACTGATCAGACCCCTTTGCGCAATTCAAGATATGCCTACAGATTCACTGATTTCTTGAATACCAGTCAAAAGGATGTTTCTATCAGGATGGTTGCCTATTCCGGAAAATCCTGCTTCGATGATACTACTGTAACTGTAAAGTTGAATGGCAGTCCCCAGGTCAAATTGTCAGCCATCCCAAGTGTATGCACTGAAAAAAAACCTGTATTTATTAAATCAGGTTCCTTTACTCCGGTTGTTGGTGTTGGTGGTCTGGCAACATACAGCGGCAAGGGGATAGGGATTGACGGTACCTATAGCCCTTATGGTTTGGACTCTGGAGCCTACCTCATCAAATACAGATATACAACTGATGTCGGTTGTTTTGCGGAAGACAGTGGTTATATCCAGGTCAATTTCACACCCAAAGTCGATGCAGGTGCTGATTTCAGTTTGTTGGATGATTCTGCCAGACAACTCAGTGCAACAGCAAGGGGAGTGGATCTTCGATTTAAATGGGAACCATCAGATTACTTGAGTAGCGACACCTTGTTGAATCCCATCGTGGCATTTCCAAAAGATGATATCACATACACACTTATTGTTACCGGCAAGGGAGAATGCATTGCAAGTGATTTCATTACCATTACTTCAATCCAATTGCTGGATCCTCCAAACACATTTACCCCGAATGGTGATGGGAAAAACGATACCTGGCTAATCAAAAACATTGAAAAATACCTAGATTGTGTGGTCGAGGTTTTCACACCACAAGGAAACAGGGTTTACTACAGTACAAATGGGTATGATAAACCCTTTGATGGTACTTTCCAAGGAAAGCCATTGCCTGTAGGGACCTACTATTATGTGATCAACCCCAAATTGGGCAGAAAGCCCCTCGCCGGTTATTTAACTATTCTCAAATGATTGCCATGCAAAGATTACTGCTGATTGGTTTGGTTTTATGGAGTCACCTGGCACAGGGTCAACAAAGGCCCCACTATACGCAATATTTGTTGAACAATTATATCATCAACCCTGCCCTTTCCGGGATTGAAAATTATACAGATATAAAATTGAGTGCAAGAAACCAATGGGTTGGAATTGATGGTGCACCAAAGACATTCTATGCTACGGTGCATGGTGCAATTGACAAAAAGGATTTCAGGGAAAATGCCACTTCCTTTTCGATGATTGGCACGAATACTCACGGCAACGTATTTCCGGAATATTTTGATGCGATGTCGCCTCACCATGGATGGGGATTTACAGCCATCAATTATGCAACAGGGTATATCAACAGAACAACAGCATACGCCAGTTATGCCTATCACATGGGGTTGACCAATGCACTCAGCGTTTCTGCAGGCTTTGGTGCAGGGGCATCCATGGTTTCCATCAATGCAGATAAAATCAGTTTGGCCGACCCCAATGACCCGGCTATTGGTGCTGCTATCGGCAAAATCAACAGTTTGAAGCCTGAACTCAATGCAGGATTATGGCTGTATTCTTCCCGATTTTTTGCAGGTCTTTCAGCACAACAAATCATTCCGGCCAAACTGGAATTGGTGGAAAGTTCACTAAACCAATCTGCTCTTGTTCCACATATGTTTTTCACAACTGGATATAAATTCAGGGCCACTTACAATATTTATGTACTTCCATCAGTTATGGTAAGGTATATTGCTGCTTTGCCAGTGGGGCTCGACCTCAATTGCAGGGTACAGTATCAGGATTTGATGTGGTTAGGTGCCAATTTCCGAAAGGATGATGGTTTTGCGGCGATGGCAGGATTCCATTTGAACCAAAAAGTTCAAGTAAGCTATTCTTACGATCTCAACAAAGGTAAATACCTCTTGAGTACCATGAATAGGGGAACCCACGAATTGGTTTTGGGTTTCATCATGGGTAACAGGCATGCAGATTTTTAAAAGGGAGCTAACTCCTAAGAAATAAACGTAAATAGTGTAATTTTATAAAAAAGGTTGATAATGCGGAAATCCATTTTATTCCTCTTCGTGGCATCTTCACTGGTTGCTTCCTGTGGCAAGCCTAAAACCCCCACACCAAATCCTCCAACTCCTCCTGTTGAAGTGGAGGAGAACATAGCTTTCTCTTTGGACCCTGATCCAGGTGCGACAACGATTACAGCTTTGGCTGGTACACATTCCTTCAAGGTGAATGTAACTTCCAAACTTCCGAGCAGCGGCGTATCCATTGATGTTGCTACCAAGAAGGAAAGCGATGGTTCTGTTTTGGAGAGTAAAAACATAAAATCTACTGTAGCAGCCAATGATGTTACTATTGGAACTTTGGTCTCTGGTGTGTTATATAATGTTACTGTTGTGGTGTCCAGTCAGAAAACCAGTACCAATTCTCAAACCAAGACATTTAAAATCGCCAGAAAATAATACTAATTTTATTCGCTTCAACGCATTAAAAAACCCCTCATTGAGGGGTTTTTTAATGCGTTGAAGTATGAAACTTATTCTTTTATCGATTTCTTTTCCTCTATCTTAATGGTCATTTTTTCACCCTTGATATAAGATTTATAGGGACCAGCATTAACAGCATTACCATTTATTTTCAATACGCCTTGTTCAAATTCTATCAGGTTGGATCCTTCTGACAACAGACCATCTGCCTGCAAAGCCTGAATCAAGCCTTCATCAGGACCAGCTGTCATGGTTGCAGCTGTTGTATCGTTGCTTGTAACGGAGACCTCAATTGTCTTCTCAACCTTTGTTTCTTGGGTTGTTGGTACAGATGAAGAATCGGCATGAATTTGTGCCAATGTTGGGGCTACAACAAGCGAAACAATGGACATCAGTTTGATGAGGATGTTCATAGAAGGTCCTGAAGTATCTTTAAATGGATCACCAACAGTATCACCAGTAACAGATGCTTTATGGGGTTCTGATTTCTTGTAGAACATCTCACCATTGATCTCAACACCTTTTTCGAAGCTTTTTTTGGCATTATCCCATGCACCACCGGCATTGTTTTGGAACATACCCATCAATACACCACTTACTGTTGCACCAGCGAGGAAACCGCCAAGGGCTTCAGGGCCGAGCAGGAAACCGATAATGAGTGGAGAAATGATAGCAATTGCACCAGGCAGCATCATCTTTTTGATAGAAGCCTCAGTAGAAATAGCAACACATTTGTCGTATTCCGGTTTGCCTGTTCCTTCCATGATACCTGAAATGGTTCTGAACTGGCGTCTTACTTCTTCAACCATAGACATAGCCGCCTGGCCAACTGCCCTGATTGCAAGTGAAGAGAAGATGAATGGCACCATGGCGCCTATGAAAAGGGATGCCAATACCTTCGCCTTGTAAATGTCGATACCTTCCATGGCAAAACCATTCTGGTTGATTACACCCACGTAAGCGGCGAACAAAGCCAAAGCTGTCAATGCTGCAGAAGCGATGGCAAATCCTTTACCGGTAGCAGCTGTTGTATTGCCAACGGCATCAAGTACATCTGTTTTTTCCCTTACGTCCTTAGGCAATTCACTCATCTCTGCAATACCTCCTGCATTGTCTGCAATCGGTCCGAATGCATCAATAGCTAATTGCATAGCGGTAGTAGCCATCATACCTGCTGCCGCAATGGCAACACCATATAAACCTGCACATTCAAAAGAACCCCAGATGCCACCTGCCAGAACAAGGATTGGAAGGAGTGTAGATTCCATACCTACAGCAAGACCTCCAATAACATTGGTTGCATGTCCGGTTGAAGATTGTCTGATAATGGATAAAACAGGTCGTTTACCCATGGCTGTATAATATTCAGTTATTATACTCATGAGTGTTCCTACCACAAGACCAACAACAATGGCTCCCATTACACCATGGTTGGTGAATTGAAGTCCGCGCAAAGTCATTTCAGCGGGTAATATGTAATATACGAGGCCTGCACAGGCAATAGCTGTGAGGATGATTGATCCCCAGTTGCCCATATTCAGTGCTTTTTGAACACTATCTGTGCTGATTCCAGCATTTTCACTGATACGCACAAACAAAGTACCTACTATGGAAAACAGGATACCAATTCCCGCAATGAGCATAGGCAACAAAATGGGGGCAAAGCCGCCAAAGTTGTC
>JBDLUN010000127.1:0-11599 GCA_039805245.1 Bacteroidota bacterium
TTTCCGAATGAAAGCTTAACTTCAGTAACCCTTAAAATTGCCACATGAAGAAGTTGATCTATGGTCTGCTCATGAATTTGTTATGCCAGTCTGTTGCCGCCCAGGTATCCAGACTCCCCGCCTACCCCCTTATTACCCATGATCCTTATTTCAGTATTTGGTCGTTCAATGACAACCTGAATGAAGGGGCAACCAGACACTGGACAGGCGCGGAACACGGGCTGGTTGGATTGGCCAAAGTTGATGGCACAACCTACCAATTCATGGGCAATCTACAAAAGCCTACCATAACTTTACTCCAACCCGGAGAAACAACTCCATCCAGTTGCGTCTACACTGAAACCCAGCCAGTAGCTGGCTGGAATCAAGCCGGTTTTTCCACTGAAAACTGGAAAAAAGGGACACTCCCATTTGGCAAGGGATGGGATAATGCATTCCAAACACCATGGAATACCAAAGAGATTTGGATGCGCAAGACATTCAATCTGAATGATGAAAACATTGATGAACTCATACTGCAACTTCGACACGATGATGATGTAGAAGTATTTATCAATGGATTGCCTGCCTATTCTTGCGGCAACTGCCACCTCAAGGAAATCAAGGAATACCCACTCGATGAGGCCATCATAAAGTCGCTCCAAAAAGAAAACAACCTCATCGCCATCCACTGTAGCAATCCTAAGGGAAATGCCTGGCTGGATGTGGGCCTGGGGAAAAAAACCAAAATGCCTGCCATTCTCAAGGCGACTCAAACTGTTGTCAATGTTACAGCAACACAAACCCAATACAAGTTTGATTGCGGGCCGGTAGAAATTGTATTGGATTTCTTGTCCCCTTTGTTAGCCGAAGACTTGGATCTCTTATCCAGACCACTGAGCTACATGCGTTTCAGTTCCAGAAGCAAAGACAACGGGACACACCAGATTGAGTTGTATGTTGGCGCAAGCGGACTGCTGTCGCTGAACAACAAGAAACAACAAGCGACCCTCTCCAAACACGATGGTAAAATTCCTTACGTGAAAGCCGGTAATGCTACCCAATCCATTCTGGGAAAGAAAGGCGATGACATCAGGATCGATTGGGGATATGCCTATCTCGCAGCGGCTGGAAAAGATTTCAATACGGGACTTACTGATACCGACGGCCTTATGCGCTATGCCACTACCGGAGAACTCAGCGCCTTTATTGGCAGCCCTGCAACCCAACTTACCGCCTTCAGCAAGGGGACAACCAATGCCTCTTGGAGCAGGAAATCAACATTGATGCTCGCCTATGATGACATCCAATCCATCCAATATTTTGGAAAAAACCTGGAGCCCTGGTGGAAAAAAATCCATGGCAGCATGGAAAACCTCATCGCAACAGCAACCCGTGAATTGGAATCCATTCAAAAGCGCTGTGACGCATTTGACAAAGCGCTCTACACTGAAGCAGTCCAGGCAGGTGGTGAGGAATATGCTGCGCTTTGTGTGGCTGCCTACCGGCAGTCACTTGCAGCCCATAAATTGGTGAGAGGAGAAAACAACGAGATCCTTTTTCCACAAAAGGAAAATTTCAGCAACGGGTCCATTTGGACAGTGGACGTAACCTATCCCTCTGCACCGTTGACTTTACGGTACAATCCTGCCTTGCTAAAAGGCATGGTGGAGCCGTTGATTGTTTACAGTGAAAGCGACAAATGGAAAAAACCATTCCCTGCACACGACCTCGGTACCTATCCTTTGGCCAATGGTCAAACCTACCCGGAAGATATGCCTGTTGAGGAAGCAGGGAACATGATATTGCTCATTGCAGCCATCTGCAAAGCCGAAAAGGACTACAGCTTCGCAAAAAACCACTGGGCGGTGATCACCCAATGGGTTGAATTTCTAGTAAAGGATGGGTTTGACCCCGTCAACCAGCTGTGCACGGATGATTTCGCAGGCAGATTGGCCAGGAATATCAACTTGTCAATGAAAGCCATCACCGGTATCGGTGCGTATGCCCAAATGGCGAATGCCATTGGCAAAAAAGTGGAAGGTAATCGCATGGACAGCATAGCCAAAAATTATGCCCTCAGGTGGATGGATATGGCAGCAGATGGAGACCATTATGCGCTGACCTTCAACAACAAAGGCACCTGGAGCCAAAAATACAACCTCGTATGGGATAAGCTCTTGCACCTTGAACTGTTTCCGCAATCAGTTTATGAAAAAGAAATCAGCTACTACCTGAAAAAACAAAACCCATACGGACTGCCCTTAGACAGCAGACGGACCTATACCAAAAGCGATTGGGTGATTTGGAGTGCCACATTAGCCAATGAGGAAAAGGATTTCAAAGCGTTGGTGCAACCCATTCATCAGTTCCTGAAAACAACACCTACCCGGGTGCCACTGAGCGACTGGCATGAAACAACCAACGGCAAACAAGTTGGATTTCAGGCCAGGAGTGTTGTTGGAGGATATTTCATCAAAATGCTCGAAAAACATTGGAAAACAAATAAGTAACCCATGACTGACTTCACACCGAAAACAGGCGCCAGACTGGCATCCCTTGACTTCATGCGCGGATTGATCATGCTCTTGCTTGCGCTGGAAGGGGCAGGCCTTTATGATGAGCTCTATGACGCGTCAAAAGGATTGTCGACGGAAATGCTGATGGCACAATTTCACCATCACCCCTGGAATGGACTCAGGTTTTGGGACTTGATCCAACCGGGTTTCATGTTTATGGCGGGAACAGCCATGGCCTTTTCAGTATCCAGTATGCAATCCAAAGGCATGGATTACTCCTCACGGAGCTTGAAAATGTTGAAACGTTGTGGCTGGTTGTTCTTTTGGGGTGTCTTGAACTATGCCGTGAGAAAAAAAGGACTTTCCTTTGAACTGTGGAATGTGCTGACACAGCTTTCTTTTACCCTACTGGTTTCCTATTTCATCTTTGAATGGTCTCCAGCCAAACAAATCTATTTTAGCATTGGCTTACTCTTGTTGACAGAAGTACTGTATCGATTTACACAGGTGCCGGGATTTGACCAACCCTTTACTGACCAACAAAACTTTGGCAATTACACCGACCTCCTGTTGATGAACAAAATCAACAAAGGAGGATGGGTTGCCATCAACTGCATCCCCACTGCAGTGCACACCATTGCTGGTGCTTTGGTGGGCAAAGCCTTGATGCAGGATAGTGGCAAAAAAACAATGACATTTGTATGGTGGGGAATGGCATGCCTGGCATTGGGTTATGGCATGGATTGGATGCAGATTACCCCTATCATCAAAAAAATCGCCACAACTTCCTTTACCATTGTTTCATTGGGCTGGTGTCTGCTGCTATTTGCCATCTGTCATGAAACAATCGACTTGCGTGGCAGAAATAAAGGGCTCACTTTTTTCCATGTAATCGGCATGAACTCCATATTCATTTACCTCTTTTTTGAAATTGTGGGAGCCCGTTGGTTCAATGGCTACATCAATGCCATTACCTCAGGTTTATTAGGCAGCTTGTTGCCTGAACTGCTGGTAAATATTATAGGTTGCCTAACCATATTCCTATTGGAATGGGGAATGTGCCTTTTCTTGTACCGGAAAAAAATATTCTTCAGGCTTTAAGCAAAGCATTGATGCGGTTGCTAATCAATGACACATTGCGCTTCAATGCTTTCCTTTCATTGTCTTTTTGACGGATGAAAGCATTGTCGTTCAATTTGCCCACAACGGCTTCCTGCTCAGTTTCCGAGTCGTATACCATCTTACGGAATGGGTTTGTCATGTCCTTTTTTCTAGACTGCACAATACCCTTGTACACCCGCTCATTGATCTCCAGGAAATTATCCAATAAGGAAAGCAGATGCGTTGCAACAAATTCCTTTTTCCGGATCCCTTCAACCTCAATCAAACTGGCGATGGCGTGATGCAAGACCATTACCTCATAAGCATCGGCTGCATCTGCATAAAACTGATGAAGACCTTCCCAGCTATTGACCTTCCCTTTCTTCACTTGCTGTAACAGACCCTGTAATAGTGAGGATGGCACCAGTTGCCCCCCAAGATTTGCCCATTGTTCACGCTTGGATTTGACTACCCAAGTATGGACTGATTCCAGAGACAAGTTGTCCTGTTCAGCGTGCAGGCGATTGATGAGGTGACCAAGGGCATAATAACGAACCATTTCCTTGTAAGCGGCGAAAGCTTTGCGCACTTTGAGAATGACCACTTTACGCTTGCTGTTTTCAAAACCATCTGCCAACACTTCCAATTCATCAACCTGGGCATCATTTGCAGACAACAATGCATCACCTTTTTGCAAACACAGTTCATCTGCAGGAATGGATTTGCCCTCCTTTCGGTAATAAGCTTTACCGGTGAAGAGTTTGATCAAATGCATCGCCTCAAAAATCTCATTGACACTATCAGGGGCAAGGCTATTGTATTCCAAAGCAAGTTCCTTAACCAACCTGGCATCACGATCCTTGTATTTCCATTCATTTCTTTGTAGGGCGTAATAGTTGTACTGAAACCAGTAAGCTGGCAAGATTCTCAATTCATTTGAAGTGGAATCGTTGATGACCAATGAAAAAGGAAGCGGAATATGCAATTCAAAAGGAAAATCACCTTTGGCTAGCAAGGTGAATGAAGCGAATTTGGAGTTGTGTTTCAAACTCACACAAAGTCCAGGCCAAAAACCCCTCCCTGCAATCAATTCACCGTCAGCACCACGGGAATTGTGGTTGGAGCCAATAGTAGCGCCAGCTGCTACATTGGTTTGCCCCATCAACAAAGAAGCACACAAAAATGAGTTATTGTGGTGCTGCTCATGGAATGGATAAATGAGTGAGTTCAACACTTCACAACAGGAGATGGTAGCATTGTTACCCAGGTATGAGTTGATCAGTCGCGCGCCATATTTCAGTTGTGAATGCGAGGCCATGAAGAAACGCACTGCTTTGACCCCATAAAATATACGGCACCCTACTCCTACAATACCATTGACCAATTCAACACCTTCACCAATCTGTGTATTGGATTCCTCCGTACTGTTGATGGTAACATTCTTTATTTTATTGGCCCCTTTGATATAGGCATCAGTTCCAATCAGGACATCCTTGATCATTTTGCAATTCTTGATTACTGTCCTGTCGCCTATCTTGCCATAATGGCCGCGCACGTCATCAAAACGGCTGACGGTGAATCGATAAAAAGCATCCATCAAAGCCTGATCATCTCTGTACTTAGACCAGAGGTACGCATCTGCAGGAAGCATACCATTGAATGGCAAAACCTTCCTGCCGCCATTTTCATTGCAGAGTTCAAGCCAGATACGCGTTTGCTCAGACTCGCCTTGCTTCACCACACCATTACCGAATTTGGCTGTACTGGTGATGGCCAGCTCGTTAACATTGGCAATCATCACATCATTTCCCACAACGTAGTGCGAAAAATAATTCACATTATGGATGCAGACATTGTCGCCAAAATCGCAACTGATGATGGTGGAATTGAAGAGGCCCACCGGCAGGATCAGGTCATGAAATTCCAATGAAAATGGCTCCAACTTGCCAATGCGCACCAAACCGAAAAAACTACAGTTCTTCACCAACTGGGGATCAAACTTCTCAGACACCAGGATATGATTCCAATTGTCTGAAGTATTGTTGTTTCGCACCAGTATTTCAATCTCCGAAGCACTCAAGCTGCGGTATTCAATACCACTCTTGTTGTATTTGTTCCGCAGGTAATATTCATCTTTTCCCTGAGGCAGGTATTCAGGTGCAATGAAACCGTAGCCTATTGCAGAAACAGGCTGTTTGATAATTTTATTCATAGGATGGTATTATTCAACAGTTACACTTTTCGCAAGATTCCTCGGACGATCAACATCCAACCCCCGGCCAACACCAATATAGTAGGAAAGCAATTGCAGTGGAATGACATTCAGAATAGGGGCAATCAATTCATCTGCAGCAGGTACTGGAATCAAATCAGCTGTGAGCGAATCCACGGTATGATCCCCTTCCGTAATTACCGCAATGAGCTTACCCTTTCTGGCATTGATTTCCTGCATGTTGCTGACTACCTTTTCATGGTAAGCATCCTTTGTTGCCACAAACAAAACGGGAAGCTGATCATCCACCAAAGCAATCGGGCCATGTTTCATTTCTGCAGCAGGATACCCTTCTGCATGGATGTAGGAAATCTCCTTCAACTTCAAAGCGCCTTCCAAGGCAACTGGGAAATTATAGCCTCTTCCCAGGAACAAAAAGCTTGTGGCCGTTGCATGCCGCAAGGCAACTTCTTTTATCAATTCTGCATTGGCCAGGATCCGCTCGGCTTTTGCAGGGACATCATTCAATTCGCGCATCAAGTGTTGAAAACGCTCAGGCGAAATGGACTTTTTCTCTTTGGCTATCTTCAAAGCAATCATGGTAAGCACCACGAGCTGTGCGGTAAAGGCTTTGGTGCTGGCAACCCCGATTTCCGGACCTGCATGGGTATATGCACCTGCATGGGAAACCCGCGCAATGGATGAACCCACTACATTCAAAACACCAAAAATCATAGCTCCCTGCTCCTTAGCCTTTTCAATAGCCACAAGCGTATCAGCCGTTTCCCCACTTTGTGAAATGGCAACAATCACATCACCTTTGTTCACAATGGGATTGCGGTAGCGAAACTCGGAGGCATATTCCACTTCAACAGGAATCCTGCACAGTTCTTCTATGATGTATTCTGCAACCAGACCGGCATGCCAGCTGGTTCCACAAGCGATGATGATGATGCGATTGGCATTCATCAGCTTATCGATATGCTGTTGCACACCACCCATTACAATATCCCCTTTAGCCATATCCAATCGCCCACGCAGACAATCAAAAATGGTATGGGGTTGCTCATGTATTTCTTTGAGCATGAAATGATCATACCCACCTTTTTCTATTGCAGCCAATTCCAGGTCAAGCTGTTGCACAAATGGTGTGATGACCTCGTTACCCAAATTTTTCAACAACAATTGATCCCCTTTGATGATGGCTAACTCATAGTCGTTGATGTAAACAACCTCCTTGGTATATTCGATGATTGGAGAAGCATCAGAAGCGAGAAAATGTTCATCCTTACCGATGCCAATCACCAATGGACTACCCTTGCGGGCTGCGATTAACGTATCCGGGTTTTCTTTATCCAACAATACAATCACGTAAGCGCCTACAACCCTTTTGAGGGCAATGCGCACAGCCTCTTCTAAGGAACAGTTGTTGTTCACAAGAATATCATCAATGAAGTTGAGCAGTACCTCTGTATCCGTATCACTGTGAAAGACATAACCTTTGGCAAGAAGGTCCTGTTTGAGCGCTGCATAATTTTCAATGATGCCGTTGTGAATCATGGCAAGTCTTCCGCTCTTTGACAAATGTGGATGCGCATTACGGTCGCTTGGCTCACCATGTGTGGCCCACCGTGTGTGGCCAATACCAATAGTTGCTTTCAATTGCGCGCCGTTCAGTGCATTTTCAAGCTCAGCAACTTTTCCTTGTTTTTTAAATACGTTCAATTCCTGGTCAAGAAGTGCAACGCCGGAACTGTCGTATCCACGGTATTCCAACCGCTTCAGTCCTTTCAGTATAATTGGGTACGCATCTTGGTGTCCTACATAAGCTACAATTCCACACATGTTGAAGGCTTTGATTTGGTGCGAAATTAATCCAAGGAAAATGGAATGGTAACCCTGAAAGAAGTAGTTTGATTCCTAAAATGTTAAAAATCAGATTTCAATGACAGACTTGCTAAAATTTATTAATTAACTCTGGCAACTTTTTTAAAAAACATGGCAATACGCCCACCAGGACCAGCCAACCAAACTTTTCCGGAGCCCATTGCGGATGCTGCAACATGAAAGGGCAGAGGGCTCACCGGCATCCAATGCAAGCCACCATCAGTGGAGTAATCAACGCCCGATGTGCCGCAAGCCACCAACTGGTTTTCAGTCATGTAAGCCACAGAACTTTTGTACCCCGATGGCTTGCCAAGGGGCGGCTGCAACTTCATTTTGCCTCCATCCAGCGCAAAGAGCAACATGGAACTGTCAGCATCTTGAGGAAGGGCAAAATCCCCACCGAAAACAATACCTGCCTGACCGTTTGGATGAATAGCCATGCCATTGGCTCCGCTTGAATTGCGGCCAGCTTTTAAGGGAAGCGAAACAACCATATTGCCCATGAAAAACCGTGAGATCACCCCTCCTGATACCATAGCCGGTTCCCATTTCTCCATATCATTGTTGTTTCCGGCTGATTCCCTTCTGAGAAATCCAACATTCGAACCACTGGAAGCAAAAAAAGCTTCCCCTTCCTGTAGTATCGGTCCTTCCAAAACCTGCCAGGAGTCGCCTGCATCACTTGTCTTCGCCCAAAAAGCCCTGCCGCCAACCGGATCCCCTACCACCATGCCATACCTACCATGAAAAGTCATGGCATCCAAAAACATACCCGGCCTATCATCTTCGAAAACAACAATCCAATTTTTTCCGCCGTCCCTTGTCTTGAGGATGACAGCAGGGGTATCAATGGCCATAATCAGTGCCGTATTGCTGTCGATTGCTTCGATGTCCCTGAAGTCTCTGTTGGCATAACCCGGAACCACCTGCCAGTCGAAATGCTTTCCCCCATCAACCGATCGGGCAACCATACCATTGCTGCCACTGGCCCAAATTACTTTTTCACTTACCACAGACAATCCTCGCAAAGAAGTTTTCCTGCCCGATTCCATCATCTGAAGTTCTTGTCCGAATACCACCACTTGTATAAAAAGCAGTACAATGACCGGCAAAAAATGGCTGAAAAAAGCAAAAGATGGATGATGACAGCGGTTCTGGGTCATGGGCAATTCTATTCATGCTAATTTACAGGAAATCTTTATGCAGCCTGGATACATTTGTTTAGATTTATCATCCAAATGAAGCCAGTAAACAACCAATCCTTTCACATGAATTGCAAAAGAATCACCCTGCTGCTGATGGCTGTATGCCTTGTTCTTTCAGCCCAAAATCAAGACATGAACAACCCTTTTATCGTCAATACACGCAATGGAGCCCTCGAAGGAGCCCAGGAAAATGAACAAGTCATCAGTTTCAAAGGCATTCCTTTTGCACAGCCCCCTGTTGGCGACTTGCGTTGGAAGGCTCCCCAGCCTGCAAGCAACTGGCAAGGCATCCGAACGGCAAAACAGTTTGGACCCAAAGCCATGCAAACCAATATTTTTGGGGATATGGTCTTCCGTTCCAATGGAACCTCTGAAGACTGCCTGTACCTGAATGTATGGATACCGACCAAAAAGGGAAAAGGGAAACTGCCTGTTTTGGTATATTATTATGGCGGTGGATTTGTGGCAGGCGACGGCTCAGAACCGCGATACGACGGCACTTCCATGGCGTCCAAAGGGATGATTGCTGTTACCGTTAATTACAGGCTTGGGTTGTTTGGTTTCCTTGCACATCTGGAACTGAGTGGGGAAACAAGCTACAAAGGATCAGGCAACTACGGACTCATGGACCAGGCGCTAGCCCTCCAATGGGTTTATGACAATATTGCCGCCTTTGGCGGAGATCCTGAAAAGATAACCATCGCCGGAGAATCTGCCGGTTCTATTTCGGTGAGCGCCCTGATGGCTTCACCCTTGTCCAAAAACCTGATTGCCGGTGCCATCGGAGAAAGCGGATCCATCATGGGAGCACTACCAGCCATGCCATTGGCTGAAGTTGAAAAAAATGGGAAAACATTCGAGGCCGCTGTAGGTGCCAAATCCTTGGCCGACCTGAGGGCCATGCCTGCTGACTCCCTGCTGTCAAAAGCCATGCAATTCGGACCCTTTCGATTCAACAGAACCATCGACGGATATTTCTTCCCCAAAGACCCTATGGCCATTTTCGCCAACAAAGAACAATCCCAAGCCCCACTCCTCCTGGGTTGGAACAGTGAAGAATCCGGTGCCCGTGCGGTAATGGGCAACGACAAGATGACGGTGGAGAACTTCCATAAAAATGTACGGAAACTCTATGGCAATGACGCTTCAGCCATCCTGGCCGTTTACAACCCTGTGAATGATGAACTCGTGGAAAGCACAGCCAGGGCGTTGGCTGGAGACCGTTTTATTTCCTACAGCACATGGAAATGGGCCAACATGCATAAACAATCCAATCAACCCATATACCGCTACCATTACGAACGACCCAGGCCTGGAGGTGGCAAAGGCGCCCCCCATTCTGCGGAAATTGAATACGCTATGGGCAACCTCGACGGCAATAAGGTGTTTGCATGGACGGCAGACGACTATGCTGTTTCCAAAGTCATGCAAGCCTATTTTGTGAATTTCATTAAAACCGGCAACCCCAATGGCAAAGGGCTTCCCCGCTGGGATAAGCTGAAGGCAACCGGCATTTCCAGCATCATGCACATCGATGTGCATACCCATCCGGAACCTGCTTTGCAAGATGACCGCTATGAAACCCTCGACAAGCTCGCCCAAAAAAGATAAACCATGGATTTTCGATTTAAAGTTGGGCAACTGCTGTCTGTTGCCAGTATCTGCATCGCATTGCTGCTCGGCTCTGCTACAGCCCAACAGGCACCCCTTGCCACTACAAAAAATGGCAAAATAAAAGGGCATTGGAGCGACGACAAAAAGATCATGGCCTTCAAAGGAATCCCCTTTGCTGCGCCACCCGTTGGAGAACTGCGTTGGAAAGCCCCACAGCCAGCCACCCCCTGGCAGGGCATCAAGGACTGCACCCGATTCAGTGCCAGCCCCATGCAATCCAAACCCGTTCCCTTCAGCATGTGGTCAGCCGAATTCCTGATCCCCCAAGAACCCATCGGGGAAGATTGCCTCTACCTCAATGTTTGGACGGCCAACAAAAGTTCCAAAGCGGCCAAACCGGTTTTGGTTTGGATTTACGGTGGTGGATTCAGCAGTGGCGGCAGTGCGTGCCCCATCTATGATGGTGAAGCACTCGCCAGAAAAGATGTGGTGGTGGTGAGCATCAACTACAGGGTTGGCATTTTTGGATTCTTTGCGCACCCAGACCTCTCCAAAAATGGAGAGGCAAGTGGGAATTTCGGATTGCTCGACCAGATTGCTGCAATGCGATGGGTTAAAAACAATATCGCTGCATTTGGAGGAAACCCCGATCAGGTAACCATTGCAGGACAATCAGCAGGATCTATGAGCGTCAATGCACTGGTGGCATCACCATTGGCAGCAGGGCTTTTCAATAAAGCCATCGGACAAAGTGGAGCCCATTTCACCCGCAATATGCCCACAAGGGAAGCCGCAGAAAAGGAATTGATGGGAACGCTTAAAACATTGGGAAGCGCCAAACTGGACGACTTAAAAAAAATCGATGCTTCAACCCTTTTGGCCAAAGGCAACGGCATGCGCAGACCTTATATCGACGGCCATGTGCTCCCTGAACAGGTGGCAGACATTTACGCCAAGGGCAAACAAAACAAGGTTGCCCTCCTCCATGGTTGGAATGAAGATGAAGGGCTTGTGTTCGGAGGGATCAAAAACGCAAGCGACTTCGTCAATGACCTGCGCAACAATTTTGGAACTTATGCCGA
>JBDLUN010000128.1:0-3780 GCA_039805245.1 Bacteroidota bacterium
CCGGCTACTGTGGCAATGGCAATACTGCTGGGAATCATCTTGAGCCTCCCGGCAGTACTATAAAGCAAGGGGATAATGCTGCTGACACCAAAGCCCACAACCATACAACCGATAGTAGCGGGTATAATCAAGGGGAAACCAATCAAGGTTACCAGCCCTGAAAATATCATCAAACCGCTGTACATGACCATATTTTTCCTGCCAAACCTTTCAGCAAGCCTATCACCCAGAAACCTTCCTGTGGCCATCGTGATCATGAAAGCGGCATAGCCCAAAGACACAAACCGCTCTTCCGTTCGGATCACTTCCTTAAAGAAAACTCCACTCCAGTCAAACATGCAACCTTCCACACTCATGCAGCAAAAGCAGATGAAGCCGAGCTGAAGCAGTATCCCCTTGGGCATCCTGAACCGGAGTTTGGGTGGAGCTGTTGTGGTTTCCGATTTGGGTAACAAAAGCCGTTGAAATAAGATGTTCATAAGGGTAATCGCGCCCGCAATGGCGGGGAGATGGAGCCCCGGGCTCACCTCATTGCGCATCATCAGCAGCCCAATGATTGCCCCACTGAATCCGCCAACACTCCATATGCCATGAAAGGAAGCGAAAATGGGGCGCCCATAGATTTTCTCCAATTGCACGCCCTGGGTGTTCACAGAAATGTTGCACAAGTTGCCGCACAAGCCAAAAAGATATAGGCATGCTGCCAGCTGCCAGGCATGACTGACCTGTCCGATCATCGACAACATGATTATATACCCCATGATCGCAACCCGCAAAATGTTCTTGCTGCCGAATTTTGCCGCAATCCTGCCACTAAAGGGCATCATGGTCATCTGGCCCAGTGGTAACATCAGCAGGATACTTCCTAATGCCCCCTCAGAAAGATGCAGGTTGGCCTTGATATCTGGAATCCTGCTGGCCCAGCTGCCAAAACATAATCCCATGGCAAAAAAGTACAATCCCAATGCCCCTCTGGCTTTCCATTTTGGTTGATCAGACATCCTCAATATTGATGGTTCATGACAAAGGTCTGTATTTCAAACTTCTCATCTCAACTTTCATACTGGTATTGTAGCATTGGAGGGTAAATTCACCAACAAACTGTTTTTTTGAATATATTAGTTGTATATAACGATTCTCAATCTCTATGCCAATGAAACCGATAGTTCAGATTTCACTTGATTTAACCAATATTGATGAGGCACTGGAAACGGCAGCGATGGCCCTAAGGGCCGGTGTCGACTGGCTGGAAGCCGGAACACCGCTGATTTTGGCAGAAGGCCTGCATGGTGTTCGCAAACTGCGTGAAGCTTTTCCGGGCATTCCTATTGTTGCAGACCTGAAAACCATGGACGGCGGGTACCTGGAAGCGGAAATGATGGCAAAAGCTGGCGCAACACACGTGGTGGTGATGGCCAGGGCACATGCAGAAACTATCAAATGTGTGGTCAAAGCGGGCAAAGATTTTGGCGTGCAGGTGATGGGCGACAACATGATTTGTGAAGACATGGTTGCCGGTGCCAAATGGTTGGAAGACTTGGGGTGTGACTATGTCATCCACCATATCGGCTATGATGAAAGAAGGGGGATTGCTGCCATGGGGCAACGCATGCCAAGCCCTATGGATCAATTGAGAGAAGTGGTACAGGCTGTAAATATTCCTGTTCAGGCCGTAGGCGGACTCTCCCTGAAACAGGCCATTGCCTGTCCCGCATACGGTGCTCCACTGGTTGTGCTGGGCGCCCCACTAACCATTGATGCAGATGCCTTCCGTACGGCCGATGGTAACCTGGAAGCTTCGCTTAAACTCATTTGTGACAAAATCCATGCTTACGGAGATATTTGATTAGCAATAAAAATTTATCGATGAACAAGATGACCGCTGTTGTCAATTTTGCTCCCGAAAAGGGAAGTGTTGAATTAAGGGATATCGACCTGCCTATTTATGGAGAGGATGATGTGCTTTTGCAGGTGGAAAATGTGGGTGTCTGCGGAAGCGATCTCCACCAATGGACAGCCGACCACAGCTGGCCGGTCAATTATCCAGTAGTGTTGGGTCATGAATTTGGAGGTCATATCGCTGCCATTGGCAGCCGGGTGAAGGGATGGAATGAAGGTGATAGGGTGGTCAGTGAAACAGCTGCCATCATCAATACGAACAACCCCATGAGCAGGCAAGGTCTTTATAACTTGGATCCTACCCGTAAGGGCTTTGGCTATGGTGTCAACGGAGCCATGACGAAATTCGTCAGTGTCCCGGCTCGTTGTTTGCATAAAGTCCCGGATCAGGTTCCCTTTGCAGAAGCCTGCCTGACGGAACCCTGCTGTGTGGCCTATAATGCAGTGGTCATGAACGCTCGGATCAAACCGGGTGACAGGGTTATTGTAATCGGACCCGGTACGATAGGTATTTTGTGTGCCGCCATGGCTAGGCTTTGTGGTGCTGAAGTGGCTATTGTTGGACTTGAAAATGACCTAAAGCGTCTTGAATTATCCCGCACCTATGGTTGCATTCCCATTGTGGGAGATGCACTGCAATGGGCATTGGAGCGTGACGGTTTGGGAGCAGATTGCATCATCGATGCGGCCGGTAACAGTGCCACTTTAAAGTTGGCATTGCAATGGGTAAGACCCAATGGCCACATCACCAAAGTGGGTTGGGGACCGCAGCCGCTCAATTTCTCTTTGGACCCATTGGTGCAGAAAAATGTCACCCTCCAAGGCAGCTTCAGCCATAACTGGCCGATTTGGGAAAAAGTGATTGGATTGATGTCGACCGGAGCCTTGGATGTTAAACCAATTATTGGCGGCGTTTGGGGATTGGAGGATTGGCACACAGCCTTTGAAAAAATGCACCATGGGGATGTGGTAAAAAGTGTCTTAAAACCTTGACGGTATGCGGCTGGAAAATAAGGTTTATATCATAACAGGAAGTACAACAGGTATTGGAAAGGGAATAGCCAAACGCTGTGTTGCAGAAGGTGCCAAGGTATTGGTTCATGGATTGGAACCCGATTGGGCGATGGAATTGGTCAATGAGCTGGGCAAAGACAAGTCTGCTTATGTGTTAGGCGACCTGGCAGAAGAAAAAACCTGTAAGATGCTGGTAGATAAGGCTTTGGAGGTTTTCGGGAAATTGGATGGTATCGTCAACAATGCAGCTATTGTTGCTTCCTCCAACATCGATACAACCGATAGGGTATTCCTCCAACGCCTGTTTGAAGTGAATACATTTGCTCCATTGCAATTGATTCAGGCTGGCTTGCCTGAACTGGAAAAAACCCAAGGCACAGTGCTCAATATCGGTTCAGTCAATGCCTACAGCGGTGAACCTAATCTCCTGGCTTACAGCATGTCCAAGGGTGCGTTGATGACCATGACGCGCAACCTGGGCGACAGTCTCTTCAGAACCCTCGGTATCAGGGTAAATCAGATCAATCCGGGTTGGGTACTCACTGAAAATGAGGCAGATAGAAAAAGAAAACACGGACTTGCAGATGATTGGTACAAGGAGTTGCCGGATGTTTACGCACCGGCAGGCCGACTGCTTTCCCCCGCTGAAATTGCAGCAGCTGCAATTTATTGGTTATCAGATGAAAGTGGTCCGGTAAGCGGACAAGTTGTTGACCTAGAGCAGTATCCTTTCATCGGCAGAAATCCACCCAAAGATTCATCCACTATCCCCCAAAAACAATAATATGCCGCAGTTGGCTGTATTCCCCAAAGCTTTTATGCATGCCTTGTGCAAAGACGGAACCATGAAACTCGCAGAATGGATTG
>JBDLUN010000129.1:0-3141 GCA_039805245.1 Bacteroidota bacterium
CCGGCCACCAAACGATTGATGCTGGACTATGCTTTTCAATTTGTTGATCGGGTTGAGTTTTATGTAGGTATCAACAACAGGCGATCCAGGATAGCCATGGAGCGGTTGGGAGCAGTTCAAACAGGAACGGCAGAAGTGGCTTATTATGGTGAAGCAACCAAGATGAATGTCATCTACACCATCACTAGGCAGTCTTAATTAGAAATTGGTTTACTTTCGTTTGGCTGCTTTCTTCAGTTCAGCCTTATCTCTGTTTTCCTTCATGCGGAAGGCAACAATTTCCCTGATCAATTCAGTTGGAATAGTTTCTCCATGCGGAAATTGGATGGTTGATTTCGAAGTTTTGTAGGATTTGATTTTGGAGGCAAAAGTTTTGAGTGCAGAAGGCATGGGGTAGATGGCATAATGCTTTTCCCAGTTGGCGTAATAAACCACAATGCCTTCCAGTTTGATGGCAGGCATGCCGTAGCTCATCACAGAAGTTGCTTGTGGCGCGGTTTCCAATATAGTCTGGTGTAATTCCAGGAACCCATCTCGCACCGCATTGGGAATTCCTGAAATATAGCCTTCAACTGATGTCGGTTTGTTCATGTTGATGTATTTCAATTCCTGAATCCTACATAGATGCCGTCCTCTCTCATTTCCAGCGGGTAGGTCCGCATGTTATAGCCTTCTCCGGTTACATTGTAGCCGTTTTTCAGGGAGAATTTAAAGCGATGCAGGGGGCAAACGGCATTTCCCTGTGCATCAATATAGCCCATGACCATTTTGGCACCGGCATGGGGGCATTTGGATTGGAATGCAAAAAGTTGATCCTTGAAACGGGCGATGCAGATGGTTTTGTCGCCTACCTCAGCCTGAACCATATCATAGGAGCCGAAGCCCAATGCGGCTTCACTATCGGCTACAAAGTGCCATTGGTATAGCTTAGTATCCGTCATACTGCTGGTATCCTGTCTTGTATGGATAGCGTCTGGCATACAATTCCCGCACCTGGTTGAGGATGGATGTTCTCAGTCGGTCAATTTCCCTGCGTTCAGTTGCGGAAATGAATACGCAGCGGGATGCCGTTTCATGCTGCCAGCGGCGTGTCAGTTCTTCTAGGAGTTGTGCTTTCACTTCCGGTTCCAGCCATTCATCAAAGGTGCGATCCTCATAGAGGTCCATTTTATTGAAAACGGTGATGACTGGTTTTTCCCCGCATCCCAATTCAGCCAGGGTCGTTTTCACCACATTCATCTGGTCTTCATATTGGGGGTGGGAAATGTCCACCACATGGATGAGGATATCGCTTTCCTTGACTTCATCAAGGGTGCTTTTAAAGCTTTCGATCAGGTGATGGGGGAGCTTACGGATGAATCCTACCGTATCGCTCAATAGGAATGGGGTGTTTTCAAAAACAATCTTCCGGGTGGTGGTATCCAATGTGGCAAAAAGCTTGTTTTCGGCCAGCACATCGCTTTTGCTCAACAGATTCATGATGGTGGATTTGCCCACATTGGTATAGCCTACGAGGGCTACACGGATGAATTCACCCCTGTCTTTGCGTTGGGTATATGCCTGTTTTTCAATCTCGCCCAGTTTCTTCCGCAAGAGGGAGATTTTTTCACGAACGATACGGCGGTCGGTTTCAATCTCCGATTCACCGGGACCCCTTGTACCGATGCCCCCTCCCAGCCTTTCGAGGTGTTTCCACATGCCTCGCAACCTGGGCAGGATGTATTGGTATTGCGCCAGTTCCACCTGAGCCTTTGCTTGAGCTGTTTTGGCCCTCCGGGCGAAAATGTCGAGGATGAGGTCGCTACGATCAATAGTTTTAATATTGACCACCTTTTCAATATTGGAAATTTGGGCTCCCGTGAGTTCGTCATCAAAGATGACTACCCTGATGTCTTTGCCGGCAGCCCAGTCTCTGATTTCTTCGAGTTTGCCTTTTCCCACATAGGTTTTGGAATCGGGGTGGGAGAGTTTTTGGGTGAAAGTTTTGACTGCAACTGCGCCTGCAGTGGTTGCCAGAAAGGCCAACTCGTCCAGGTATTCCCGGAGCAGGTGATCTTGCTGGTCCTTCAAGCCAACCCCAACGAGGATGGCCTTTTCAGATTCATTGAAAAGTGATGTTTTGTCTAGCACCTAATTGATTTCCATGCTTTTGCTTGATTGCTTAGAGTCCGCTCAACGCGATACCTACAGAATAGGGTCTGACTGTTGGGCCAAGTCCTTCTTTGAAAAAGTCCGTTACCGTATAAGAGCCGAAAATGCTCAGGTTACCCAGTCCAACTCTACCGGTTAGGGCAAAGCGGGTGCTATTGATATATCGCCTGTCTTTTTCCTTGGTATAGTAGCCTCCGGTTCCGGTTGCGTCGAGGTCAATTTTCGATTTCGTTTTGGCATCAATAAGGGTACCAATCTTCGCTCCAAAAGCGAATTTCCAGCCCTTGTTCATGTTTTCAGGGTTGGTGGAATACCGCAATTCAACGGGAGCTTCAACAAATGCTGTTGCCAGCTTGTGTTTTTTGTATTTGGTGATGGTATCACGCAGGAATTTCATCCCTGAACGGTCGTTCAGATCAACTGTCATCTTGTCGAAGAAGATATTATCGGTGCCCACACCCGGCCCAACAGCAACGCTCAGGCGGGGGTTGGATTTGAAGGGGAAGTCGAACAGGAAATAGGCATTGAATGTGCGGCTGAACCCTTTGGTGGTGATGTTGTCAGGCTTTCCCCATCCTGCCAGGCCAAATTGCATCATGAAATGGTCAGATGCCCGCTTGCTGAGGTCGAGCTTGCTGTAATCCGGCTTGATTTTAGGCGCTTTCGGTTCTTTGATAGCAGCAGGTTTATCTGATTTTGCCTTGTTGTTGGATTTTTCTTCCTGTGCAGACGCATGCAGGGTAAGGGCCAGGAGCATTAATCCGAATATCTTCTTCATGATCATTGTTAAGTCTTCAAAAGTATTCCCAATCCGGTTAATGAAAGGTTAAGGTTGGGGTTGCAAAGGTAGTTTATTTGCCGTATTTTTCGTTTTTTCAAAATAGGGGGCTCTCGCTACAGGGTCGATTTGTACCACTTGCAATTATTTCTTAACTTTGCGTTCCTCGGAACAGTAATGTTCTAGGGCCTATAGCTCAGCTGGTTAGAGCA
>JBDLUN010000130.1:0-7573 GCA_039805245.1 Bacteroidota bacterium
GCTTCGGACCAACAAGTACCAGATCCAGACTTTTGTAAGGCGAGGGAAAACGCAGCCTATTCAGGGAGACAACACTGGAAATGCTTCCGAATGGTTGAAAGCGGTAACTCATTTCTGCATCCAGGTTGAGGCGTGTGCCATTGAAATATTGCCCGGATCTTGTCTGTAACTTTGCTGCAACTTTTTTGCGTTGATCCGTAACGAGGCTGCAAATGAAGGAATAGTAAACGAATTCTTCATTTGTTCTGAGTCTTGTTCCTCCAGTATTCGTAGGGTCAAAATCTTCTGTCAGTTTGGTATAATCCCTTCTGAAACGCACCATCAATTGGGTATAATTTTTCCAAACAACATTATACATCGCATTCAGGTCGTAGTCTGTCATGCCTTTGCCGGGGAAATGGGTGAAATCATAATCAACCATGGGCCCGTGCCTGTTGATAGTGGATTTGGACGGGTATGATTTCCACTGTAAGTCGCCTGCATATTTGATGAATCCTCCACGACGCAGGTAGCCGACCTCCGGATTGAATTCATTGCCGATACTGAAAAGGCGTTGCCGGGATTCGAAATTCCTTTTGTTGTAAACGATGCTGCCGCCATAAGCTTTATCCTTGCTGGTTTTGGTGGGGTCAAAAGACATCATGTAGAACAACTTGCCATTCAACACATTGTTCTTGGAAGCGATATTGTAGTCTACTCCTGCCACCCTGTTGAAATCAGCACTGCCAGCAGCATCCTTATTGGTGAAGATGAAGCCAATGCTCGAACGATGGAATACTTTCTGCTGCAGGGCAATGACAGAGAAATTGTTGGCAGGTTGGTTGATCGAATCAATTGACGCTGTTCTCATCTGCATGACACCTAAACGCAGGTCGTCGCCTATCTTTCCGCTCAACCGCATGCCGGCATCAATTTTGTTCTGGATGTTTTGTCCGGTTCCGGGATCACGGGTAACGCCAATCCTCCTGGAGAAAAAAGGCCTGATGCCATCCACTCCAAAATTGGCAAAGAGGTCGCCGTTCTCCAGAAAAAACTGCCTCTTTTCTGGAAATAGAATTTCAAAGCGATCGAGATTGGTTACCTGATTGTCAACCTCCACCTGGGAAAAATCGGGATTGAAAGTCAGGTCTACATTGAGTGATGAGCCAATGCCTACCTTGGCATCGCCACCAAAGCCGAATTTGCTTTGGGTTTTGAAATCCCTGTTGTCGGGCGATTTCATCACTGGGTTTCTGAATACGCTGGGAGAAACGTAAGGGATGAGGGATATGTTTGGACCTTTCCTAGAGATGGGTGTTTCAAACTGGAGTGGTTTGTTGAAAGCCAGTGTGATCATGGCATATTGGTTGGGTACCCTGGCCCATCCTGATCGCTCGCCATTGTGGCTATCGAGCCGGTAGAAATTCACCAACCATTTGTCTGAGCCATTCCTGAAACGAATGGTATTGAAAGGGATGGCCATTTCCATGCTCCAATAATCCTCATCGATCTTTGCTTCGGCATGCCACTTGTTGTCCCAAGACAAACTCAGGTCTTCGCTCACCACCCCACCATTCACCACTAGCCCCTCGCGTTGCACGCCGAAGGGATTGATACCAAAGGAAAAAGAGTTCATCCTGTCCATAAAAGGATCTATGCTCACCACCAGCGCATCGTTGGCTTCCCCCCGGAAATCACGTTTGAGGGATGGAGTAACGTATTGCTGATTCTTGACCGTATTGTACATGCGTGCAGCTACGTAGAGATGCTTGTCGTCGTAGGAGACCATCACTTCCGTTTTTGATTTCGACAGCAGGCTGTCGACTGGAAAATTTTGAACGAAATTGGTAGCCCTTTGTGCGCCTTGCCAGGTGATTTCGACAATGTTACCATCCACTTTAATGGGATCAACGTTTTTCCTGGCGAAATAACCTGTGTCCAGCAGCTGTTCCATCGAGCGAACAGATTGCTGTGCTTTGGTCAGGATAGGAAGCATCAGGAAGAATGGAAGTAGCCTTAATGTCATGTAAGTCCAAAGTTAAGCCACCGCTATCAATGGTGGAAACAGCATTTTGAAATCGTTTTCGTACTCCTTCTGAATATCGCCGATAAAATGCTTTAAATTAAATGACAAAGTCAATCCCCATGAAAGGCAGTTTGTTTGTTTTACCAATTGTCCTCCTCCTGCAGGCATCGCAAATCCAGCCTGCAACGCAGCAAGGCAAGTGGTTCGATCGCGTCAAAGTAGTCCTTGCCCCTACCATTGTCAGGGAAGCGACATGGGCCCTCAATCAGCAGCCGGTAACCGTTACATCGTCTGTATCACCCCGCAGTTCAGGAGGCGTTCATGAATTCTTTTCTGAAGGAGATTATTGGTGGCCTAACCCGAGGCATGTGGACAGCCCCTATATCCAGCGGGACGGCATGACCAATCCGGATAATTTTGTGGACCATCGCCGTGCCATGATCCGTTTCAGCAGGATTATGGGGGCATTGGCATCGGCCTACCTCCTCGACAAGGAGGAGCAATATGCGTCCCACGCCTTAAAACATGCCAGGGCCTGGTTCATGGATGCCGGCACCCTGATGTTTCCGCATCTCCGTTTTGCGCAGGCCATCAAAGGCCGATTCACTGGAAGGGGCATCGGTATCATCGACACCATCCACCTGTTGGAAGTGGCCAAGGCTCTTGAGATTTTTGAAAAGAGTCGAACAGCCAAGCGAAGTGAATACGTTGTTTTCCGGAAATGGTTTGCAGACTACTTGAAATGGATGACCACCCACCCCTACGGAATTGATGAGAGCCGTGCATTGAACAACCATGGAACCTGTTGGACTCTGCAGGTAGCAGGATTCGCCTCATTTATCGGTAACGACTCGTTGATGCAGTTATGCAGGGAAAGGTTTGAAACAATGCACCTGCCCGGACAAATGGCTGTCGATGGATCCTTTCCCAAAGAAATCGCCCGCACGAAGCCCTATGGATATTCCCTTTTCAACCTGGATGCCATGGTGATGATTTGTCAGGTATTAGAAAACAGCCGGGGCACACGGCACGAGGCAAAAGGGACGAGGGATAAGGGAAGAGGGATGAGGGGGGATTTGTGGACAATAACGATTGATGGGGGAAGATCCATCCGGAAAGGGATTGATTTCATGCTGCCTTATGTGCAGGATAAAAAACAATGGCCATACAAACAAGATGTGATGTATTGGGATGAATGGCCTGTAGCGCACCCTTTTCTGGTTTTTGGTGCAGCCGCGTATGATGATGAAAATATTTTTAAGGTCTGGTCGCAGCTGAACCATGAACCAGAAACCGAAGAAGTGATCCGGAACCTACCTATCCGGCATCCGCTGATTTGGATTAAAAATTAGCTCGTCAATGTGATTTTAGTCACGTTTCAACAAATGAGAGCAGCCTACTTTTGTTTAAACCTTTAAACAATAAGCGTAATGAAAAAAAATATGGGCAGCACTGATAAAGTCGTCAGACTGGTAATCGCAGCAATCTTGGCTGCATTGTATTTCACCGGAACAGTAACTGGAACACTTGGTATTGTTGCCATCGTAGCAGCAGCAGTATTTACGTTGACAAGCCTCGTCAGTTTCTGTCCGATTTATCCAATCCTGGGCATCAATACATGCTCCGTTAAAAAATGATGAAAAAGTATCTATTATATCTTGTGGGAGCCGCTGTTGGCGGACTGGGAGGATTCCTTTACTGGAAATATGTGGGTTGCCTGACAGGAACATGCAAAATCACCTCCAGTCCGGTCAACAGCACCTTGTACTTCGCCATGATGGGAGCTTTGTTATTCAGTATGTTTAAAAAACAGGAAACACATGGAAGTTAATTCAACATTTGGAGACATTATCAAGGGTGACAAGCCTGTGTTGGTCGATTTTTTTGCAGAATGGTGTGGTCCTTGCAAAATGATGGCACCCATCCTCAAAGACCTCAAAACCCAGATGGGTGATACTGCAACCATCTTGAAAATTGATGTCGACCGCAATCAAGCACTGGCCAGCCATTTTCAGGTGCAGGGTGTGCCCACGCTGATTATTTTCCAAAACGGATTGGTCAAATGGAGGCAATCGGGTGTGGTTCCGGTCAATCACCTCAGAAACGAGTTGCAGAAGCTTATGGTAAGTTGATTTCAATATTTCCTGGATTTTTCGTAAATTCAGTGAAAGGATTGTGGGATGGGAAATGGTGTGTTGAGGCCTTGGGCCGTTCTTTTTGTTATTGCAGTTATTGATTGGATGACCATCAGGGCACAGCCGCTGGTGGTATGGGAGCAGCAACGCCTATTGCATTTTCAATCGCCCGCAGGGCTCCCTTCGCCACCGAAAATGGTGGGGTTTCAAGTGACTTCACCCGATGTGCCATTGGTTATCCAATCACCAGATGGTTTTCAACTCTCCGCCAATGGCTTTGATTTTTCCAGGTTTGCTGTTTACACCACCGATCAACTCAGGAAGGGCAGGCAAAATTTGTTTGTCCGTTTTGCTCCGGAGCGACCTATTGATGCCGTAAAGGATACACTTAGGCTGACAGGTGCACAGGGAGGGGCCGGACAAGCATTCCACCTGCATGGTTCTACTTTGGATCCTGCACAGACGCTGGATATGGTCAATTGGAATATCCAATGGTTTGGCAGCAAAACAAATGGATTTGGTCCGGCTGATGATGACCTTGCCCAATCAAATATCCGTACAATAATGGACAGTATGTATGCCGACATTTACGCCTTTACTGAGGTGGTGGACACCTTGCGTTTCAGCAAACTGGTTGCATCACTGCCGGGTTATGGTTATGTATTAGCTCCTTATTGCTCTGGTGCAGCAGTAAACAATACTGCAGCCTATGCTGCCGGACAAAAGCAGGCATTTGTTTTCAGGAAGTCCCTTTTCAGTTACATCAAAACTCGTGGTTTACTGCGGGGTAGTCCTACAGCCCAAACAAACTGGGCTAATGGCCGCTTTCCCTTCCTGATGGAAGCTGGGCTGAATGCCGCTGGAGGTGCACCATGGCATTTCGTGGTTTTGCATGGCAAATCCGGCGTCACACCGGCCGATCACGAAAAAAGGAAAGCGGCTGTTCTTGAACTGAAAGATACCCTGGACTTGCATTTCAGGGATAAAGCTTTGGTCTTGTTGGGTGATTTCAATGATGACCTGGATACAGCCATTGCTGGCGGAATGCTGTCAAATGCCTCCTCCTATTTTCGACTGGTTGCAGATTCAACGGCTGCGCATCACTACCAAGCGGTGAGTACATTGTTGAGCGAAACAGGGTCCAGGACAATGGCTGCTTATGCTGACCCCGTCGATCATGTGGTCATATCAGACGAATTAAGGCAGGTTTACCTCAGTGGTTCGGTTCGTGTAGTGTACGAGGTGGGAAAGTGGGTGAAGAATTATACTACTACCACATCCGACCATTATCCTGTCATCAGCCGTTTCAAACTGCAGTCCGGAACCATTACATCAGTCTCGAATCCTGTTACTGCTCCGGCTGTGAAGGTCATGAAAGCAGGACATCTCCTGATATTGAAAGCACCCATGCAAGCCGGGAGCGTTGCCATTGCAGCATATAATTTGCAAGGTGAGATCCTATACGCCAAAGATAAAATACCGGTGAGGGCAGGGCTTCTGCACCACCAGATTGATGTTTCCCGATGGATTCCTGGAACCTATTTGCTCAGGGTTGCCACCATGGGAAAAACATTTGCTTTGCGTATCTTCATCCATCCATAAATTATCCTGCCATGAATAAAAGACTTTTGTGTTTAGCATTTTCTGCTGTTGCTTTTGTCCTGCAACTCCAGGCACAGCAATTGGGCCCTGCTGAGTTGAAAGTTGCAACACGGATCAAGGCTGGTCACAGCGAAGCGGTGGAGTTGCTGAAAACCTCAGCCAATATAAACAGCGGATCGTTGAATATTGAAGGGGTCAAAAAAGTGGGAGCCATATATGCCAAGGAACTTGAAAAAGCCGGGTTTGTATGCAGCTGGATTTCCATGCCAGATTCCATCAAGCGTGCCGGACACCTGGTGGCAGAAAGGAAGGGCAAGAAAGGGAAAAAGCTCTTTCTGATTGGGCATTTGGATACAGTTTTTGAGCCCGATATGCCATTCACACCCTTTACCATGGTCAATGACTCAACAGCTACCGGTCAAGGCGTAAATGATATGAAGGGTGGAGATGTGATCATGATCAAAGCCTTGCAAGCCCTGCATGCAGAGGGTTTGCTGGATGATGTAACCATCACTGCCTATTTTACAGGCGATGAGGAAAGGGGCGGAGATCCGGTGTCGGTGAGCCGCGGTGATTTCATCGCCCGAGCGAAGCAGCATGATGTTGCCATTGGTTTTGAAGGAGCAAGCGGACTCAATACCATTGCCACGGCCAGAAGGGGTTCAAGTGGATGGACACTGCAGGTTACGGCTAAAACTGGTCATTCATCGACCATCTTCAAAGAGTCGTCAGGATACGGGGCTATCTACGAAGCAGCGCGTATTATCAATGATTTCAGGACGGCGCTCAGCACTGAAAAATACCTGACATTCAATCCCGGATTGTTCATTGGTGGTTCTGAGATGAGCTATGATCCAGCAAAAGCATCTGGTGCAGCAATTGGAAAAGATAACATCATTTCACCCGCAGTTACTGTTACAGGGGACCTCCGTTTTCTTACAGAACAGCAGAAAGAAAATGCCCGTCAAACCATGCGGGAGATTGTTTCAAAAAACCTCTCAGGTACCAGTGCTTCAATTATTTTTGAAGACGGCATTCCTTCCATGGCACCAACACCTGGCAATGAGACCGTTTTGAAAATCATTGATGGTGTTTCACGTAGCCTGGGTAAAGGGGCATCAGTAGCAGGAGACCCCGGCTCAAGGGGTGCAGGAGATATATCCTATATTGCTGCTTACCTGGATTGTGTTGACGGACTCGGTGCTTCAGGCAAAGGGGCCCATGCGCCGGGAGAAACCATCAACATTAATGACATGACTTTCCTGACCCAGCGTGCTGCCCTGTTGATATACAGACTAACGAGGTGAAATTATGTAAATTGATTTTTGAAAAAATAATTCTACCACCCCGTCTCCAGACACTCGCTTTGCTCGGTCATGGATCCACCCCTCCTGTCAAGGAGGGGATTCAGAATTGATTTAATCCTGAAAAAGCCTTTCTGACTTTGTCTAAAAACACAGGAACTTCATTAATCGGATCATTCAGTCCAAGGGTTTCGATGGGCACATTGCCTCTGTAACCACATTCCCGGATTATTTTACAAAGCCTGGGTAGGTCCATCAGGATTTGTTTACCATCGATGATCAGTTTTTCTTTCAGTTGCCAGTTAACGGCGAGGGGAGTGGCTTTGCTGATTTCTGTATAAGGTTCAGGTGAAACAAATGTACCGGTGTCCAACACGAGCCCCAGCCATGGAGAATTGAAGGGCTGAATGAGTTCATGGCACTCATCGGCAGTTCTTAAGTAGTCATTGTGGTTCTGAATACCCAGGATCACACCATTTGATGCAGCTTCATGCAGACAGTGTCTGAGGGCATATTGAATTCTTTCT
>JBDLUN010000131.1:0-20438 GCA_039805245.1 Bacteroidota bacterium
TTCACCCTCATCATGTTTCTCATGGTGGCTGTATTGGGTATCACCACCATCATGGACATGCCCCGGTCTGAAGACCCAGACATGAATACTCCGCAATATCCCATCATCATCGTATATCCCGGTACCAGTCCGGCCGACATGGAAGAGCTTGCGATCAATCCCATTGAAAAAAGGATTTACAGCCTGGAAAACATCAAGCGCATCCGATCGAATGTCAGTGACGGACTGGCGGTATTGAATGTGGAATACAAGTTCGGCAGTGATGTGGATGAAAAATACAGCGAGCTGATACGGGAAATTGATGCCCTCCGGGATGAACTGCCCAAGGAAATCGCCCGAATCGATGTGCAAAAGGTGAGTCCGACAACGGTAAATGTTCTCCAGATCTCTCTGGTTTCTGATAACGCTTCGATGATTAGGATGAAAGAAACGGCTGAAGCCTTGCAAGATGAATTGGAGAAGATAACATCCCTCAAAAATGTAGAAATCCATGGCATTCCTGAACAACAAGCCAGGATAGATCTCGACCTTGAAAAAATGGCACATCTGGGCATCAGTGCAAACCTGGTGATGCAGGCATTGCAAAGCGAAATGGCCAATATCCCGGGTGGAAGCATCAATGTGAACAACAAGGCGTACAACATCAAAACGAGCGGAAACATCCGCGATATTGAAGAAATCAAAAAAACGGTTGTTTTCAGCTTCCAAGGGCGGAACGTTCTGCTGCAAGACATTGCCAGGGTATACTTTGAGTTTGCAGAGCGCAAACACATTACCCGCCTGAACGGGCACCGCGCAGTGTTTGTGACCGCAGCGCAAAAGGCCGGTGAAAACATTTCCAAAACGCAAGACGCCTATTTGCCGGCCCTCAACAACTTCAAAAAAACATTACCGGGCAATATCGACATTGTGGTGAATTTTGACCAGGCAGTAAATGTGAACAACAGATTGCTGGGGCTTGGAAAGGATTTCCTGATTGCCATCCTGCTGGTTTTGATAACCCTGCTGCCCCTTGGGCTCCGTGCTGCTTCCGTGGTGATGGTTTCCATACCGCTTTCATTGGCCATCGGCATCATCCTGCTCAACCTGGCCGGCTTCAACCTGAATCAATTGAGCATTGTGGGTTTTGTGGTGGCCTTGGGCTTGCTGGTAGACGACAGTATTGTGGTGGTTGAAAACATAGAACGCTGGCTGAGGGATGGCTATTCCAAAAAAGAAGCAGCGCTCAAAGCCACCAATCAGATCGGACTGGCCGTGTTGGGTTGCACGGTTACCCTGATTATTGCCTTCATGCCGCTGGTTTTCATGCCGGAGGCTTCCGGAGAATTCATCCGCAGCCTTCCCCTGGCTGTCATCTTTTCCATCCTCGCTTCTTTAGTGGTATCCCTGACCGTGGTTCCATTCCTTTCCAGCAGGATCTTGAAAAACCATGCGGGGCAAACGGAAGGCAATGCCTTCCTGAGGGCATTCAAAAAAGGCATTCACAAAACCTATGCGCCACTGTTGGAAGTGGCACTGAAAAAGCCGGTAATGACCGTAGTACTGGCCGCGCTGGTTTTCATCGGTTCGCTGCAACTCATTCCCGTATTGGGTTTCAGCCTATTCCCGGCATCGGAAAAACCACAGTTTGTTGTTAATGTGATCAGTCCACTCCAATCCAATATCGCCTATACCGATTCGATCAGCAGATTGATTGAAAAAGAACTGCACAACATTCCTGAAATCACGCACGTATCAACCAATGTGGGGAAAGGCAATCCGAGAATCTACTACAACGTGATTCCCAAAAATGAGCAGGCTGATTATGCCCAACTCTTCGTGCAGATGCAAGAAAACACCACCACTACCCGCAAACTGGCTATCATTGAGACACTCCGGAAAAAATGGACGCCATTCACGGGTGCTGAGGTGGAAGTGAAAAACTTCGAACAGGGCCCTCCGGTCATTGCGCCGGTGGAAGTCCGCCTGCTGGGAGAAAACCTCGACACCCTCAGAAACCTTGCACTGCAAGTGGAAAGCATGCTCAACGGAACGTCTGGCACACTGTATGTAACCAACCCCGTCAAGAACCTGAAATCAGATATTCGGGTCACCATCAACCGGGATAAAGCCAGTATGCTGGGGATTCCTACGGTAAACATAGACAGGGCAGTGAGGATGGCTGTGGCCGGATTGGAAATGGGCAAACTGACAGACGAAAACGGAAACGATTACAGCATCATGCTGACCCGCCCGCGTGAAGGCACCCCCGATGTCAGAACACTCAAAACCCTCTATGTCAATAGCCTCTCCGGACAGTCCTATCCCCTTTCGGATGTAGCCACGCTTGCATTTGAAACATCCCCCTTCCAAATCAACCACATCAACAAAACCAGAACCGTTTCCGTTTCCTCCTTTGCCGGTAATGGGGTGTTGAATGCTGAGTTGATCAACACCGTCAACAAAGCCATGGAAAACATGAAATTGCCACGCGGTTACACCTATCAGATGGGTGGGGAGTTGGAAAGCAGGAATGAATCCTTTGGTGGCTTCGGTAAAATCATCATCATCACCGTATTCTTTTTCATTGCTGTGCTGGTACTGGAGTTCAAAACTTTCAAAAGTACACTGATTGTATTGTCTGTCATTCCCTTGGGCATAGTTGGAGCGGTATTGGCCTTGCTGATTACAGGCAACTCCCTCTCTTTTGTGGCCACTATTGGCATTATTGCACTGGCCGGCATTGAGGTGAAGAATACCATATTGCTGGTGGACTTCACCAACCAACTGAGGATGGAAGGGATGGGGCTGGATGAGGCCATCAAAGAGGCGGGAGAAGTCCGCTTCCTGCCCATCATCCTCACCACGCTTACCGCCATTGGGGGACTAATCCCGATTGCCATATCCACGAATCCCCTCATATCACCACTCGCCATAGTGATGATTGGCGGTTTGATCAGTTCCACGCTGCTTTCCAGGGTGGTTACGCCGGTCATCTATAAATTGATACCACCGAAAGTTTAGACTGATTACCTTTGCAACACATGTATACTCTTGTAAGGAATATCCTGTTCAAACTGGAAGCCGAGAAGGCCCACTACGTGGCCATGAACTTGCTGAAAACAGCCTGTTCAATTGCACCCTTGCGGTGGATATTGGAACAAGCCTATACCCCTACAGATGCCTATTTGGAGAGGGAATGCATGGGATTGCAATTCAGGAACCCGGTTGGACTCGGTGCTGGATTCGACAAAAACGCCCTTTACCTCCGCGAATTGAAAACGCTGGGCTTCGGGTTTGTGGAAGTGGGAACAGTTACTCCCCTGCCACAGGAAGGAAATCCTAAACCCAGGTTATTCAGACTACCTCAAGACAAGGCACTGATCAACAGGATGGGTTTCAACAATGATGGTTTGGAGGCTATCAAAAAAAGGCTTGAAGCTTGGAGAAATAGCGAAAAAAACAAGGCCTACCAAAAGCCCCGCATGATCATTGGGGGCAATATAGGCAAGAATAAATCCACCCCAAACGAAGACGCCTGGAAGGATTATGTGACCTGTTTCAATGCGCTTTTTGATGTGGTGGATTATTTTACAGTGAATGTAAGCTCCCCTAACACACCCGGGTTGCGCGAGCTGCAAGACAAGGATGCTTTGACCAAAATTCTCGTCACCCTCCAGGATTTGAATAACCAAAAAAAACACCCCAAACCAATACTCCTCAAGATTGCCCCTGACCTCACTGCTGGTCAATTGGAGGATATTGCCAACATCGCAGCAACAATCCAACTCGATGGCATCGTTACCAGCAATACCACCATTTCCCGGGAAGGATTATCACTTCCATCACAAAGTCTGGCCACCGTCATTGGGAATGGCGGACTGAGCGGGCAACCCCTCAAAACGCCAGCCGATGCAGTGCTGCAACAGTTGGCAACCCTGACCAAAGGTGAAACCACCCTGATTGCGAGCGGAGGCATCTTCACAGGGTCTGATGCCGTTGATAAAATCAATTCCGGAGCAAAACTTGTTCAGGTTTGGACAGGCTTCGTCTATGAAGGGCCTATGCTGGTCAGTAGAATTTGCAAGGAGCTCAGCAACAAGCATTAAAATATCATTCAACAACCTAACCATGACCGAATTACTTACCGTTGACTCACTCATCAGCCTGATCACCCTTGCCTTGCTTGAAATCGTTTTGGGCATTGACAACGTCATATTCGTTTCCATCCTCATGGGCAGGATGAAAGCCGAACAAAAGTTGCTTTCGCGCCGGATTTGGATGATATTGGGTATCACCACTCGGGTTCTGCTGTTGTTAGCGTTGGGATGGCTTGTGACCAATGGTAACAAGGAGCTGTTTGGCATTGACCTTTCAGGCAAACACTACGCCTTCAACCTGCGTAACCTAATCCTCCTGGGAGGCGGGTTGTTCCTGCTCTACAAAACGGTCAAAGAAATCCATGGCAAGTTAGAGGGAGAAGCTGAATTGGGAAAAGATGGTAAAAAAGCTGAAGCATCCTTTTTCAGCATCATGGCGCAGATTATCCTGATTGATATGATCTTTTCATTCGACAGCATCATCACTGCTGTAGGTATGGCTAACCATGTTGAAATCATGATTATTGCTGTTGTCATAGCCATGACCATCATGTTTTTCTTTTCAGAAAAAATCTCCTCATTCATCCACAAACACCCAACCCTCAAAATGCTGGCCCTCGCCTTTCTGTTGATGGTGGGCTTCAGTTTGTTTTTTGAGGGGCTTCAGCCGGTTCATGGCAGCCATATCGACAAAGGATACATCTATTTCGCGATGGCTTTTTCATTTGGTGTGGAAATGCTGAATATGCGGTTAAGGAAAAAAAGCAAACCGGTTCAACTGCACGAACCAGTCATCCAAGAAGATTTATAGTCATCAACTGTTACCACGCAGGAGCACTGCACCAACTATACCAGCTGTTTCAGTTCTCAATCGGGTATGACCAAGAGTAACGGGCTTGAAATGTTGGCCTGTGGCGGCTTCCACCTCTTCTGCAGTGAAGTCTCCTTCGGGACCAATCAACAAGACTCCATCTCCTCCATCATTGGTGATCAGTGATTTCTCACCTTCCATACAATGGGCGATATACCTGGATTCCGGGAGCGTTGATGCCAACAGTTTTTCAAATGCAACTGGTGCTGAAAGTTCCGGAAAATGAAATTGGCGCGACTGCAGGCAGGCACTGACGATAATTTGTTGCATGCGCTCTTGCCTGAAATGCTGCCGGCTTGTGCGCGCTGTGAGCAAAGGAAAGATGTGGGTTATCCCTATTTCAGTAACTTTTTCCAGCATCCATTCAAACCGGGCTGCATTTTTGAGGAGGGAGATGCCCAGCCAAAGATTTTTTTCTCTGGGTGGATGGCTTACAGGCTCAAGTGGCTCCACCAACAATTTTTTCTTGTCGGCCTCTCGGATCATAGCTGTTGCAGAAAGTCCCTTGCCATTGGTGAGCTCCAACAATTCCCCCTGTTGCATACGCAGCACAGTAACAACATGCCTTCTGGTCTCTTCATCAAGGCTGATCATTCCCTTGCCGGGCTGCAATTGCTCGTGGTAAAAGAGAGGCAACTCAGGCATAAAGATGGGGTATAAAAATTAAAAAGGTGTATCCTCCAGATCTTGGGAGGCTCCATCGTTCATCCTGCTGCCTTTCTGGATATAAAGGCGTGCTCCACCCTCTTCATTTACCGGCTTCCAACTACCACCATCGGGGAAACCACCGCCACCGGGCCTTCCGAAGGGATCAAGGCTTTCGTGTTCCTCAAATTTCTGGATATACAATTTCGCTTTAAGCTTGATGTTTTCCAGTGAACCATTCCGGTGTTTGGCAATCTTGACATATACATCACCCTTGGTATCTTCACCCATATCATTGGTGGTGATGTCGTAATAATCAGGGCGGTAAAGGAACATAACCATATCCGCATCCTGTTCGATGGCACCTGATTCCCGGAGGTCGGAAAGCTGCGGCACCTTCTGGGAATCCTTTCTTTTTTCCACTTCGCGACTCAACTGACTCAAGGCGATGATAGGCACCTGCAATTCTTTAGCCAGCTGTTTGAGGTTCCTGGAGATGGTGCTGATTTCCTGTTCACGGTTGGAATTTCGGTTATCGCTCGACCCGCTCATCAGCTGGAGGTAATCGATGATGATCAGCCCCACGTCATGCAAGCTTTTCAGCCTCCGGCATTTGGCCCGCAATTCAAATATGTTCAATGCCGCAGAATCGTCGATGAACATCTTGGCATTGGCCAGTGGTTCAATGCCTTTCTTGTAGAGCTGCTGCATCTCATGATCTTCCATCCTGCCCCGGGAGATCTTCTCTAACCAAATTTCACTCTCAGCTGAAAGGATACGCTGAACCAGCTGGCTGGAACTCATCTCCAGGCTGAATACCGCTACAGCAGTGGGTTTGGTGGGATGCATGGCGGCATTGCGTGCCAGGTTCAGGGCGAATGCCGTTTTACCTACTGAAGGTCGGGCTGCGAGGATGATCAGATCCGATTTCTGCCAACCATAGGTGGTTTTATCGAGTGTGGGAAACCCTGAAGGCACCCCCGTGATGTCTTCATTTCTTGCCCGCATCTCATCAATGCGGTTCAATGTATCCATAACACTCTTGCCGAGGGTGTCAAATTCCTTTTTCAACTGGTCATTGGCGATGGAAAAAAGCTTCTGCTCGGCACTGTCGAGCAAATCAAAAACATCCGTGGAATCATCGTAAGCCTCAGTGATGATTTCACTGCTGATACGAATCAGTTCCCTTTGGATGAATTTTTCCTGCACAATACGTGCATGGGCTTCGATATTGGCTGCGGATACTACGGCGTTGGTCAGCTTGGAAATATAATAAGGACCGCCAACCGTTTCCAGCATTTCCATCGCTTTGAGTTCCTCTACAACCGTAAGCAAATCGATTGGCTTGCTGTCGGCATTCAACCGCACAATAGCCCTGAAGATTTGCTGATGGGCTTCCACATAAAAACATTCCGGCTTGAGGATATTAATTACCGTATCGAAGGCAGCCCTTTCCAACATAACCGCTCCGAGAACGGCTTCTTCCAGCTCACGCGACTGTGGCGGCACCTTGCCATAGGCCATGGCATTGAATTCTGTATTGCCTTTTCTTTTATTCCTTCGGTCCCTGCTCAGGTTCGTCGATTCCATTTGTCCGCTTTGATTTGTTGGTTATGCCCGATCCGGCCTGCGAATATACCACCATTGCCCGAGGCAGGGTGAATTTTACGAAAACATTAATCATCACAGCCTATCCACCCCATTTCCACAGCAAAGCACTATCCATTGACAGGTTTTCCACAAAGTTATCCCCTACCTTGCATTCCCCACAACCCTAGTGCCTAGTGCCTAGTGCCTAGTGCCTAGTGCCTAGTGCCTAGTGCCTAGTGCCTAGTGCCTTTTGCCTCCTACCTCGTCCCTTAACCCTCATCCCTCCTGCCTCGTCCCTTGTGCCTCCTGCCTTTTGCCTCCTCCCTCCTCCCTCTTCACTTGTCTCTTCTCCCTCCACCCCTTATCTTTGCAGCTATGACGATCTCCTACAACTGGCTGATGGATTATTTCCAAACGCCCATCCCCCATGAGAAGCTGGCTGCAATCCTCAATTCCATTGGCTTGGAAGTGGAAGGTTATGAATTGTATGAAGAAATCAAGGGCGGTTTGGCTGGTCTGGTTACTGGGGAAGTCCTCTCCGTAGAAAAGCACCCCAATGCCGACAGGCTATCCGTCACTTCAGTGAGCATTGGCGGTGAAACTCCTTTGCAGATCGTTTGTGGAGCCCCGAATGTGGCTGCAGGCCAAAAAGTAATTGTTGCTACCGTTGGCACAACCATTTATCCCACAACTGGTGAACCCCTCACCATGCGTGCTGCCAAAATCAGGGGCGTTGAGAGTATGGGCATGATTTGTGCGGATGATGAGATTGGATTGGGCGCCGACCACAGCGGCATCCGCATTTTGGCTACCGATACCCCCGTAGGCATTCCCGCATCAAACTTGTTTGAGCCTTACCAGGATCATATCATTGAAATCGGACTCACACCCAACCGCAGTGATGCCATGAGCCACAGGGGTGTTGCAAGAGATGTTTGCACCTGGCTGAATCACCATGAAGGAACGTCTTTGCAGCCTGTTTTGAAAAACAAAAATGACATTGCCTTGACAGGCAAACCTTGCCCAGTTAGCGTAACGGTGGAAAATCCAGCAGATTGCCCACGGTATGCGGGGATACTTATTGAATCTGTAAGCATACACGAAGCACCCAAATGGATGCAACAGCGACTAAAAGCCATCGGACAAAGACCCATCAACAACATTGTTGACATCACCAACTACATACTTCACGATACGGGTCAGCCCTTGCATGCTTTTGATGCTGACAAAATCCAGGGCCATGCCATCAGGGTGAAAAACCTTCCGGCCGCGACACTGTTCAGGGGTTTGGATGGAAAAGAAAGAAAGCTCGACGTAACAGACCTGATGATATGTGATGGCCAGGATAATCCGATGTGCATGGGCGGTGTTTTTGGAGGTTCCGGCAGTGGTGTTACCACAGATACCAAGAATATCTTCTTGGAGAGTGCCTGGTTCCACCCCGTGACCATCAGAAAAAGCTCGTTTAGGCATCAGCTCCGGACAGACGCAGCAACCCATTTTGAAAAAAGTGTGGATATCGGTCAAACACTGGAGGTGCTGAAACAAGCGGCATCATTGATCTGCGAATATTCCGGAGGCGCTATCCTTTCGGATGCTGTTGATCATTACCCCGTTCCCAAAGAGAAAGCCAAAATAATATTGAAATACGCCTATGTAACAAAGATGAGCGGGAAGGAATACAGTCCGGAAACCATCAACGGGATACTTACCGGGATGGGTTTTGAAGTGGCTGAGACTACCAGCGAATCGATTGTGGTGCTGGCACCGACCCACAAGACTGACGTAAGCATTCCGGCAGACCTGGTGGAAGAGATCATGCGAATAGACGGATTCGACAATATTGCAATCCCTCAAAGCATCACCATCACACCTGCCGTATCATCCGGCAGTCAGGATTATCCCCTGCGCGAAAAATTGTCTGGCGCATTGGCAGGTTTGGGTTTCAATGAAATGCTCAACAATTCCATTACCCACAGCGCACACTATTCCACTGCAGAGCTGGAAAAAGCCGTCAGGATGCTCAACAACCTGAGCTCCGAACTCGATACCTTGCGCCTGACAATGATGGAGACCGGTTTGCAGACCATGGCCAGGAACCTGAATCACCGCAATGACAACCTCAAGTTGTTCGAATTTGGCAAAACATATTTGAAAAGCGGCGACCGGTATTTTGAAGAAGACCATTTGGCCATTTTCACTTCCGGCATTATAGCTGGTAAGTCATGGAACAGTGGTGAAGCCCAGGCAGACCTTTTCTATTTGAAAGGTATCCTCCAGAGCCTGGCCAAACTCTCCGGCATTGAAGACCTCCGGTTCTCAGTTGCCACATCGGATCGGTTTAGCTATGCCCTTACAGGATCGGTAGGCAAAAAGAAGCTGATCACCCTGGGTAAGCCGTCTGCGGAGACCCTGAAGAAATTTGATATCAGGAATCCTGTTTGGTATGCAGACATCAACTGGAACGCCTGGTTGCAAGCCGCCTCATCCCATCAAACCCGCTACCGGGAAATTTCCCGTTTTCCTGCAGTAGCAAGAGACCTTTCATTCCTGGCAGACAGGCAGCTGACTTATGCCGAACTGGAAAAAACCATTCAGGGTTTGAAAATCCCACACCTCAAGAGTTTCAGCATTTTCGACATTTTCAAAAGCGACAAACTAGGCAAAGACAAGCAATCCATTGCCATGAATTTCACTTTCCAAGATGTGACCAAAACAATGACAGACACTGAGGTGGATGAGATGATGGCCAAAATAACAGCCGGCATTACCCAAAATCATGGTGCCGAGATCAGGAAATAATATGGCAGGGCATACCGACCATATCAGGAGAATTGAGGAAAAAGTAAGCACACTGGCGGGCACCATTAAGCGCATCAACAAAGAAAACGAAAAGTTGAAAAAAGAGCTTGAAGCCCAGCTCAAGGCCAACGAAACCCTGAAGAGCCAATATGAGCAGATGCAACTGCAGGTTGCCCTGCAACAGGCTGAAAGGGGTGATGCTGTTCAAAAAACAAGCAACGCTGCCCTTGAGAAAAAAATCAACGATTATATAAAAGAAATCGACCGGTGCATTACCCTCTTAGGGGAAACAGATTAAACCCTTTTGACCGTTTTCATGGCTACAACTTCCTGACCCTGAGAACATTCCAGCGTGTAAATCCCGTAAGGAAGGTCATTCAACCCCTCCCAGCGGATGGAGGTGGTTCCCGGTTTGAGCTTTTTTTCAGCCTTACAACAGATTTTGCCATCTTCGCTCCGGAGTGCAACATTGAAGATTGGTGTGCTTGCTTCTTCCACTTCAATGGTCAGGTTGTCGATGAAACTGAAAGTAGTAGTTCTGGCTTGCATAAGTGATATTTTTACCGATATCACAGGGACGGGGGAACAAAATAGTGAATAAATTGTGTATAACCAAAATAAAGTTGAAAAAATGCAGGAATTGCTCGCTGTAAACCTCTTGGTGGGAGACCGGACATACCGGATCAGGTTGAAGCCAGAGGATGAGGAAGTGGTCAGGAAGACAGCCAAGAGACTTAATGAACAGCTCGCCCAATTCAAGGCACAATATGCCGGCAAAGACATGCAAGACTATATGGCGATGGTACTGCTGTCATATGTAACCGATACACAACTGAAACCTGTGGTTCAAGATGACAAAGAACTTACCCTCAGCCTGGTAAGGCTGGAAAACCAACTTGACAAGGCCCTGGAGGAAGCGGGAAGCCTTTAACACAGAGATTTGCCTATTTTTTGCTAACTTTACAACTATTGCCCCGTATGAAATTTATTTCGGAGGGATTGATTATGAAACAGCAAAAACAAAACATTCATGGAATCGCAACTCATTATACCCATCATCACCGGGATTGTAGCCGCATTGGCTGGTCTTGGACTGGGTAAGGCCATCTTTGCCAAAAACACACAAAACAAAATCGAAGAAGCCAAAAAACAGGCTGAAAGCATTCTCTCAGACGCCCAATTCAAGGCAGAAAACCTCAAAAAGGAACGCCTGCTCGAAGCAAAGGAAAAATACGTACAGCTGAAAGCTGACCACGACAAGGAAGTGCTGGAAAAGAACCGGAAAATCAACGACTCCGAAAACAGAATCAAGCAAAAAGAGCAATCCATCAACCAAAAGATGGAAAATCTCGAAAAGCAGGTCAAAGAAAACGACACCATCAAAGATCACCTGAACAGGCAAATCGAAATCGTCAACCAAAAAAGGACCGAACTCGAAAAACACCAGGAAGAGCATATCCGCAAACTGGAAAAGATTGCAGGTCTCAGCGCTGAAGATGCCAAAGCACAATTGGTGGAGAGTCTGAAACAGGAAGCACAAACCAGGGCCCTCTCTCTGCAACAGGAGATTATCGAAGATGCCCGCCAAAAAGCCAACAAGGAAGCCAGGAAAATCATCATCCAAAGCATCCAGCGTACCGCAGCGGAACAAACCATAGAAAATACGGTTACCGTATTCCAACTGGAGAGTGACGAGATCAAAGGTCAAATTATCGGTCGCGAAGGCCGTAATATCAGGGCAATTGAAGCCGCAACAGGTGTTGACCTGGTGGTGGATGATACCCCAGAGGCTATTGTACTTTCCTCTTTTGACCCCCTCAGGAGAGAGATTGCCCGCTTGGCCTTGCAGCGCCTTGTCAGTGATGGCAGGATTCACCCAGCCAGAATTGAGGAAGTTGTAGAAAAAACCCGTAAAATGCTGGAAGAGCAGGTGATGGAAATCGGTGAAAGAACCATCATCGAATTGGGCATCCATGGCCTGCACAAGGAATTGGTCAGGGTAGTAGGCAAAATGCGCTTCAGGTCGTCTTACGGCCAAAACCTGCTCATGCACAGCCGCGAAGTGGCAAACCTTTGTGGCATCATGGCGGCAGAACTCGGCATGAACCCCAAGCTGGCCAAAAGAGCCGGACTCCTGCACGATATTGGCAAGGTTCCTGATGAAGAAACAGAACTGAGCCATGCACTCCTGGGTGGTAAATTGGCAGAGAAATACGGTGAAAATCCTGCCGTAGTGAACGCTATTGCAGCCCACCACGATGAAACGGAAATGCAATACGTGATATCCCCCATCATCCAGGCCTGCGACGCCATCAGCGGAGCCAGACCAGGAGCCAGAAGGGAGATCATGCAACAATACATCCAACGCATTAAAGACCTCGAAAACCTGGCCCTTACCTATAACGGTGTGGAAAAAGCTTATGCCATCCAGGCCGGCAGGGAGTTGCGTGTAATTGTTGAAGCAGACAAGGTTACTGATGGCGACAGCGAAAAGCTGAGCTTTGAAATGGCACAGAAGATACAGACAGAAATGACTTATCCCGGACAGATCAAAGTAACCGTAATCCGCGAAAAACGCACTGTGAACGTAGCCAGATAGTGGCTATTCACCCTTTTTTGAAATAGATTTTGTTTTAACAAGGGCAATGATTACCTTTGCCCCCCAAATTGAACAGATTATGAATCAGGCTATCGCTTTTGTACACGAGCAGTTGACTCCAGTCAACAATCTTCCCAAGTTCAAAGCCGGTGACAATGTTACCGTCAATTATAAAATCATCGAAGGAAACAAGGAAAGGATCCAGAGCTTCAAAGGTGACGTAATCAAGCGTCAGGGCCAGGGTGGAACCGCCACCTTCACCGTAAGAAAAGTTTCTGATGGTGTTGGCGTGGAGCGTACCTTCCCAGTGGCTTCCCCCAATATTGAATCGGTTGTTTTGAACAAAACCGGTAAGGTTCGTCGTGCCAAGCTTTACTTCCTCAGGACAAGGAGTGGCAAGAGCGCAAGGATCAAGGAAAAAAGGGTCAGATAACCTTTATCCCCATAAATTTGTTAATCCCGCCTCGTGCGGGATTTTTTATGTCCTCCTATTCGGGGATGCCATAAAAAAACATTAAATTTGTTTTCTACTAAAAAAAGAAATTATGTTATCCAATAGCACATTTTTGTTGGCAATGCCCGGAGGCTCTGAGTGGATCTTCATCATCATCGCAGTACTGATCCTCTTTGGAGGCCGCAAAATCCCTGAATTCATGAGGGGTATTGGCAAAGGTATCCGTGAATTCAACGATGCCAAATCCAACGTAAAGAAAGAGATTGAAGAAGGAATGCAGGAAAAAGACAAGGCAGCAAACTGATACCAGCTCCCCACGCCTTGTATACCCACCATTCCATATCGGATCTCCGGAGGCAATTGTCTTGTGGAGAACTCACCTGCACGCAAGTTGTAACTTCGTACCTTAAAGCCATTAGCGAAAAGGAACACCTCAATGCATTTGTTGAGGTATATGCCGATGAAGCCCTTCAGCGCGCTGCAGCGTTGGATGAAAAAAACAACAACCTGGCTAGTTGGGGAAGCCTCTATGGCGTAGTGATTGGCATCAAAGATGTTTTATGCTATGCTGGTCACCATGTTGGTGCAGCCTCCAAAATACTCTCAGGATATAAGGCCATTTACCATGCAACAGCCGTTCAAAGGCTGCTCGAACAGGATGCCATCATCATTGGTAACCTCAATTGCGATGAATTTGCTATGGGCTCTTCGAACGAACACTCTGTTCATGGGAAGGTTCTTAATGCACTGGACGAAGAGAGGGTGCCTGGTGGATCTTCAGGAGGATCGGCTGTAGCTGTACAGGCTGATCTTTGTATGGTTAGTCTCGGGTCAGATACTGGAGGATCAGTAAGGCAGCCAGCCGATTTTTGCGGAATTATCGGTTTGAAACCGGGCTATGGCAGAATCTCTCGATACGGACTACTCGCATATGCCTCATCATTTGACCAAATCGGACTTTTCGCCAAGAATATTCCTGATATAGCCACAACCCTGGGTGTGATAGCTGGTGCTGATGACTATGACAGTACGTGTTCTGCACAGGCGGTTCCGGATTACCTGGAAAACCTGAATCAACCCAAGCCATTCAAAATAGCCTATTTCCCTGAAAGCCTGGAACACCCTTCCCTTGATCCCGAAATCAAAAAGGCCGTACTCGACAGGATGCAATCCCTCCGGGATGCAGGACACCTCGTGGAACCGGTAAACTTCCATTACCTCGACCATATTGTTCCAACCTATTATGTGCTGACAACCGCAGAGGCTTCATCCAACCTGTCGCGTTATGATGGTATCAAATACGGATACCGCACAGCCTCACCAATCAATGGCCTGCAGGAGCTGTACAAAAAAACAAGGGCAGAAGGATTTGGCAAGGAAGTGAAAAAAAGAATCATGCTGGGAACATTTGTACTCAGTACAGGATATTATGATGCCTATTATGCAAAGGCACAACAAGTTAGGAGATTGATTACCAAACAAACTGAATTGATATTCAGTCAATATGACCTGATCATCATGCCCACAGTTCCCTCTCCGGCTTTCAAATTCGGGGAAAAAAGCAATGATGCAGTGGAAATGTTCCTGGGGGACCTCTATACCGTTTTTGCCAACCTTGCCGGTATTGCAGGCATTTCAGTTCCCCTATTCAAACACAGCAATGGCATGCCCTTTGGAATGCAAATCCATGCCGACAGGCTGAAAGAAAAAGAGCTGTTGCGATTTGCACAACAGCTCCTTGTAGATTGATTATTTAGAAGTCGTCATCGTCGTCAAAACCACCTCCTCCGTCATCGAAATAGCCCAAATCCTTGAACTCATCATCGATGGAGAAATCATCTTCCTCGGTGGTCTTTTTTCCGCCTGGAGCAGCTTTCTTGGTTTTTGATTTGGGGATGTCGAACTCATCAAAGTCTGGATCCCAATTGTCGTCATCTTCCACTTTTTCCCAATCATCATCGACGTCTACATCATCATCGTCATCGTCGTCTGAAGCTTTTTTGGAACGTTTGGCTGGTTTTTCATCATCCAATTCAAGGTCCTCGTCATCCTCATCCTCATCCTTTGCGGATTTGGTTGCGGTTTTCTTAGGCTTAGAAGAAGAATCGTCGCCAGCAGGTTTCTTGGTAACTTTTTTTTCTTTTTCTGACTTTGCCATGTCTACTAGGATTTTCAGCGTAAAATTTCTGAGAGTTTTTTATATGACCAAATAATTCGGTAACAATTTTTTTACATACGTTACACCGCACGAATGATCTGGTCTCTGCCAGGACCATTTGAAATGTAACTTACGTCCACACCGAGGAAACGATTGATAAAGCCAATATATTGTTTCATGGCTTCAGGCAATTCGCTATGCTCTTTGATCCTGGTGATATCCGTTTTCCAACCCTCAAAATGGGCGTATTCGGGTTCAATGGGAAGCTTGGTCATCTGGTAGGGAACAGCCTTTTGAGCCTTGCCATTGATATTGTATGCTGTACATACGGAAAGCTCTTCAAATGCATCGAGTACATCAGATTTGGTCATGACAACCTGTGTTACGCCATTGACCATACAAGCAAAATCCAGGGCTACCAAGTCTATCCAGCCACACCTGCGAGGCCTGCCGGTGGTGGCTCCAAATTCATTGCCGATTTTACGCAGGCGCTCACCGGTCTCATCATGCAATTCTGTGGGGAATGGTCCGCTGCCAACCCTTGTGCAATATGCTTTGGTTACACCGATGACTTCCTTGATTTTTTGGGGAGCGATACCGAGTCCGGTACAAACACCTGCAGAAATGGTGTTGGAGGATGTGACAAAGGGGAAAGTGCCAAAATCAACATCCAACATGCTGCCCTGTGCTCCTTCAGCCAATACTTTTTTGCCGCTCCTGATTTGCTCGTTGATGAAATATTCACCATTGACAATCTTCAGCGTTTTCATGAATTCGATGGCTTCAAAAAACTCCTCTTCCCATTCGGAAATATCTTCATTGAAACCGAATGAATCCAGCATGCGCTGGTGTTTCAATCGCAACTTGATGTATTGAGTTGTAAAGTTCTTATCGAGCAAATCCCCTACACGCAATCCGTTTCTGCCGGTTTTATCCATGTATGCCGGACCGATTCCTTTGAGAGTTGATCCAATCTTGTCATTGCCCTTTGAAATTTCAGAGGCTTTGTCCAATGCCCGATGTGTGGGCAGAATCAAGTGGGCACGCTCAGAAACATAGAGTGTTTTCCGGCCATCAACACCAAATGCCGCAACCTTGTCGTACTCCTTTTTGAGTGTAACGGCATCCAAGACTACACCATTACCAATGAGGTTGATGGTATTTTCATGGAATATGCCGGAAGGAATCTGGTGCAAGACGATTTTAGAACCGTTTACATAGAGTGTGTGACCGGCATTGGGACCGCCTTGAAAACGGGCAATGATGTCGTATTGTGGTGCAAAGTAGTCTACTATCTTTCCCTTTCCTTCATCACCCCATTGCAAACCTAAAAGTACATCAACCATAAAATTGTTTGGATGTTAAGGCGCAAATTTAGTTGAATGACATTAAAGCCGAAAAAATAAATATTCCTTATTCGTCAACATCATACCGGTTGACGCTTTGTATACCCGGTAGGGATTTGAGTTTGGTAAACAAGCCATCCAACTCATCCTTGTCGTGCACATACAATCTGATATTGCCTTCAAAAATGCCTTCTTTTGCTTCAACGGTTATGGCGCTGATATTGATGCGCAACTCTCCTGAGATAAGGTTGGTGATTTTGTGGATAACACCCACATCATCCAGGCCAGTAAGTTTGAGTCCCGTTAAGAAAGAAATTTCCTTGTTTTTGGCCCATTTGGTTTTAACAATACGGTGGCCAAAACTGGAGAGCAATCTGGTGGCATTGGGGCAGTTGGTGCGGTGGATAACCAACCCCTTTCCTGTTGACACGAAACCAAATACGTCGTCTCCCGGAATGGGTGTACAACAGTTGGCTAAATTATACACGATACGGTCGCTGCTTTCTCCGAAAATGATGAGCTCCGTATCCTTATGGATATCCTGTTTCGCTGGCGGTACATCGGCTTTCTGCTCGGGTTTTTTGACCTTGATCAATTCGAGTTTGTCGCCACGAACTTCAAACTCCTTTAATTCCTTGAGATCAATTTGCTTGATGGCGATCCGGTAAAAGAGGTCGAGTGGAGAAGGAACCTTGTAAAACAATACCAATTCATCAATATGCTGCTGACTCATGGCTAAACCCATGGCCGAAAGCTTGCGTTCCATAAAGTATCGGCCTTCGTCTGCCACCTTGCGTTTCTCATCTTTCAAGGCATCCTTGATCCTATTTTTGGCCTTTGCCGTAACCACGAGGGCAATCCAATCTTCACTGGGTTTCTGCTTGTTGGAGGTAATGATTTCAATCTGGTCGCCACTCCGGAGTTTATGGCTGATGGGAACCAGTTTGTGGTTCACTTTGGCACCGATACATTTAGACCCGATAGCGGTATGGATCGAAAAGGCAAAATCGAGTGCTGTAGACCCTACCGGCAACATTTTTACATCCCCTTTGGGTGTGTATACATAAATCTCTTCAGCAAGAAAAGAGGTCTTGAATTCATGCAAAAAATCAATGGAACTGATGTCTTCTGAACCCAATGCCTCCTTGATTTGGGAAAACCATTTGTCGAAACGGTCTTCCTCTCCGCCCCCTTCCTTGTATTTCCAGTGTGCTGCAAGTCCTTTTTCCGCAATTTCATTCATCCGCTTGGAACGGATCTGCACCTCCACCCATTTGCCCTGTGGGCCCATTACCGTGGTGTGCAAGGCCTCATAACCGTTGGATTTGGGGTTACTGAGCCAGTCGCGCAGCCTTTCCGGAGCAGGACTGTACATATCTGTAACCATTGAATAAACCTTCCAGCAGGCTTCCTTTTCCAGCTCCGGTGCCACATCTGCAATCACACGGATGGCAAACAAATCGTATACCTCCTCAAACTCCACATTCTTTTTCTTCATCTTGTTCCAAATCGAATGAATGGATTTGGGGCGGCCATAAATCTCAAAAACATAACCTGTCCTGTCCAGCTTTTCCTTGACAGGCTTGATGAATTCATTGATGTAGCGGGATCGCTCCCTTTTGGTTTCGGCCAGCTTTTTGGCAATCTGCCTATAAACTTCCGGCTCGAGGTATTTCATGGAAAGGTCTTCCATCTCCGTTTTAACGGTATAAAGACCCATCCTGTGGGCAAGGGGTGCATATACATAGACCGTTTCAGAAGCAATTTTGAGTTGCTTTTCCACTTTCATGCTGTCCAGCGTGCGCATATTGTGCAGACGGTCGGCCAGCTTGATCAGGATAACCCTAGGGTCATCGGTGAGGGTAAGCAGGATTTTTTTGAAATTTTCAGCTTGCTGACTGCTGTTATTGTCCACCACTGTGGAAATTTTGGTCAGTCCGTCAATGATCCGGGTAATCTCTGCCCCAAATTCTTGCTGGATATCCTCCAGGGTGACGTCGGTATCCTCCACTGTGTCATGTAGTAGGGCACAGATGCAGGAGCGCACCCCCAGACCAACTTCCTCTACACAAATCATGGCAACAGCCAGAGGATGAAAGATGTATGGTTCACCACTTTTACGGCGCATGGTCTTGTGTGCATCCACTGACATTTCAAAGGCTGTCCTGACCAATTCTTTATCGCCCTGCTTGAGTTTGGGCTTCAACGCACGCAGCAATGCCCGGTATCGGCGCACGATTTCCTTCTTCTCCTGTTCTTCATTCAAATCGTAATGAGGCTGAAAAATCTCCTTTTCAAGGCTGTCCATACGCCTCAAATTTAACGAAAAACCCCCTGATTGCCTTTTTTATTCATTTGAAAATACTACCTTCGCCCCCCAATTTGAAAAGAGCCACTGTTCAAACAGAACAGCTAAATGCGGGTGTGGTGAAATTGGTAGACACGCCAGACTTAGGATCTGGTGCCGCGAGGCATGGGGGTTCGAGTCCCTCCATCCGCACAGCTCTTTTCCCAAACCAATTACCATGGCACAAATCAACCGGGAGCAAATTGCTCCACTGCATGACAGGATTAGCGTTACCGTTTCACCGGCAGACTATACCCCCAACTACGAAGCTGCATTGAAGAAATATGCCAAATCCGCAAACATACCCGGATTCAGGAAAGGGATGGTGCCTGCTGGTGTTGTTAAAAAAATGTACGGTGCCTCCGTATTTACCGAAGAGGTGTTGAAGAGCATCGAAAATGAACTCATGACCTACCTCCAGCAGGAAAATATAGCTTATTTGGGACAACCGCTTCCCGAAGACGGCAACGATCCGGCAGCTTTCAACCAAAATGAGCCCAAAGAATACAGTTTCAGTTTTGAAATTGGACTGAAGCCTGAATTCTCCATTCCGGATATTGCAGGCGCTGCCACCACCCTGCATGTTGTGGAGGCTACAGAGGAAATGGTGAATGAAGAGGTAGACAGGATCACCAGGAGGCTCGGTAAAATGACAGAGCCCGAAACCATCAGCAATGATGAAGATGTACTCAATGTTTCCTTCCAAGCTGCTGACGCTGCAGGCGTTGTTGAAGAAGGCGGAACCCAAAAAGACAACTCTCTCCTGCTAAACTATTTCAGCAAATCTGTACAGGAGCAACTGAAAGGAAAAAAGAAAGGTGATTCCATTGTCATCCAACTTTCTACTGCATTTGAAGAGAAAGAAAGGGAATGGCTGGCAGGTGACTTGGGCGTGAACAAAGAAGATGCAGCGGAACTCGATAAGTATTTCCTGATGACCATCAGCAAGATAGCCTTTGTTGAAAAAAGGCCCATGGATGCTGATTTCTTCAAAGAAGCCATCCCCGGAAAAGAATTGGCCACAGAAGCTGAATTCAGGGCCGAACTGAAAGCACAAATTGAAGGATACTGGAAACACCAGGCCCAACACCTGTTGGAGCACGAACTTTTCCACCTGCTCTCAGAAGAAACGCCCATGAGTTTCCCCGAAACTTTCCTGAAAAAATGGCTCCTGAAAAGCGGAGAAAAGGAACAAACAGAAGAAGCTGTAGAAAAAGAATTCCCGACCTTCATCAACCAGTTGCGCTGGACCCTTGTCAGCAACGAAATCGGAACCCAAAATAATATCCAGGTGAGCAGGGAAGATATCATGGATAGCATGCGCCAGCAATTGATGGGCTATTTCGGCTCCATGAATATGGGTGGCAACTACGAATGGTTGGAGAGCTATGTGGAGCGGATGATGGGCGACAAACAACAGGTGGAAAGTGCCTACCAGCGTGTTTTCAGCACGAAAGTCCTCAGCTGGGCTGCCTCACAGGCAAAGCCTGTGGAGCAAATTGTTACCGCTGCTGAGTTCGCCAAACTCCAGGAGAAGCATAACCATT
>JBDLUN010000132.1:0-12201 GCA_039805245.1 Bacteroidota bacterium
CCTGCATCAACTTTGAGCTTGGCATCCAATGCCTTTTCTTGATACCCGGAAGGTCGTTGAAACCCCGTGGTGTCGCCACCTTTGAGGTCACCAAACCTTTTTGTATCAGCACCCACCACAAAGGCAAATCGCTTTCCCTCATATCTGATTTCCGGACGCCAGGTTGTTTCCATCCCATTACCAGTGATACGGGATTGGAGCTTTTCCCTCCACTCCGGCTTATCCCGAAACTGCAGGTTTTGGGTATGAATATTGATGACGCCTGTCATGGCATCGCTGCCATACTGAACTGAGCCTGTTCCTTTCACCACTTCAATTCTATCCACAATCAATGGATCAACGAGTGTCATATACTGGTTCGGTCCGAAACGGAAAATGGCATTATTCAATCTGATACCATCCACCAGAATCAATGATTGGTTGCCAGTCAAACCCCTCACAAATGGCGACCCCCCGGCATGGTTGGTCTTTTGAATAAATACTCCCGGAACACCTTGAAGTGCTTCTGGAATGGTACGCGACAATTGCCTTTCCAAATCCCTCGCATGCATCAGTTCAACAGCATACGGGAGTCTGCTAACTTCTGCAGCACGTCTGGTTGCAGTAACAGTCACCTGCTCCATTTGCACAACACTGTCTTGTTGCTGTTGTGCAAATGCTGATGACCACAAAATCATCATTGCCATTGACGCAATCCAGTATTTTCCTCTTACTTTACCCATGTATTAATTCTCTCCTTTGTTATGCCTTTCCCTTTGTTCTTTTTCATCATCCATTGCCGGTCCCTGCATGATTTTTCTCCAATCGATGTCGCGGTTATACTTCTTCATTGCCTTTGCCGGATCAAAAACACGCTTGTCTGAAAGCTCAAGGGTATAAGGCGAATAGTTGGGTTTGGCAGTGAAAAAATCACTGAGGTCTGAGGCGGTTACATCATATTGATTGACATAAGGCACGGCCAGGATATTGTAAATCATTTTGAGGATGGAACCGAAATTGGCATGGGTGTGGGATACATAATTTCGCTTCACGTAAGGCCCTGCCAGCATCAGGATGCTGCGATGGGCATCAATATGATCAACACCTCCCTGTGGGTCATCCTCTGTGATGACCACAAGCATATTTTTCCAGTAAGGTGTTCTCGACAGGAAATGAAGGATTCGGCCTACAGCCAGGTCGTTATCCGCCACATAACTGCTGGTATAAGGATACCCATCTTGGGGTCTTGGAGATGCCGTGTGGTCATTGGGAATTTGAACCGTTACCAATGAGGGCATTTTTTCCTTTCCTTTTAGCCACATTTTGGTGAACTCATCTTCAAACTGGTTCATTCGGAATTGGTCGGGGATATTGGTATTGTAGCCTGCATAGTTATGGCTTGTTCTCCTGAAAAGTGCGTCCTGCATCGGCACCATCACTCCGTGTGCTGCACCGGTAGCCGTATCATGCCATTCTTCGCGCACGTGAGCGGTTTCATTGGCCTCTCCGAAATTGTAGAATGAAACATCTTTACGTTCCAAGGCCTCCCAGATACCGCCTGTTTCCGAATAATCCTCTGGATCCATGCTACCTGTTGAACCGGGGAAACGCCTGCCGGGAGCCTGGGAAAAATATTTGGCAGTTTTGCTGGTGTTGGAATTGGTTTCAACCCATTCGTTGGGAATAACCCCCATCATCCAATGGTGACCGTGGATGGAGGCATCACTGTCGCAATAGAAATTATCTGAAAAGGCAAATTGTCTGGCAGCCTTGTTGTGGTTGGGGCTTACGTTTGCACCTGAAAAATAAAAAGTGTCTTTTTGAACAGTCTTGCCGTTGACTTGCATTTTGATTTTTCCACGCACTTCAGTACCCATACCGAATCTTGCCAGGGAAGAATCTCCCTTTGCCCCAGGTAATTGTCCGAGCACTTCATCATAGGTCCGGTTTTCTTTGGTGATATACACCACATGCTTGATGGGAGTTGACTTCTCTCCAGGGAATGCGGGGAGTGGGTTGTTTGTCTTTTTATAGGGAACCGGTTGGAAGGTGAAGTTAATCACGTCACGGGTGAAACTTGAAAGCGTGGATTGGTCAGGAACCGACAAACGCTGGAATGTGGCCAATTGAATATCGCCCACATAGGTACCTTGAACAGGCGCAGTAAACTCTTGGCCTCCATTGGGTCCGGCACCCAGACCTCGGCAACTGATGATATACATCTCTTTGCCATCGGGCGACAATTTTACCCGGGTTGGTCCCCAACCTGCGGGAATGAGTCCAACTGTTGCATCGCTTTTAGTATCCACCACGGCAACCGCATTGAAACCCAGCAAAGCCACATACAGCTGACTGCCATCAGCGGAAATAGTGATACCGAATGGAAGCAACCCGCGAAATTTATCGAGTCTGGCATCCACCTTAATAGGGATATGACGGATGATTTTGCCTTGGAGGTAATCGATGACTGCGATATTGTCGTTAGTGGCATTGGTAACATAGGCCAAATTGCCATGGATAGCAATACTATTGGGACTTGATCCGCCAATAACCTCTGCATCCTCTACCATCTCCCCAATTTTATAGCCAGTTTTCAGTTTAGAAATAACCTTATTCGATTTAAGTTCTATCGTGAAAACGCTCATGGATTCATCTGCATTCGGGTCGCCTACGCCGGGAATAGATTTTCCATCCACTACCGTACCATTCCGGGATTCGGGGGTGTTGTGCCCATAGGGATGGTGGTTGATGACGAGGCTGTCATAATTTTGTGGAGTCATCCCATTCACTAACGGATAAGCATACATACCTACGTTGGCAACTATGGCCGTTTGATTGTCTGGACTTACTGCCAAACCGAATGGCAACCTGCCCACAGGAACAGATGCCAAAATAGCACGGGTGGTAGCATCGATTCTGACCAATCGGTAATTCGCCTGATCCAGCACCAGGATTTCATTGCTACCCGCCAAATAAATCAGGTCTGAAGTGAAGCTGTCTTGGAAGGTGCTTTCACCCACTTTCCCATCGAGAGAATACGTATTGACCACAGACAGGTTTTCCGTGTCAAATGCGATGATTGTGCCGGCATCGCCACCACTCAAAAAAACCGTTTTGCTGTCTTTGTAAAAAGAGGCGCCCAGCAAGGAACCTTTGATGAAGGGTGATGGGGTTGTATTGTTATAATCAGGCACACGGACATGCCTGTTTTGATCCAGGTAAAAGATAGTTAGCACGCCATCGTGCAGGGATACGGCTTTTTTCCCATCCGGTGATATGGCTAATCCAAACGGATCATGGGTGATTCGTGCTACTTGACCAGCAGGCTTTACAAATCTTCCGCTGGGCAATACAGAAATACCATCCGGATTGAGGGAAGCGTAACGTTGTTTTCCAGGCACTTCAAGCAGCTCTTGTGCTTGCAATTGAACAGAAAGGATTAAAAAAAATGCAAAGAACCGGAGAACTGAACGGAGGTTTAACATGGTTTAAATTTATGCATTTTGCAACAAATATTTGCCCCTGCATTTGCAGGGGCAAATGGATATAACATAGCCCTTGCTGATGTGTAACCTACCAATCAAATTTGGGCATTTGAAATTACCGGAATGTTTACGCGGCGTGAAGAAATGATTATTTCAAAGGCAATTTTGGGGCATGCCAAACTGAAAAAACCGTTGATTATTCAACTGTATGTGGATTATGCGTCAGGATGGAATCAGACAATTCAATGCTCAACGCTCTTGACAAAATCAATCAACCCTTTGAAATAGGTTTGCTGATCATCGTACATCGCCATATGACTTCCCTTTTCGCAATACAGATAGGTTCCGTTTTTCACCTGAGTAGACATCCATTGCATGTGCGCAGGATCCATCGTGTCGTGTTGAGCACCAACCACCAATGTTGGCACCTCAATTTCGGGAAGACGTTTGCTTACATCCCAGTCAGACAACCTGCCTGCGATACCAAATTCACTGGGCCCCTGCATGGTTACATACAGCGATTGGTTCATTTTGGCAAATGAACGGTTCACTGGCTCAGGCCATTGCGCAGAAGGCAGGCGCAGGATATGTTTCTCATAATAGTTGGGCACTAGGATTTCCATGTATTGGGGATCCGTATACGCTCCGCGGGCTTCCATGGCATTGATGGTATCCACCAATGCAGGGTCCATTTGTTTAGCCAGCACTTCATCGGCATATTTTCCGTAATCTGGACAACTAGACATCATATTGGAAATGATCAGCGCCTTGAGGTTGTTCTGGTACTTTAGGGAATACTGCATGGCCAAAATACCTCCCCAGGAGTGACCCAATAGGTAAAAATTGTCTTTGTTAAGCCCCAATGCCTTCCTGACCTGTTCCACCTCTTCAACAAAGCGAGGCAGGTCCCAGAACGCGGTATCATTAGGGTTGTCTGACAATCCACAACCCAGCTGGTCATAATAAATGAACTCAATGCCTTCCTTTGGCAGGAAATTTTCGAAACATTCGAAGTACTCGTGTGTACCACCCGGACCGCCATTGAGCAAGAGGATTTTGGTTTTGGGATTGTTGCCAAAACGTTTGGTCCAAATGTTGAACTTTCTGCCCAGGCTTTCTATTTCAATCACTTTTACATTACCCGACTGTATGCCTGAATCCTGAGTAGCAAAGTAGTCTGCAGTAGAAACGCCAGATGGTTGCTGGCAGGCCATGGCTGCTAAAACCAGAAATGAAAACCAAAAGAAATTTTTCATTGTTTCAAGTTTCTATTATCAGAAGTCTTTTTCAGTCCACCACCCCGCCTCGCCCTATTCACTTCGTTCATCGGTCTCGGCACCCCTCCTGTCCAGGAGGGGAGTTTTAATAAATCTCTCTACCTTGTCCCTCCTGCCTTTTCCCTTATCCCTTATCCCTCCTGCCGTTTCCCTTATCCCTCCTGCCTTTTCCCTTTTATCTTATCCCTCGTGCCTTATGTCTCGTGCCTTTTCCCTTTTACCTTATCCCTCGTGCCTCTTGCCTTCCTCCCTACTTCCTCGGCAACTTTGCATCCCTTTGGACCGTATTGTAAACAAATGCTGCCACTATGGTTGCGATCTGCTTCAAGTCGCTTGCAGACAGGTGATCATAAACATCCATATTGCTGTGGTGGGTACGGGTATCATATTCCATTGGATCTTGAATGAATTGAAATCCGGGCAAACCGGCAGCATCAAAGGCCTGATGATCTGTTCCACCGGTGTTGCTGATGGTAACAGTTGTGGCACCCAAATCTTTGAAAGGTGCAAGCCAAGCGGAGAAAATGGAACGGCAGGCTTCATTGCCCTGCAAGTAAATCCCTCTGATTTTTCCGGTTCCATTGTCAATATTGTAATAGGCAGAAAACTTGTCGTGGGCTGGCGTTTTGGCAGCATTACCAACACCACCGAAGGTTTTGGCAACATAACCTCTAGAGCCTAACAAGCCTTGTTCTTCGGCACTCCACAAACCGATTCGGATGGTTCTTTTCGGCTGGATACCGAGGGCTTTGAGGATGCGCATGGCTTCCAACATCACTGCGGATCCAGAGGCATTGTCGGTTGCTCCAGTGCCTGCCTGCCAGGAATCGAGGTGAGCACCAATCATTACCACTTCGTCTTTCAATGCGGGGTCTGTGCCGGGGATTTCTGCAAGCACATTATACCCTTGAAGGTCGTCTGCGAAGAACTTCGTCTTGACTTCTGTTTCCAACTTAACTGCTGCACCTGATTTGGCAATGCGCAAAAGGGTATTGTAGTCTTCAACCGGCAGCGCCATATCGAGGAAATTTTCAGGATCTGTTCCTTTGTAAGCACCACCGCCTTGGGCAAAAACGGTACCATCATGGTTGCGTGTGGAGCTGCTCAACAGGGCTACAGCACCTTCTGCCTTGGCCATATCTTTCAACATCGTCAACAACCGTTGAGGACCCATTGTCCGCTGCATCTGCTCGCGCATCCGGCGCATCTGAGCGGTATCCCGCACTTGACGCTGTTGCTGCCCGCCACCTTGTGCTGCCTCCATTTTCTGGAGTTCTTCCTCCGTATACCGTAAAGCATCCGGCTTGAAACTCATTTGATAATCATATTGCATATCAGGGATGATCACTTTCCCTTTCAGGGAACCCTTCAGTGCCATAAGCGATACCGAATCCTTCAACGCCACAACAATTAAATCCCCCTTTTTCAATCCCTTTGTGCCGGCCGTCCAGGTTTTAGGGTATGCCATCATCGGTTTGTAATAGGGTGCAGTCATGGCAAAATACATTTTCTCCAGTTCCCAGCCTTTGCCAAACTCTCCCCAGGCTTCTTGGCGTGCATTTTGGACGCCCCAGCCATTGAGTTTGCCAATGGCATAATTGGCTGCCCTGGCATATCCCGGGGAATTGGCCAAACGGTGTCCGTTCAAGTCGGTAAGGTTCAGCGCAATGTCCATGACCTGGGATTTTTGGAGCCCTTCTTCCCTGATCCGGTTCATCATCGTCATATCCACTTGTTCCTGTGCAACTGCCGGAAATACCAATAAAACCAATGCTGATAAAATGCCTGAAGCAAACCTGTTCATACCATCGTTATTTCCATGAAAATAGGAAATAAACACCATGGTTCAATAAACAGCATCCCAGTCGGCACGCAACTTTAGGATTGCAGTTCCCTTCCGATGGATGGTAACTGGGTTGATGCTTCCATCCAAATCGGTAATATTGCTGTAGTAAAGTCCCTTCCGGCCGATCAAAACGGAATATTTTCCTGGCTTGAGCCTTACCTGAAATTGACCGGAGCTGTCTGCGTCTGCCTTTGCCAATGGCGTTTTGCCGGTCATCCGGTAGACCCCCTGTTCACGGGTGGGATCAGCTTGGCTGACGGCAGTAGGTTCAAAAAACCAGATTGTCCCAGCTAAACCAGGTGGTTCTTCTGCGGGCAGATCAGGGGAAGGCATATTGTTGCCACTGACCCGTTGCAGTTGGCCTTTCAAAACGACTCGAGGCGAACTGCAGGAGATGAAGAACAATACAAAAAGAAAAAGCATCCTGGAATTGTTCATGTTCAGATTGGGTTGTGCGAAGTTTAACGACATCAAAAAAACTGCCTTACAGCCTTTACAAATTACCTTTTTTTACCCAATAATCAATACCTTGAATTTTATGAAAACGCAGTTCATGACTTCATATTCAACAAGATTGTTGATGACAGGGATTTTCCTTTGCACAACAATGATCAGCATGGCGCAAAAGCAATCCGGACCGCAGCAGCAAGTCTTGCAAAAGATTGCCGCCGACCAGTATCTCCGGGAAACGGAAAGCTATGAGCGGGCCTTAAAATTGGCCGCCCAAAAAGGATGGAGCCTGAGCTTCAAGGATGATAAGGGCAATACCGCCAAACTGGTGGGAGTTGACGACAAAGGATTTCCGATGTATGTAGCCACGCAAAGTAACCTTGTGGCTGCAACAACAATTGGTACAAGCAAACTTTGGTCAGGCGGGAGTTCCGGTCTAAACCTCAACGGATCGAATATCCTACTCCTGAATAAATTGGGTATTTGGGATGGCGGACAAATCAACCAGACACATGTTGAATTCAACAACAGGATCACCCCGAAGGATAATGCTGTTGCAGTTGACCCACACGCCACCCATGTTGCCGGTACATTGATTGCTTCTGGGGTCAACCCCACTGCAAAAGGCATGGCCAATGGCATCAGGGGCATCTGGGCATACGACTTTTCAAACCACCTAGCGGAGATGGCTGTTGCCTCCCCCAGCCTGCTTGTTTCCAACCACAGCTATGGCTCCATATCAGGATGGCGTTACAACCAGTCGCAATCGAGGTGGGAATTCTGGGGCGCCCCGGGAGCCATTGAAGACTGGAAGTTCGGTGCCTATACCAATGAGGCTGCCTTGTGGGATTCCATCGCCTATTTCGCCCCGAACTACCTGATTGTCAAATCCTCCGGAAACAACAGGAATGAAAAAGGTCCGACCCTGGGAACAACTTATTGGAGACAGAACGAAAGCAACCAATGGATCAATGCCGGTGCCCGCGGAGCCGATATCAGTGACCAAAGCGAGTTTGACCTGCTGCCAACCTACTCCACGGCGAAAAATATCCTGACCGTAGGCAATGTTGCCCTTGTTCCCGGAGGGTACACCCGACCGGAAGATGTGCTGTTGGCTTCCAGCAGCAGCGTGGGCCCTACCGATGATGGCCGCATCAAACCCGATGTGGTTGCTCCTGGATCTGGCATCACGTCCACAAGCACGGGAAGCAATTCAAGCTACGCAACCCTTTCCGGAACATCCATGTCTTCTCCTACCGTTGCGGGCTCTGCCATACTGCTCCAGGAATTGTTCATGTCGAAATTCAACAACAGATCAGCCTGGTCTTCCACCATCAAAGGGCTGATTATCCATACGGCAGACAAGGCTTCAACAGTTCCTGGTCCTAATTACCTCCATGGGTGGGGACTAGCCAACATCGCCAAAGCAGCCGGGGTGCTGAACAATAGCGCCAATAACCTCGTAACAGAACAAAATCTGAAAAATGATTCCAGCTTTACCATCAGTGTTGTGGCATCAGGAAAAGGCCCTTTGGCTGCCACCCTTTGTTGGACTGACCCTGCTGGAACCATTGCTACCACCGGTGCCGTGGATGACATCACCCGTAGACTGGTTAATGACCTCGATATACGCATTACCCAAGGCAATAAAACCTTCCTGCCTTGGAAGCTGAATGGAATGAATCCGCTCAACCCCGCCACCCGCGGAGACAATGTCATTGACAATGTGGAAAAGGTTGAGGTAGATTCAGTCATGCTGGGAGAGACCTATACCATCACCGTGAGGCATAAGGGGAAATTCATTTACGGCGATAGCACACAAAGTTTTTCATTGGTGGTTTCCGGCATTGGCGGAAATGCTTATGCCGCTTCAGCACCTACATCAGGAGCAGGTGCTTATATCGACAGCTTGTCGTTTGGAGGCATCAGGATGAAATTCAAAGACACCTGTAAAACCTATTCCGACAGCCGCTACCTCACCGGTGCCATTGAGTCTGGGGGAACCGACAGTTTGGCCCTGCGGGTCAAAAGTTGCGACAACACCAACAACATGCGGTATGCCAAAATATTCATGGACCTCAACAGTGACGGCGACTTCACTGATGCCGGTGAACTGATTGCCACCAGCAGTGCCTTGTTCAACGATAGTCTCTTCAAGGCCCCTGTGATTCTGCCAAATGGTTTCAGTATAGGCGACAAGCTGTTGATGCGGGTCATTGTAATGGAAACAACAGACCCGGCAGCCATCCTCCCTTCAGGTAGCTATAGTAAGGGGGAAACACAGGATTATACCTTGCAGATAGCCCTTCCTTCCCAGGATTTGGGTATCAATGAACTGCTTTACCCCTATGGTGGAGAGTGCTCAGACGGTGCCCAATACGTAACCATCGAATTGAAAAATTCAGGTACTAAAGCGGTGAGAAACATACCCCTGACGGTTGACATCAAAGAAAACGGCAATCCCATCAAAACCATCAACGGGGTTTTCAATGGTCCTCTGCCGGCAGGATCATCCACCGAATATACCTTCCAGACTCCTTTTGTAATGAAGGAGTCTACACGCTACACCTTTGACATCAAATCCACTCTGGCAACGGACCAGAATGCTGACAACAATGCCATCATCACGGAGGTGAGTGCAACAGGTCCCGGAGCGCCATTGACATCCCTGCAGGCACTCATCTGCAACAATTCAGCGGCACTCCTGAAAGGCCCGATAACGGAAGGCAATTACATCAGCTGGTACAATGCTGATACTGCATCTTCGCCATTTGCCACTACTGCGAACAATATTGTAGCCAATACCCCTGTGATTACGGCGGATAAAAAATACTATGCTGCACGCAACAACCTTTCAGGATCGGTAGGGCCCAAAGACAAACTGGTCTTCCCTTCCGGCGGTTACAATCAATTCAGCGGCAATTTTGTGCGCTTCTCCAACACGGTACCCATGCTAATTGAATCTGTAAAAATGTACACCGCCAATCCCGGAAAAATCAAGATCATCTTTGCAGATATTGCCAATGAGCCTGGTGATGGCAGCTACAGCTATTATATTCGGGACGAAAAGACTTTCCTTGTTACCAATTCAAGGCCAACGGCACAAGGTGGAGCATTGAATGAAAACGATCCCAACGACAAAGGGATGGTTTTCAACCTGAATTTTGCCGCTTTCGAACCCGGAAACCACATCCTCATCATGCAATGTTCGGAAGGTGCAACAGTGTACAGGAGCAATGGGATTACCACAACACCCTATCCCCAAAAAATTGATGGCGTCAACAATGGCTTCACGATTACAGGGAACAGTGTAGTCCCCTCATCCTCATCAGACCCCAGCCAGTTCTATTATTTCTTTTACGACATGAAAGTATCCTTGCTGGCGGAAACCTGTCCCTCACCCAAAGTGGCCGTTACAGCCATCAACAATACCATTCCTACGATCACCCGGAATGGAGACACACTGACCAGTTCAATGGCAAGCGGCAACCAATGGCAGCTCAATGGGGTGGATATCCCAGGCGAACGCAACCAGAAAATCAAGGTTACCCAGTCAGGCAAATACAGAACAATCGTGCAGGACGATTTCAGGTGTCAAAGCATTTCTGCTGAACAGGATGTAACTGTTACCGCCATCATCAATGTTGCACCGGAGCGTATCGGTTTCAGCGTGGCTCCCAATCCGAATAACGGCAGCTTCCTGCTCACCTTCAGTGTTAGTGGCAGAGAGGATCTGGCAATATCCCTGCTGAATACATCCGGACAGGAAGTATACAGACAAAGTAAAGCCAGATTCAGCGGAACCTTCAAGGAGAATATCCGATTGAATAAGGTACAGCCTGGTGTTTACATGATCAAAATTACACACGGACTGAACCAATATATGAAGCGGATGGTGGTTTTATAATTGAACACTCAAATAAAAAGCCGCATACTCAAAAGGTATGCGGCTTTTTTATGCGGATGATGTAAAACATGAAAAAGGGGCATCTTTCAATGCCCCCTTTTTTCAATAGCCAGGATTCTGAACAAATCCGGTATTTTTATTGACATCCAATTCCGATTGCGGAATGGGCCACAAATAGTGTCTGGGTTGGAACAACCTGGGGTTATCCATGATTTTGAAATTGCCTGTTGTCGATACCAATCCACTGAAAGCTGTGTAATCAGGTGTTGAGTTTTCATCCAATGTTGGCTTGGGCAGCGTATTGTAGAGGGCTCTGGTCATGGCCTTGCCAAAGAGCACACCATTCATTGCCTTTTCAGCAATTTTCCATCTTCTCATATCATACAAACGCAGACCTTCACCTGCCAGCTCAACTTTCCTTTCGCGGCGCACGATGCTGCGTAAAGCAGATTGGGAGCCGATTGATACAGCTGGATACTGGGCTGTGGCAGCTGCTGCCACACCATATCCGCGGGCCCTGACCTGGTTGATGGCATCCACCACACTGGCATCAATTTGGTTCAACTCTATCTTGGCTTCAGCATAAGTCAGTAAAACCTCAGCATAACGAATCAGCATGAAAGCCAGTTCAGACTGTGTATTCAAGACCAGGTCAGCCGGATCAATGTATTTCTTCAACACCATCCCTGAAAATGAGGAGAAGGCATTGGTAACTTCCGTATTGCTGATCTTGCTGATAGGGCCGGGTGTATACCTTGTGCAGGTGGTACTGTCTGGGTGGAAAGTCATGTTGTAGGTGATTCCCCCATTGCCGAACCAGGTATCCCCTTCACCCAAAATGGTCTGCCTCATCCTTGGATCACGGTTTTTGTAAATGTCTGCTGTGCTGTATAAAGGCGATTTATCGATAGTCAATCCATCTATACACTCATAACTGTCTGCCAACGCCCTTGTTGGAATAAGCGTAGAAAAACCACCAGCAAGCCTGGCCTGATTACCCTGTGAATAGGCAGCAGTCCTTACGGTTTGCTTGAAATCAAAAGAAAAAATGGACTCGCGTGAATTCTCGCCGGCATAAGTGAACAAATTCCTGTAGTTGGGATAGAGACTGTGGTAATTGAGGTCCATGACTGCTTTTGCAGCAGCTGCAGCAAGATCATACTTTTCATTGTAGAGTGCAAACCTTGCTTTGGCAGCCAATGCAGCTCCTTTTGTTGCCCTGCCAACATCCAATCCGGTATAGGATACCGGCAATTT
>JBDLUN010000133.1:0-10481 GCA_039805245.1 Bacteroidota bacterium
GAAAGAATCAAAAAAGGGGCAACTTCTTCCGTTTTAAAAGACAAAAAAGATCCGGAAGAAGTCACCCTAGCTGATATTGTTGCCGGTGCCCAGGCTGAAGATACGCTCTGTATAGAACTGCTTGCAGAATCAGGTGATAAGCTGGGAAAGGGACTGGCCGTGTTGATTAACATCTTCAACCCTGAGCTCATGATTATCGGTGGAGTAATGGCTGAATCTGGCGATTACATTCGCTTGCCGGCAAAGAGCACGCTGAACAAATTTTCTCTTGGCCTCGTCAATAACGACACCAATCTCAAATTTTCAACCTTGGGCGAAAGAGCCGGAGTATTGGGGGGATGTCTCAATGCCCGAAACAAAATTATGCTTTAAAGATTGGCCATTGTGCCAACCTTAATAAGCCAAAGCAAACAAGACCCGCTGCTTGCTGGGTTTTCCTGAGCACACGCAAACACCTTCCTCGTGCTTGTTGTTCAAAGGGATACAGCGAATGGTAGCCTTGGTTTCTTCTTTGATTTTTTCTTCAGTCTCCGGAGTACCATCCCAATGTGCAGCTACAAAACCACCCTTTTGCTCTAAAACCGATTTGAATTCTTCCCAACTATTCACTTCTGTTATATGTGATTCCCTGTAAGACAAAGCCCTGTTGTATAGATTCTGTTGGATTTCTTCCAAAAGGTTTTCAATGTAATTGGCCAAACCCTCTGCAGGAACAGCCGATTTTTCTTTTGTATCCCTGCGCGCAACTTCCACCACACCGTTTTCCATGTCTTTAGGACCAATAGCAATTCTTACAGGAACACCTTTCAATTCATATTCAGCGAACTTCCATCCTGGCCTTGTATTATCCGAATCATCATATTTCACGGAGATGCCTTTGGACTTGAGGCCGGCAGTGATTTCTGCCACTTTAGCATCCAATAGGGCTTTTTGCTCCGGACCTTTGAAAATTGGCACTATGACCACTTGCAATGGGGCAATTCTTGGAGGCAGCACCAATCCCTGGTCGTCGCTATGCGCCATCACCAGTGCACCAATAAGCCTGGTGGATACGCCCCAGGATGTTGCCCAAACAAATTCCTGCCTGTTTTCCTTGGACAGGAATTTCACATCGAATGCCTTGGCAAAATTTTGACCCAGAAAATGGGAAGTGCCTGCCTGCAGCGCCTTCCCATCCTGCATCAAAGCTTCAATACAATAAGTTTCCAACGCACCCGCAAACCGCTCGTTGGGCGTTTTGACGCCTTTCACAACCGGCAAAGCCATGTAATTTTCCACAAAATCAGCATAGACGTGCAGCATTTTTTCAGCTTCCTGAACGGCTTCATCAGCCGTTGCGTGGGCGGTATGCCCTTCCTGCCACAGAAATTCTGCCGTTCTCAAAAACAGACGCGTACGCATTTCCCAACGCACCACATTAGCCCATTGGTTGATCAGCAGGGGCAAATCGCGATACGATTGAATCCAATCCTTATAGGCATTCCAGATAATGGCTTCACTCGTTGGACGCACAATCAATTCTTCCTCGAGCTTTGCCTCCGGATCTACCATCAACTTGCCCTTGTTGTTGGGATCTCCTTTCAAGCGGTAGTGGGTCACCACAGCACATTCTTTAGCAAAACCCTCTGCATGCCCCTCTTCTTTTTCCAAAAAGGATTTGGGAACAAAGAGCGGAAAGTAGGCATTGACATGGCCCGTTTCTTTGAACATCCTATCCAACACTTCCTTCATATTCTCCCACAATGCATAACCGTATGGCTTGATTACCATGCACCCCCGGACAGCTGAATAATCTGCCAGTCCTCCTTTCAAAATCAAATCGTTGTACCACTGTGAATAATCTGTTGCCCTGGATGTCAGTTCGTTGGCCATATTAATGAGAATTTAACAATTTTATGGGGCTAATCCGCAACCTTTGGGGTTGCCGTTCGTCCTATTATTAAGATATGAATGCGCAAATGTAGTAACTTCGGATTAATCTTTAAATCGCATCACTATGAACAGGATCATTTCCATGTTTTTGCTGGCTTCCGTTATGACGGGCTGCAGCACCGCTTACAGGAGCGGACAAACCCCTGACGATGTGTATTTTTCTCCTGCAAAAGAGAATAGCGGGTATGTTCAGATGGACAATCGGGATGAATACCGCGCGGAAGATGTGCCCATGGCCGACAGGTATCTCCGGATGAAATCATTCGGCGGCTCAAGGTGGAACATGTTCGACGAAGATTATGCCTACTGGAACAATCCCCATTGGAATAACAACACCTATTTCAACATTTCACCGGCTTACGGCTCGGGGTGGGGGTATGGCAATTCCCTTTGGGGCAACCCTTTTGCCTACCGCAATTCAGGATATTGGAATCCTTTTTCCCCAAATTATTATGGCAGACCTGTTGTTGTTTACAACGTAATCAAAAACGTGACTCCTAAAAGCAGCGGACCCAGAACCTATAACCTGAACAGCTACACAGCTCCGAGGAATGTTTATACGGATCCCAAGATGGGCACTCCCATCCGCTCCGGCAACCAATATTATAACAATAGTAGTAGCGGAACCCCAAGGGGAGGTTACAACCCACGCAGCAGTGGAAGTGACTATGGCAGCCCCGCCAGAACTTTCAGCAATAGCTCTAGTTCAAGCAGCAACAGGAGTTCCGGAACATCCTCCAACTCCAGCTCCAGTTCGTCCTCAAGCTCTTCATCCAGCAGCTCCAGCAGCTCTGCGCCGGTGAGGTCTTTTCCCCGAGGCGGCAACTAAAAAGCATTCAATAAGGCATTGAAACTTGTTCAAAAGACAATTCAATGCCTTTTTTATATCATTACCAAGCCAAGACCATGAAGAAGATTCTGCTTGCAACAGCTCTTGCCTTTTCCCTTTACACGCAGGGACAAGAACCGATTGATGCCCTCCGCTATGTCCAAACCGGCCATGGCGGCACGGCCAGATCCCGGGCCATTGGTGGAGCCATCACTTCCTTGGGTGGAGACATTTCCACCGCAACTGTCAACCCAGCCGGGCTAGCCTTCTTCAGGACCAATGAATTCGTTTTTACGCCCGGACTGTCTTTCGGTTCCAATAAAACCCAATACCTTAACAACAATACCAAAGGGAAGTATACCAGCCCTGATCTCAGCCAGGCTGGATTGGTTTTCGCCAAACCCGGCTCTTGGGATGGCAAATGGCGCAACTATACTTTCGGCATTGGCATGAATAAAACAGTCAACCTAGGCAATACGATTCAACTCAACGGGCTTAACAATGAAAGTTCCTACTCGGAAAAATACCTGGAGGAACTCATCAACAATAATGTCACCGATCCCAATAATGCAGCCAGAAATTTCCCTTATGGCGCAAGCTTGGCCTTCAACACCTTCCTGATTGATACCCTTGCAGGTCCGGGAAACAGTATCAGGGGCTACAGAAGCCTGTCGACCCCACAAACTGGGGTTGTACAGAACCAGGAAATCAGCTCCAAAGGCAATATCAACGATATGTATTTCGCAGCAAGTGCTAATTTCATGGACAAACTATTCCTTGGAGGAAGCCTTGTTTTCAGCAAAATCCGCTTTGAAAGGACGTCAACCTTCAAAGAATCGGATGCCACCAAAAAAATCAACAATTTCAACTACTTCCAAACAACAGAGTTCCTCACCAGCGAAGGTTTGGGGATTGGATTGAAACTGGGACTGATCGTCAAACCGATTGAACGTTTGAGGATTGGATTGGCATTTCACAGCCCTACCCTCTACAATATGGATGACCGCTACAGCACCAGCATTTCAACTGATTTGGAAGGCTATCAGGGGGCAGGGGTCAAAACCCAAAGCTCACTGGATTTCAACGACGGCGAACTGGGCCAATACCAATACAATTTCACTACCCCTACCCGCTTCATGGCAGGCATCTCTTATGTTTTGAATGAAGTGGAAGATGTTCAGCAACAAAAGGGCTTCATCAGTGCCGATGTGGAATTCATCAATTATGGCAACTCGCGGTTTGAAGAACCCGGTTCCGTGAACAATGGCAACCAGGGAAGCAGCTACCTGCAGGATGTGAATCAGGCTATTAAAGACCAGTTCAATAAGACTCTCAACATGCGCATCGGTGGGGAGTTGAAGTTCAAAACATTCATGACCAGGCTTGGCTTCAACTACCTCGGTAATGCCTATCAACTTGCAGACCTGACCGCCAGTCAGATGCATATCAATGGGGGTATCGGGTACCGGAATATGGGTTTTTTCACCGACCTGACCTACATCCACCAAATCAAAAAAGATGCCACTTTCCCTTACCGGCTCGACAATGGGTTCTATGCACCAGGTATGGTTAAAGGAGCTGGCGGCACACTGGCACTGACGCTCGGTTTTAAGTTCTAAAAACGTACTTATTGGGGAAAAAACGGCCTATTTTGTTCATATATACCCTTGTTTTACAACACTTTACTGCCATTTTCTGACATCCCATTTGCACGAAATTCATTAACTTGCCGCCATGGCCATTTTAAAATTCCGCGTCTATTTTGAAGAGGATGACACGATCTACAGGGATGTAGCCATCCGCCATAACCAATCCTTTTTTGAACTGCACCAAGCTATCCTGTCGGCCTACGAATTCGACAGCATTCACCAGGCTAGCTTCTACAGGAGCAATGACAATTGGCAAAGGGGCCGGGCCATCAGCCTGGAAAAATACCCGGATGTGCCATATAAAGTAGAGCCGTTGGATATGTTTGATACAACCATCAGCTCAGAAATCAACGTTACAGAGCAGAAGTTCATTTATGTATATGACTTCAATAAAAATTGGACTTTCCAGGTTCAGTTGATAAGCGTCTCCAAAGAGGAGAACCCCAAGACAACCTATCCAACCGTTACCAGAAAAGAGGGAATCGGCCCTAGCCAATACGGCATCAAAAGTATTTTGGGCGACCGTTTTGCAGACGTTGAAGAAAAATATGATTTGTCGTCTCTCGGTGATGGTTTCTCCGACGAAGGTGAAGAAGGCGGAGCCGGTGATGATGCCGATGAAGCTGCCGACACTGCGGAAGATGACACTTCCTTCTAGCCATGCCGATACCCAGGAAAGAATGCATCATTGTTGCCGGTCCTACTGCATCAGGGAAAACAGCCCTAGCCATCAGGCTTGCACAGACTTTCAAAACGGCAATTATTTCAGCCGACTCCAGACAATGCTACCGGGAAATGCGCATCGGCGTGGCAAGGCCCACACCTGAGGAATTATCTGCCGCCCCCCATTACTTTATAGCGAATCATTCTATTACGGAACAGATCAATGCAGCTTCTTTCGCGAGGGAAGCCAAGGCTTATCTGGATCAAATCTTTCAGGACAATGATAAAGCCATTGTTTGCGGAGGAACAGGGCTGTACATCAAAGCCCTGACGGAAGGCTTGGATGAAATACCCGAAATACCAGCTGAAACCAGAACCCAGGTCATCAACCTCCACAGGGATAAAGGTATGCTAGGACTCCAGGAAGCATTACTGAAGTTGGATCCGCTATTTGGTGACAAAGGGGATATCAACAACCCCAACAGGGTGATGCGGGCACTCGAAGTCGCGCTCCACACCGGTATGCCCATCAGCCATTTTCAGCTGGGTGGAGGCCATCAAAAAATAAGCGGCACCTTCGACTGTCATTTCAGTTACCAGATCTTGGATCTGCCGAGGGAAGAGCTGTACCAGCGCATCAACCTAAGGGTAGATAATATGGTTACAGCCGGCTTGGAAGATGAGGTGAGGTCACTGATTGCGCACAGGGACTTGCCTGCTTTGAGAACGGTGGGATACCAAGAGTTTTTTGACTATTTTGACGGCCTGATTTCCAAGGAGGAAGACATCGGAAAAATCAAGCAGCATACCCGTAATTATGCCAAAAGGCAAATGACCTGGTTCAAAAAAGTCAAGGCCGGATTGGCCCCTGACCAACAATTTAGTTTTTGATTATCATTTCACCAATCCCAATCTTTTGCCTTCTTCCAGCATCATGCCGAAGGCGGCATCATAATTGTTCTCAATGACCCCATCCAATATCGCTTCCCGAATGGCAGTCTTGATTAATCCCACTTCCCTGCAGGGTTTAAGATTAAAAATTTCCATGATGAGTTCGCCGGTGATGGGAGGTTGCCAGTTGCGGACCTTGTCTTTTTCTTCCACTTCTTTGAGCCTTTGCCGAACCAACTCAAAATTGGCCCGATAACGCTTTACTTTGGATTCGTTTTTGGAAGTGATATCGGCATCACACAACATCATCAGGTCTTCCAGGTCTTCTCCGGCATCAAAAAGCAATCTTCTGATGGCAGAATCGGTGATATTTTCTTTGGTGAGACTGATGGGCCGCAGGTGCAATTCCACCAGCTTGCGAACATAGCGCATCTCCTCATGGAGCGGCAACTTCAGTTTGTTGAAAATTTTGGGTACCATTCTCCCGCCAACCACTTCATGACCATGGAACGTCCATCCAATACCCTGCTCAAACCTTTTGGTTGCAGGCTTGGCAATATCGTGCAACAAGGCAGCCCAGCGAAGCCAAAGGTTGGAAGTATTTTCACAGATATTATCCAAAACCTGAAGCGTATGGTAAAAATTATCCTTATGCCCTTTACCATCGATATAAGTGGCCCCTACCAGATCCACAACCTGTGGAAGGATAAGTTTAAGTAAGCCTGTTTTATAGAGCAGATCAAGTCCTACAGATGGCTTTACTGAAAGCATGATCTTGTTCAACTCCTCCGTGATGCGTTCCTGGGTGATGATGGCAATGCGTTCGGCTGTATCAGCAATACCCAACAAGGTGTTGGAATCAATCCGAAAACCCAGCTGGGAGGCAAACCTAATGGCCCGCATCATCCGCAGCGGATCATCACTGAAAGTATTTTCCGGTTGCAAGGGTGTTCTGATGATGCCTAGCTGCAAATCGGAAATCCCCTGAAAAGGATCAATGATTGATGCCGGATCAATGCGCATGTCGGCATCTTCCACTGCAAAAGCAAGGGCATTAATTGTAAAATCCCTGCGCTCTTGGTCGTCCTGCAACGTACCGGGCGTAACAGTAGGATTGCGTGAATCCCGTTGGTAGCTTTCTTTCCTCGCGCCAACAAATTCAACATCATAACCCTGTGTATGCAGGTGAGCTGTACCAAAATTTTTAAACCAGGAAACTTTAGGCTGCGGATGCAACAATTTGCCTACTGCTTCGGCCAATTCAATTGCATCGCCCAGACAAACAATATCAATATCCACGCAGGGGCGCCCCAACAGTTTATCTCTGACAAATCCGCCTACCACATAAGCTTTGACACCAAGGTTTTCGGTAGCCTGAGCGATTTGCCGGATGATAGCATTCTCACGTTCATTCAATTCCAGGTACATGCAACAAATCTATGCTGATTCAGCGTTTTATACAGACACATTAAAATCCCTCAGAGCATCATTGAGGCTGGTTTTGAGATCGGTGCTGGCTTTACGCTGCCCGATGATCAACGCACAACCTACCTGATACTCTCCAGCAGGAAACTGCTTGGCATAAGATCCTGGGATCACCACAGAGCGGGCTGGCACCCTACCTTTGTACTCAACGGGCTCGGGACCGCTTACATCGATGATTTTGGTTGATTTGGTCAAGACCACATTGGCACCCAATACCGCTTCCTTCTCAACAACAACACCTTCCACAACAATACAACGGGAACCAATGAAACAACCATCTTCAACAATGACGGGTGTTGCCTGCAAAGGTTCCAATACGCCACCGATACCCACACCACCACTCAGGTGGACACCCTTACCAATTTGGGCACAGCTTCCCACTGTTGCCCAGGTATCGACCATAGTACCTTCATCCACATAAGCGCCGATATTGACATAGGAAGGCATCAACACCACATTTTTAGCAAGATATGCTCCGTAACGGGCGACCGCATGAGGAACTGCACGCACGCCAAGAGATTTGTAATCTTTTTTCAGGAGCATTTTATCATAAAACTCAAAGGGTGCCAACTCCCAAGTCTGCATCTGCTGAATCCCGAAATACATCAGGATAGCCTGCTTGACCCACTCATTGACTTCCCAATTGTCGCCATTTTTTTCAGCTACTCGCAACCTGCCTTTATCCACTTCCTCAATTACATTCCTTATAGCATCTGCGTATGTAGTTTCCTTCAGCAAATCCCGGTTATTCCAGGCCAACAATATCTGCTCTTTCAGTTCCATTGATTTCAATTTTGCCGCAAATATACATGTTTAGGGGTGAGCAATCCCTGATAAAGCGGTATTTTAGGGATATGGAATATCAGCAAGCCAAAATTTCAACTGCCGTCATCTCCCATGGCATTTCTGCAAGAACCTTTCACATTCCCTTCATTATAACCCATCCGGGATTCAGCCTCGATATGATCATGGAGCGCCATGGTGACTCGGCGAAACAAAAATATCCTGAAATAGCTGTTGTGCGCAGCTTTGAAGCGGTTATCGCCGATCCGGGTATAGAGCTTGTTGTTATTTGCAGTCCCAACACCACCCATTTCACCTATGCTAAAGCAGCTATGCTGGCCGGCAAGCATGTGATTGTGGAAAAACCATTTACCAATACCACAGAAGAAGCCATGGAGCTAGTGGATATAGCCCGTAAAACAGGTAAAACTTGTGCTGTTTACCAGAACAGGCGGTATGTAGCGGATTTCCTGACCATGAAAAAAATCCTGGATGATGGCTTATTGGGAGAACCCAGGGAGTTTTTTGCCCATTACGACCGGTACCGGCCGGATCCGCGGACATACGGACTTTGGCGTGAGGAAGCGTTACCCGGCAGTGGCATATTTTATGATCTTGGTCCGCACCTGATCGACCAGGCCCTGGTCTTGTTTGGTATGCCCCGATACATCTCGGCAGACATCCGGTCTATGAAACCTTACTCCAAAGTGGATGATTATTTCGATTTGCGATTGGAATATGAAAACCTGATCGTGACCTTACATGCCAGCATGCTTGTACGTGAAATGGGGCCCAGGTATATGCTCCATGGCACCAAGGGGTCTTTCATCAAAAGCGGAGAAGACCCTCAGGAGGAGCTACTCAAAGCCGAGCGCTTGCCCATTACACCCGATTGGGGTAAAGAGCCTGAACAGCAGTGGGGATTACTCCATACAGAAATTAATGGCAGGATTGTGCGCGAAACATACCCGTCTTTGCCTGGGGGGTATCAGCACTATTACAACAACATCTTCAAAACAATCCGGGAAGGAGCACCTTTGCAGGAAACTCCTGAAGCTGGAAAGCGGGTCATCCACATCATTGAACTGGCTTTTGAGGCCAGCAGGCAGGGCCGTAAATTACCGGTGACCTAATCCAGAATCAATACTTCAACCAACAATTATCGGTTGAGGAGTTCTATTATTTGTTTTACGCTTGCCATTTTGCTGAAATCCGCTTCTGCAGGAACTGGGAAACCGACTAAAGCGGCAACGACATCTTTTTCTTTCAAGCGTACTTTGATCAATTCAGCAGTTTTTTTGATGTAGATATAATATTCATAATACTGCTCAAAAATGCGGATGTCCTTTGAATACATATTGGTGGGATCTGGCACCAACCGGGACTTGTATTGTCTCAGAAAAGCCAGTTTGGGACCGTCAGACAAGAGATTCAGATACCCTTTCACATTAGATTTACCAAGGGTTTCAGCCCAGAGAAAATCCAATTTTTCACTTCCGAATTTTTCAGGCAGCTGGATATAAAAGCTCACTACATCCCCATCTGGAGCAATCATCTGCTTATTGATTTCCGTACCCACCTTTTGCTCCATGATATTGTACAAAATCTTTTGGTTGACCGTTTTAAGTCCTGTTTTCATGGTCAACTCCCCATCAAATGATTCTCCCAACAGGTAGGGACTGCCTTTAACCCTGTATTGGCTGACACGGATATAATCCTCAGTCCACTTTTCAATAACATGCTTGTTGAAATCGCCAATGGCATCTGTTTGTGCCTGACTGAATGAAACTGAAAAAACCAATACCCCTAAAACGAACCTATTCATGGTAAACCAATTTGAACCACAAAATACTCAAACCCCGTCAAAGAAGCATGAGATTGATGAATATTAACAAAAAAAGGGGCTTTCTTGAGAAAGCCCCTTTCTAAAAGATAATGAATAGGTTTATCTGGATTTTTTCCAGGTATACACTTCATCAAAGAGTGTTCTGTCGGCACCAGCTTGAACCATCCAATATTTCACGCGGATGGTCTTAGTGGCTGCGTCATACTTGTTAACGCCAGTGGCATCCAAACGAGCGGCCCTGCCATTGCCTGCAGGCTGTCCCCAGAAGTTGGCTACTGCAATAACTTTATCTGTTGCGTCAAACTTGAATACAGGAGAAAATGAACCATAACCTGAAACATTTACGCCGTTTTTAATCAAATGTATCTCGCCACGAGGATAACCGCCACCAAAGTTGTATTGT
>JBDLUN010000134.1:0-11364 GCA_039805245.1 Bacteroidota bacterium
AAAAGCAAATACGACCTGCAGTTTACTTATGATTTGCTTGCATCGATTCTGCTGTTCTTTCTGATTTATTTGTTTTACAAACAAAGCAAAAAAAGATTCAGAATCACAGATCCAAATGCAAGCATTAACCATGGCATGGCAAGGTTCATTAAAATCAAAAAGATTGTAGCAACAGCGCTTGTACCGGTGCTGATAATAACTGCTATCTATTCTTTTGTGAATTGGTGCTGGGGAATATTGTACCCTGTCAACAATGTAGGAGTCAATTTCACGAACATCAACAATATCTTCTTTGAACAATTTTTTACCATCCTGATCATAGCAGATGTAATATTGTTACTCTTTTCGTTTTTCCATACTGATGAATTCCATAAAGTCATTAGAAACTCAGGATTCATCATTTCCACAATCCTCATCAGGTTGTCTTTTTCGATATCCGGTTTGCCCAATATATTATTGATTTTGTCTGCAACAATTTTTGGGTTATTGATTCTCTTTATACACAATAAATTTGAGCAACAAATTTATGCTCAAGAGCATAAAAGTTGAACTCTTAATACGAAACTTTAAGCATAATTCTATCAACAGAATTGAACTGCCCCTATCAAATCCAAAAAATATTGGTTCTCCCATTGGGAAACAAGTTCACGCTCTTTTATAAAAGGAATGATATCCTGCTTGACGTGATTGATATTGGTTTCTTGGAATTTTTTGTTGAGCAACTCCTCAAAATCTTGTCTTGACATTTTTTCCTGTAACCAATCACCTGATTGGTTTGCCCTTACACATAAATGGTCCAGGCTTAATGGAATTCCATTTTTTACATACCATTCAAAGTCATACCAGTCCCTTCCCTTTACCCTATTCTTCCATTTCCTGAATAGGATGGCATGCATTTTCCCTGCAAATAGATCCGGAAGATCATAACAAGTGACATAAAAAGAAAATGGATTCATCAACAGCCGATCAACTGTTTTGAATCCTCCCGGTGGATTGGAATCGACTTCTAATTTAATTTTGATTTTTGATTGGACATCAATTTCCAATTCCGGCAATATACCTTGCAATATGATCTCACTCATCAAGGTTTGTGTCTTTAGAAAAGCAGACTCAATCCTTGTGAATGCAGTTTTGGGTTTCTTTGATAAGTTAACTGTAAATCCAAGAGCCTTGAACTCTTTTTCAATACTTGGGAAGTATTTTTCAATCGCAAACTGCTCATCTTTTACAATCAATGAAAAATCAAGATCTTCAGAAAACCTTGGCAATCCATGAAAGATGCGAAGCGCTGTACCGCCATAAAAGGCTCCATGTTCAAAAAAGCCACCTCTACTCAAACCCGCCAAAGCAATTTCCTGCATGATTTCTCGCATGGCCTGCACCAACTCAAAATTATTGGATGGCTTGTATTTCATTAACCACTCCCTAATCATAAGCGGTTCAGAAAATTTAAAACACTGACCATACTTTGTTTTTTTGGGGCATGTTTCATCCACAATTGCATGGAATGGGTATCCAGCAGCCTCAGGTCCTCCTCGTCAATTCTTAAATCTTCTATCAAAAAAAATTCAACTTGTTTCATACTCCTCAATTGCAATCCAGTCGTATCAATAATTTTATCCATCAATGCCTTTTCCGGAGATGCCAGAATCGCCACCTGTCCCTTGGCAAGTTGTTGTGATTTCAAACCCAAAGCATAATAAGCTGAAGGTACATGCACATACACAAATACACCGGAAACAGTTACAAATTCCTTGGTATGCAACAAAGTGGCCGACTTGATTTCAACCACTTTTTCAGGAATCAAACCCCAATAACTTAAGGCTGCATCATAGGAAACATAACTGGGTCCATACAAATGATTGGCTGTCAAGAATGGTTCTGGCTTTTGCAATGGCAAGTTGGGTCCTGGCAAATACAGCCCTCTTTTCAATTGTACAAGTATTCCTTGATTCACCAACTCACCAATCTTGTCATAAGGGCGCCTGTAGTCTCTAAAAAGATGCAAAAGCAATTGGGAGCCAAGAGGTTGTCCAGAAAAGGGTAATATGGTTGTATAAAAATTCAAATATGTCAAATTTATACATATTATTCGGATAATTTCCGAATTAAACTAATATATTTAACAATAAAGTAGCCCTCCACAAAAACAAAAATTTCCCAAATCCTCTTTACCTTTATAGAGATTAACACCAAAACATGAAAACACTGCTCACCACCTTGTTCCTGCTTGCAGGTTATTGTACCCAATCCCAATGCTATATTGCCACCTACTCCGGAAACCAACGAGTGCTGAAAGTCGATGGCGATTATGTATATATCTACTCCGGAAACCAACGTATGTACAAATTCGATGGTGAATTCCTCGTTACCTATAATACCTACAAGAGGCTGCTTAAATTCGACGGACAATACATCATCAATTACACCACCAACAAGCGTATCGCCAAAATCGACAACCAATACCTGATTGATTACACGAATAACCGGCGTATCGCCAAACTGGATTGCCCGGGTGCTCGGAGTGCCATGGCTGCCGCAGCCTATTTCTTCCTCTGAGTTTTACTGTAAAAAACTTTGCCAACCCTTTCAATGTGTTCGCAAAGGGTTGTTGCATCCAATGCAGCATAATCAGACAAATCAACCTTATAAGGAAAATTGAGGTCCTCAATATCCTGCCAAATATCTCCCATGATTTTACGGTTAATTCCCTGACCTTTGACCGTCATGTCTATATCGGAACCGGTTCTGAAATTGCCCTTGGCCCTGGAACCGTAAATCACCACCTCATCCACTTCACCATAACGGCGGAATACCGCTTGCAGCCGCTCAATAATGCTATCGTCGAGTCCAAATCTCATAAATAAGCCAACATGGTTTGATGAAACTTTCTGAGCAAAACGACATTGATGTTGACGATTTGTTCAAATGCTTCTGTAATGATCAAAGGATCATAAGCGTGAACGGTAATATTTCTGGTCTCTAACATATCCATCCACGCTTGCCCCTCCTCAATCAAACCTTTATGAAACGCTTCACGGGTGGCGCTTCGGGATCCTACAATTCCGGTCATGCCTTCATACTCCAAAAAATCTTTCATCACTTTCCAGGCCAATTCATGGGTGAACTCAAAATATTGAATAATACCTGCCTTGATCAATTCACGATCAGCTTCCCGGTTGGCATCAACAGCCTCTTCAAGCAGCATCAAAGCCTTGCCATAATTCTGAAAACGTTGCTTCCACCGAATATCCTCCTGCATGATGAATGGGATTCTTCTTGCAATTTCCCCCATTTCCTGAATTCATGCAAGGGAAATGCACCGATAATTCCTGTTTTTTCACGTAAATGGCATGATCATTCATACTGTTTCAGGGCAGCTGCCAATTCACCCTGAATCTGACCCTTCAACATCTCCGGTGCCAACACCCTGCATTGTACCCCATAAGAAAGCACTAGATTCCGGAGTTCGATGGTGTTGAAAACGTACAGACTGACCTCCAAGCCTTCTGCATTGTTGCGGATCACTTTCATGGAAGGATGCAAGGGACTTTCCAAAATCAGCGGCGCTATCTCTTTGATGAAAAATAACCTGATCAGCTCAGGCTGCAAATCATGGCTGTGAAATACACCCAATGCATGTTTGAAAAAAGTGGATGGATTGAAGGATGGATCGTCCACATAAGTATCGGATGCTGGCTCTATGGCCTCAATCCTGTATAGCTTGAAGAGATTAGTTTTGACATCCCTTTTGATCTCCCGCGCATGGGCCACCATATACCATTTGTCGCGATACTCCTTGAGGATATACGGACTCACGGTTCTGGTTTTCAAGGGCTGTCCGAATGGCCTGTAGCTGATCTTCAAACACTTTTGCTGCACAATAGCCTGGTAGATGATATGCAACCACCTGACACCGGTGTCCGCACCAGGCTCTCCAGCATAAATGCGCTGGTCATGAACCCCCTGTTGGATGTTCCTTAAAACCGCACTGCCGGTAATGCGGCTGAAAATAGTATCAAACTGCTCAAAAAAAGGGGTTCCCCTGAAAATGGAAAAGGCGTGACGGGCCATCTCCATGACCACTTTTTCTTCACTGCTCAGAGAAAACCTGTCGATGGAATCATCAGCGTCGGCATATTTGTATTGGCCATCCCTGCAAATGATCTCGACCAGATAAATCTCCTGCATGGTCTCCAAGTCGTTCCGGATGGTTCGATCCGTAACAGGCTTTTTGCCATCCTCCTCCAGTTGCCCATTGACGATGGCTGCCAAGTCTCTGACACTATACCATTTGGGCGACCGCAACAATTCATTGAGGATCTTAAAACGCTGGTCGTTATTTTTATTGATGGGCATGGTGTTTTCGTTTGCCTTATAAATATAACGTGTTGTGGCAATACATTTCCATAAAAACACGGATCCAAATAACTACCCATTTGCTACTTGCTAAAAACTTGCTTAATTTGTATACATGTAAGGATTCGCAAAAAGAAAATAAATTTGCATTTGTATCCATCCCCTTCACCATTTAAAACACCAAATTTGAAAACAGTCGTCATCGGAGACATCCACGGAAGGCCACTCTGGAAAAAGATTATCGATAGGGAATTCAGTGCCGACCGGTACATCTTTGTTGGCGACTACTTTGACAACATCGACTACACCCCACACCAACAGACCGTAAACTTTCTGCACATCATTGCATACAAAATGACCCACCCTGAAAAGGAAGTGGTCATGCTCATAGGTAACCATGATCATCATTACTTTCCAGAAGTTGGCAATCTGATGACCAGCGGCTATCAGGAACAACATTTTACCGATATGGAAACAGTGATCGACATGCACCGATCTAACCTACAGGTGGCCTACCAATTTGACGATTTCCTCATTTCGCACGCAGGGGTTAGCAGCGTGTTTATGGACAATACCTTCGGAGCCGACAACTGGCAATACGAAAACATTTCAACGTTATTGAATGATCGGTTTCTGAAAGATCCCATGGCCTTCCGCTTCAATGGAACCGAACCCAGCGGTGATGATCCGGAACAGGGACCCTTCTGGATCCGAACGGAAAGCCTGGTGAAATCGAATAAAAACCGACTGGAATCACAATGCATTCAGATTTTCGGGCATACCAAAATAGAACGCATCCACCGGATAGGTAAAATCACCGGATCAAGATACCAGCTTATAGATACGCTGGGAACCAGCGGGGAATACCTCGTTATCGAAAACGGTTCCATCCGGTACGATAGGGTGAGTCTGCGCTATTGATTTCATTGCGTTTCCCACAATACCAAATTCCGGTCCAATGGAATGGACTTCCTGCCTCCATTGGGGCCTTGGATGCAATATGGAACAGCCACCTCTAGCCCCAAAGCATCCGTAAACTTTTTTTTGATGCGGGAAATGTTTTCACTAACTGCATTACCGGTAACCGACACCAGAGTATCCACCCGCTGCTGCATTTCGGCACGGGTGCCTGTGAGCGACAAGCTGCTGTACAAATCAAAAATCTCCTGCTTATGCTGAGGAAGGGCCCCAATGGCAACACCTTCGGCATGCTTCAGGTAAAAAAGATATAGACTCTTTTCAGTAGGATTGAACCGCAACTCAAGATTGCCGAAATCAATCAGCCGGATATTTTTGAAACGGTCAATGACCAATCGGCTGAGTTCGCTATTCTGCAAAAAATTCTGGCTCAAGAGCATCTTCAACCGCAACGACTCCATGATTTTCAATGCATGGCGGATATGCGTGTCAGGCATGCCATTGCGCAACGCTTGCATACAGGTACTGCAGATATCGGCTGTCCGCAACTTGAGGATGATATCCTGCTTGTTCATGCACAAGTCGTTGACGCAACCCACCGGTCGCTGATGAGCCAGTCGTTGCATGTCGCCTTTGTGTTGAAACATGGAACGCTGCAAAACCAATGCCAACACCTCATAGGCAATGGGAAAAGATGCACCCGCATCGAGATAGTGATTCCAGTCCTCCGTATGCACAAAACCATCGTAGTGATTATCCGGATTGGATGCTGAAAACCAATTGTATTTGTTGGATACATCTGTAAGCAGAATCACAAAAGCATCGGCTGCAATGTCATGGCGACGGCGATACCGCGCGCATTTGTCGAACAGGGTTTCCCAGGAAGCTGTATTCACATCCGGAACCATATCCAGGTTATAGCTTCGGAGCATTGAATACCGTGGTGGCAATTCCTTGCGCCTGAAATCATCGGGATCAGTGAACCGCCTGACTTCGATTTCATCATTACCAAAATTGATGACGGATAAGGGGTCACATTTGAACTGCAAGGGGCCTTCAATGGCCTGAAGGAGGTCCATCACCTGTGAGAAGACCTCCTTCGACAAACCATTACTTTTAATCAGGTTTATTTCCATGGTGTTTTTTAAAAGTTGATACTTGTAAAATACGGCAACTAAAACAAATCCGACAGGTCCTGGTTCATTTCCTTTTTGTAAGAATAGTCACGCATGGAGCTGGACACACGATTCCAGATTTGGGTCTTGATCTTTCCTTTTTCAAAGGAGATGCTGTTGTTGCGTTTGATGGACAAAGTCTCCGCCACATCCACGGCATCCAGCGTTGCACCGAGATAGCTGAAAGTCCAAGTGCCCGTTTCCTGCCTCCTTTCAATCATCTGCTGCACTTCAGCATGGCTGTAAGACTTTGATGCATTTTCATAGCCGTCGGTCAGGATGATCATCACCACTGTGGTTGGCATCTCCCGCTCTGCAGCAGCTTTCTCTTCATCGATCATGGCGATAGACTGTCCAATAGCATCCAGCAAAGCTGTGCTTCCGGAAGGAACGTAGTTCTGCGTGTTCATCAAATAGGCCTCCGATGCAGGCTTACAAACAAACTTATGTTCCACCCTTGTATTGAAGGTGGAGAGTCCGATCACCATTTCCTGCTCCGGAAATTCTTCACCTAATTTTCTGATGCTGGCAATCTGTTCATTGAAACCTTCGATGGTTCCGGAAATGCAGTCAGACATGGATCCGCTTTTGTCGACGATGATGTGGTAAATGGTCTTTTTCTTTTTCATGGTGATGTTTTTGAGTGTTTTGGCCAACAACGGCTGTTTTCTGATGCAAACTTAAAAGCATTCCATAAGGCTCATCATTTCTTGCAAGCTTGCAAATAGGATGGTCGACCTTACAAGTTAACCAACTCCCCTACTGGACAGGAGGGGTGGCTCCGCTTCGCGGAGCCAGGGTGGTGGAACATTTATCAGGATTTCCTTAACTTTATGTGACTAAACCCCACCTCCCGTGAACACTGATCTCGCCAGACAACGCTCGCTGTTATCCTTCCTGCGGTCGGCCTGTTCACATGTGCCATAACCGGCAAACAGCATTCCTTTTTTATTGCAACTTCATTCATTTCCAACTCAAATTTTTCACATGAAAACGATACTCGTTTTTGGCATGGGAAAAGTGGGAACTTTAGTGGGCATCTTGCTGAACAAACGGTTTTCAGTAACGGGCTTCGACAAACAGATTCCCTCCCAAAGTCCCGGCTTCGACTGCATTCAAGGTGATATACAGGATATTGCGCTGCTCGACAAAACCATACCACAGTTCGATGCCGTGGTTTCCTGCATGCCCTACAACCTCAACCTGCCCATCGCACGCATTGCACATGCCCATGGTGTTCATTATTTCGACCTCACAGAAGATGTACCCACAACACAAGCCATCCTGGAAATGGCTGCCACCGCCAAAGGGGTTATGGCGCCGCAATGCGGACTGGCACCAGGTTTGATTGGTATCATCGGCGCAGACCTCACCCACCGGTTCACCAGGTTGCGCGACATCGAACTGCGTGTTGGCGCCTTGCCGCGCTATCCCAACGGGCTCCTCGCATACTCCTTCACCTGGTCGCCAGCAGGTGTGATCAACGAATACATCAACGACGCCGAAGTAATCCACAACGGCGTACGGAAGATGGTGCCTTCGTTGGACGGACTCGAGCACATCAACATTGAAGGGCGCGATTATGAAGCTTTCAGCACTTCAGGAGGATTGGGCACCATGTGCGAAACCTATGCCGGCAAAGTGGATACCCTCAACTACAAAACCATCCGCTACCCCGGCCATGCCAAACTGATGCGCTTCCTGCTCTACGAACTGATCCTGAAAGACAAACGGGCACTGGTGGAAGATATCCTTACCGAAGCCAAACCTCCCGTCGCCGAAGATGTTGTATTGGTGTATGCAGTAGTGGAGGGATGGAAGGATGATGCACTGGCCCGTGAAGAATACTATCGCTCCTTCCAACCGATTATGGTCAATGGCAGAAGCTGGAGAGCCATTTCCTGGACTACCGCCGCATCCATTGCCGCTGTGGTTGAAATGGTGGCCGATGGCAAACTGCCTCAACAAGGCTTCATCAAACAGGAGGAAATCAATTTCAACGCCTTTCTGCAAACGCAGAACGGACAATTGTTCAACGCATAAATTCAAACCAATGGAAAAGCTACAAGGACTGCAGGTAGTCATGGATGCACTGATGGACCAATACAGTACACGGGTGCCGGATGTCAGTAAAATCATCAATGCCATGATCAGCCATGGCATCATTTCCAAAGCTGATGATATCCAAAACGACCATATCGCCTTCCGCACCCTGGGGGTTCCGCACTTGGGCATCACTTCCCTGGAAAAAATTTTCCTCCATTACGGCTACACCAAGCGGGAACATCTCAACTTCGAATCCAAAAAACTGGACGCCTACTGGTATGCTCCACCAGCGCCGCATTTCCCGCGCATCTTCATCAGCGAGCTGCGGGTACATGAGCTCAGTGAGGCATCCCAAGAAACCATCCATTCTTATACCCATGAAGTGACCCACGACCCGGTTGACGATTTGAACCTCGATGACCCCCAAGCGGTGGGAGCCTTCCTGCATACCGGCCTCTGGCGTTTGCCTGCCATCGAAGACTACAAAGCGCTCCTGGATGAATCCGAATATGCTTCCTGGGTGATATACAACCGTTACTACCTCAACCACTACACCATCAGCGTCCACCACCTGCCGGATGGTTACAATACCTGCGAACAGTTCAATACCTTCCTTGAAAATATTGGCATCAAACTGAACGACTCCGGTGGCAAGATCAAAACCAGTCCGGATGGACTCCTCAGCCAAAGCTCAACCGTAGCGCAGGTTATAGAGGCTCCCTTTGCCAACGGACAAACCCTGCCCATTGCAGGGAGTTATGTGGAATTTGCGGAACGCAGGGTGCTGCCTGAGTTTGCGGGCATCGACCGCAAAGACCTGAAACGGGAACATTACCGCGACGGATTTGAAGCGGGCAATGCCGACAAGATCTTCGAAAGCACCTTCACTTCCCAAATCAAAAAATAAACCATGATCAAAGCAGCTTTGGAATCATTGGGAATAGCCCTTCACTCGGCAGGAATCTCTACCGGAACACTCCACTGGCATGGCGAAGGTCATCAGATTACCTCTGTTTCACCAGTTGATGGCAGCATTATCGGTCAACTGAATCTGGCCACTGCAGCCGACTATGAAAAAATCATGGATGCGGCAACCAAGGCCTTCCTGCATTGGCGTCAGGTACCTGCTCCACGCAGGGGTGAAATTGTGCGATTGATTGGCAACCGCCTCCGGGAGCACAAGGATGCTTTAGGCAGGCTCGTTTCTTATGAGATGGGCAAAAGCCTGCAAGAGGGATGGGGTGAAGTGCAGGAGATGATTGACATCTGCGACTTCGCTGTGGGGCTCTCCAGACAGCTATACGGACTCACCATGCACTCGGAAAGGCCAAACCACCGGATGTATGAACAGTACCATCCGCTGGGCGTGGTGGGTATCATTTCCGCTTTCAACTTCCCTGTGGCAGTATGGTCGTGGAACGCCATGATTGCCTGGGTGTGTGGTAATACCTGTGTATGGAAACCCTCCGAAAAGGCACCGCTCTCGGCCATCGCCTGTCAGCATATTGTTTCCAAGGTTTTTGCCGAACAGGGCATACCCGAAGGGGTTTCTTGCCTTCTGACAGGAGACGCCTCCACCGGTAAAATGATGGCGGACGACCACCGTATCCCTTTGCTCTCTGCAACAGGTTCCACCCGCATGGGTAAATCGGTAGCCACCGCCGTAGCCGAAAGGCTGGGCAGGAGCCTACTCGAATTGGGCGGCAACAATGCCATCATCATCACCCCGGAAGCCGATTTGAAACTGGTGGTGCCTGCTGTGGTTTTCGGAGCGGTGGGAACAGGCGGACAACGATGCACCACCACCCGCAGACTGATTGTTCATCACTCGGTATATGAACAGGTAAAAGCAGTTTTGGTGAAAGCATACGGACAATTGAAAATCGGCAACCCCCTGGAAGAAGGGGTGCATGTGGGTCCGCTAATCGACAAGGATGCAGTTGCCTCCTTCCATAAGGCATTGGAACAGGCTGCCGCAGAGGGGGGTATCCTACTAACTGGCGGACAAACACTGGAGGGTGAAAGGTTTTCGTCAGGATGCTACGTTCAGCCAGCCATTGTGGAGATGCCCGCACAGACTGCTGTGGTGCAGGAAGAAACATTTGCCCCCATACTCTACCTCATGCGCTATTCAAATCTGGATGAGGCCATCGCCTTGCAGAATGCAGTGCCACAGGGACTCTCCTCGGCCATTTTTACCCGCAACCTCTTGGACGCAGAACAATTCCTGTCTGCTGCCGGATCCGACTGTGGCATCGCCAATGTAAACATTGGCACTTCAGGCGCAGAAATTGGCGGCGCATTTGGTGGTGAGAAAGCAACTGGCGGCGGCCGCGAAAGCGGCTCCGACAGCTGGAAATTATATATGAGGAGACAAACCAATACAATCAACTACGGCACCAGCCTACCCTTGGCTCAGGGGATCAGGTTTGAGTTGTGAGGGAATAGTAAAATAGTGAGATAGTGGAAAAGTGGAATAGTGAGATAGTAATTAAGGGAACAGAGATGAGTCAATCAACATCATGAAACATAAACCGATTTTGGCTTTTTTACTGCTTTTGCTGGCATTAACTGGATTTGCTCAGGAAAAGTATATGCTCAAAAAAGGGGATCCCAACGGCATTGGCAAATGGTACATGGGGCGACAGATTGCCCAGGTGATGAGCCATTGGGGAATCGACTGGTTGGAAAGACCTGAACGGGAGATGGAAGAAAACACTACACAACTCATCAACAACTTAAGGCTGAAGAAAGGAATGCAGGTTGCCGACATTGGTGCGGGAAGCGGCTATCATGTAGCATTGATGTCTCCTCTGGTGGGGGCGGAAGGCAAGGTATTTGCAGTAGATGTGGAACCCGAAATGAT
>JBDLUN010000135.1:0-3488 GCA_039805245.1 Bacteroidota bacterium
ATACTTCCACAGTGCCTTTGCCTTGCCTTCCTCCAACAAACTGGTGGTCGAAATACAACAATATCTGCTGACTAAAAGAACAATCCACAAAAGGTGAAACTAGGGAAACCTTCTCTGCACCCCCAGTGGGAGATTCACGCTGGCTGTCGAAAATGGCAAAATTGCCGATTACCGGAAAAGAAACGGACCGGCCTCCGGGATTATTGAACTTCCAACTGTCGGTTGACAAACCTCCGGTCCTTTCGATGATCCAACCGGCAGGTGGAGTTCCCGCATTGGCTGTAGAGAAATCTTCATTGAGAAAATAGACCTGCGCCTCAGAAAATAATGATACGCACAAGATGGTCAATAACAACAACCCCTTTTTCACAAGCTTACTTTTGGTGCTTTTAATAGATACGAACGATGGTGCGGTTTTACCAGGGTTGGAATGGAGGAGCTTTCCTGAATTGATTTTCAGTGGAAAATGGAGAACAGATGATAGAAGTAACCCAACTAAAATAGTTGAATACAATTAAATTTTAACCATAACTCCCTTAATTTAGGTGATTAAAAAGGTTACTCTTCATTCACCTATTTCTAATTTTTTCAAATCAATAATTTTCAGTATATTATATATTAGTCTATTACCTAATATCTGTTTCACTCCCCACCACCCTAAAGCCGCAACGGCGGTTTTTGGCTCGGCCATCGGGATTGTCGCTGCCATTAGGAAGGGTGTTGGGCTCCAAAGGCATGGTCTCGCCATATCCACGGGCAACCAACCTATTGGCAGCAATGCCGCGAGATTGGAGGTAATCCACAATAGATTGTGCCCTGGCTTGGGACAGTTTCATATTATACGCATCACTGCCTTTGCTATCGGTATGGGCCTCGACCTCTATCTTCAAACCAGGATTGCCCACAAGCAGGGCAGCCAGACTGTCGAGCTGGGGAGCCGACTCCGGCGTAAGGGCGACCTGGTCATACTCAAAATAAATACGGTTCAACACAATCGGCTTTTCAACGGGTATTCGGGTTAAACAAATATCAGGATGCCGAATGACCATCACCGAATCGGTCAAGGGTACAGCAAATGTTCTGGTCACCCTAAAATGGTCTTTCAACTGCACTGTGGCGTTCATGGGAACCAATTGCTCCAATGAAAACCGGTAACTGCCATCGGCTCCAGTAACGGCTTTCCTGACCTCTTTCCCAGTGACTGAATCGGTAAACACGAGCTCCGCGCCAGCCAAAGGTTTCCCTTCCTCACAAATCACCACCCTACCAGAAACCTCGCGGGGAGGCACCTTCCGCTCTACCCTGAACAACTGCAGGCAACAGGCGGAACTCCTGTCAGAACTGACCCACATAGACTTCAGGGGATTGCCACCAGCAGGACTACCATAATTATCGTCTTTGATGGAATTGAAGGGGTAACCGAAATTTATAGCAGGCTGCCATGAATCCCATCCGCCTTTGCTATAATGTAAATCGAGTCCGCCCATGCCCACGCGTCCATCAGTGGCAAAAAGAAGCATCCCATTATCATAAACTGGAGCAAACTCATTGCCCGCTGAATTGACTGCCAATCCAAGATGCTCCACCTCTCCAGGCATCCCAAGAACATCGAGCTTGGCACCATACAAATCATATCCTCCCAGTCCACCGGACCTATCGGAAGCAAAAAGCAAATAGAGGTCGCTGCCTTGCTGCATCATCCCGGGCTGCTGATTGTTGGATCCACCCTGGTCTCCAAGATTCAACATTTCCGGCACACCCCACCCTTTATCTCCTTTGACACTGCGCCAAATGGAACTGCGTTTCCTGCCACCTTCCACCCACCACCGGGTAAAATAAAGTTCCTTTCCATCAGGAGTCAATACGGGTGTACCCTGGTGCTGCTCATCGGGTTGTTGCAAAAGCAAAGGCTCGACCGCCACTAGGGAATCCATTCGCTGCAGACCACTGTAAATCCTGTTGGCATACCGGAGCTTTCCGGAGTTGGGTCTGCTGGAACTGAACAACACAGTATCCCCCTTCAAGGGCACCAAGCCATAATTGGCTCCACTATCGGTCTGCACATATGCAATGGGTGTGGTGAGGAAATAAGAGATGTCCCAACGGGCATATTGCGACTTGATAAACGCCAAACTCTGTAACTCACGCTGGGCAGCATCGCGGTAAATATCGGGCTGACCACCCCTTTCCAAAAAGGCGGCATACTGCTGCTCCGACTCCTCAAATCTTCCCAGCAACTTGAGCATCGCCCCGTGGTAAAACTTGGCCAATGGAAATTTATTACCCACATAATCACTGGCCATGCGGTATAGGTTGACAGCCTTTTCGGGATAATTCAACTGCCTGTAACACTCGGCACAATTGTAAACGGCTTGCTGATAATCAGCATAATCGCGCTCCTGCTGTTTGGGGTTGACCGCATGGGTATAAGGCCGAAATTCAATCTTGGCCTCATCAGCATAGATCATCTTCTCATAGTAATGGGCCGCATTGTACCAATCGGCTTTTGCAAAATACCGGTTGGCTACCGTAAGGTTGTCAACCAAAAACTGTGCCTGCAACTGCACCGATAATACGGTCAGCACCAGCAGCATATATTTCCAAAGATGTCTCTTTCCGTTGTTCATGGCTTTCAAATGTGTAACTGCTTTACAAACGCGGACAAACAAATTCCACTTCCTCATTCCTCGACTTACGAGGCTTGATGTAGGTGATGGAAAATTCAAAACTATTGGCTCCACCGGCCCTGCGTGCCAGATTGGTGTGGTTTACATCCATACTGAAACCCGCCGTAATGCTCTTGTGCACCAAACCCAAATAGGCGGTTGCAGCTTCGTTGAAGCGGTAATTCAATCCACCCATCAATGCAGTATTTTCTCGCACCCTGATCTCCGCATTGGCCCCCGCCATATACTCCCGGGCAGTTCCCTGCATCATATAGAGCACATGGGGAGTGATGGATAAATCCGGACTGACTGCCAATCTGATACCGCCATGCACCGTGAGGCGCTGGGGAATCTGCGTTTTGGTATCCGTCAGAAATTTTTCCATGGGCTTGTTCAGGTGGGCCATGGAAGCCCCAACAAAAACATTGGCAGCCTTGGTAGGATCAGCATTGAAATACAAAACACCTGCCCCCACATCCAATGTGCCGGATGAAGTGTTGAGCAATATCTCTTGTGTTGGAATAGCAGGGTTATATCCGACTCCTGCCGTCCATTGGTCTCCGAAAGTGAGATCAGCAGGATTGAATCGCCTGTGCATGAATCCCAACTGCATACCAAAAACCAAGCGATTGTACTGTCCCTCCCCCAACTGCACTCCGGTATAAGCAGCATTAAAGTAACCTGAATTGGAACTGTAACCGGCATCAGCAACTGTCTGATTCATGAAGCTCATGCCCACATTGATATTTTTATCTGTGGTGAAATCAGATGAAATACCCTTGGTAGAATAAGCACTACCCACATTGCTCCACTGGTTCCTGA
>JBDLUN010000136.1:0-24992 GCA_039805245.1 Bacteroidota bacterium
CCACATCCTCGACAAAACCGGCAAACTGCTCATGGCAGGGAAGATATTAAAAGATTGAGTTGAATAAATTTGTAAATTCGAATTATGAAAACAGCACAATTGCTAAAGTTTTTCTGTACAATGCTCCTTTTTATGTCTGTTTTGGCTATTCATGCACAATCAGATCCACCTCCATTTGGGGGTACGGTTACGGATGAACCTGGTGAACTTCCATCAAATCCCCCAGCGTTTGCTGACGATGTTGCAGATTTGGTTCCGCTTGATGGCGGTTTGTCTCTACTGCTTGCAGCCGGTGTTGCCTTTGGCGCCAAAAAAGCGCATCAGTACAGGAAGATCAAGTCATGATTTAACGCAGCTTTTGTATGAGTGGTATTGAGGGCTGATCAAATCGGTCTAACTTGTACAAAATTTCAGGATGTCTGTTCTGTCAATTAATCACATCAGCAAATCATACGGGAAAATCAAAGCCCTTGATGATCTCAGTCTCCATGTACCAGAGGGATCTGTTTTTGGTATTCTTGGTCCTAACGGAAGTGGCAAAACAACAACACTCAGTATCATTCTTGATGTTTTGCAGGCAGATCAAGGTTCTTACAACTGGTTTGGCGAAACCCCAACATATTTGCATCGGCGACGAATAGGTTCTTTACTGGAAACCCCCAATCTTTATCATTATCTTACAGCAGTTCAAAATCTCCGCATTACTTGTTCAATCAGCGGAAGGGGGTCTGAAGCGGATATTCATCGGGTATTGAAAATGGTTAATCTCGATGAACGGAAAAACCACCGCTTTAGCACCTACAGTTTAGGCATGAAGCAACGATTGGCCATTGGTGCAGCACTTCTTGGAGATCCCAAGGTGTTGGTATTGGATGAGCCAACAAATGGTTTGGATCCTGTAGGTATCGCTGAAATAAGGGAACTTGTTAAAGACCTTGCAAAATCTGGCCACACCGTTATCATGGCCAGTCACCTTTTGGATGAAGTTGAAAAAGTATGTGATCATGTAGCCATATTAAAACGGGGAAAATTGATTGCGTCAGGAGCAGTCGACGCAGTGCTTTCTGATGAAGAATGTTTGATCCTCAATGCCGCAGACAATCAACTTATTGAACTGATGCAAGGATACAAGGATATTTCAAGGATGGTAGATACACCCGAAGGGATAGCCTGTTTTTTCGATAAGGGAAAAGTTTCTGCAGCTGACGTGAACGCCTATTGTTTCAACAATGGCATTGTGCTATCGCATATCACCATGAAAAAGAAGAGGCTGGAAGAGAAGTTTTTCGAACTCACAAACGAATAAAATGATCAAAAATATTTTTCAGACAGAATGGTTGAAAGTGAAGCATTACCGAGCATTCTGGGTTCTACTTTCCATTACAGCCATTTCATTTCCGGGTGTTAATGCCATTGCATATTTTGCTTTCAAAAATGCTGCAGAAGGGCCTTCTCAGGGTGGGCAATTAATGAAAATGTTGCTGGGCAATCCATTTGCTTTCCCGCAAACATTTCATACTACGGCCTACCTGAGTTCCTTTTTTGCATTTATTCCGGCTGTGGTTGTAATCATGTTGATAACTAATGAATTTCAATTTAAGACACACAGGCAGAATATTATTGATGGCTGGCAGAAGAGTACATTTATCTGGGGAAAGTTCATCGGTGTCCTGTTCATAACGCTCCTTGTTACAATCTTTTATGTAGCTGTAGCGTCAACTTTGGGGTTTATCGCAACCAAGGAAATCAATGGCGCTGTGCTTGATGAAAAAGCGAACTTTATCCCTTTGTTTTCACTTCAGCTTTTCAGTCAGCTTTCTGTTGCATTTTTGCTGGGATTGTTGATCCGAAAGGCTTTTATCGCGTATGGCATTTTTATTTTTTACACATTCATAGTAGAAAATATTTTGGTTGGGATATTTAAGTTGAAAGCGAAGACACTCGGATATGATTATGGTCATTTTCTGCCTTTTGAAATTTCAGACCGACTGATTCCAGTTCCACCTGCAATTGGTAAATTCAATGAAGTTGATTATAAAATGGCAATGGCTTCCATTGAACAACATGTTTACTATTCCTTGATACTTACTATTCTGGTATGGTTTATGGCGTTTTATATTTATAAAAAAAGAGATCTGTGATGAAGTTTGTTTTCACCATGATGCTGACGGTCAACTGCTTCCTGATGGTCAGCGCACAGCAATATGACTCAGCCATTAAGAAAGCTGCAATGGAAATGGGGAATGCTCTTGTTAAGAAAGATGGAGAAAGGTTTCTGGCCTATATGCATCCATCCATGGTAAACCTTGCAGGGGGAAGAAAGGAGTTAAAGGTGATGGCAGATTCTGCTTTCAAGGTTGTTGAACTGGTGGGTGGCAGGGTTAGCCGGATTAGTTTTGGTAATCCATCTTCAGTAATTCAATACAAGCGTACACTTCAAACCGTTATTACCCAGCAGATGTTGGTAACTACTTTACTGGGGAATGCAGAAGTGTCTTCAGCACTTATTGCGATTTCAGTTGATCAAGGGAAAACCTGGACTTTCATAGACACCAACCTTTTTAGTGTCAGACAAATTAAATCGGCTATGCCTGACATCAGTCCAGAACTGATCATTCCAAAATTACCAGCGCCAAAGTTTATACCAAGCGGCCAATAGTAATCCTAAAAACATTAAATTTATTGTTCCAAAACTCTAAAAATGAAGAAAATACTTTTTTTCCTGATGTTCTTTTCCGTGGCTTTAGGAACAAATGCACAAAAGAAAAAAGGAGCTGAGTCAAAACTGCCTTCACCGCCTTCAACTTATGATCAGTCGTTGCTTGGCAATGTAAAATACAGGCTGATTGGGCCCTTCCGCGGTGGAAGAAGCGGAGCTGTTGCTGCAAGTTATAAGAGCAGAAATACCTTTTATTTTGGTGCAACTGGCGGTGGCGTCTGGAAATCAACTGATGCTGGCAACAATTGGAAGAATATCAGTGACGGATATTTTGGGAGTTCAATCGGTGCAGTTGAAGTGGCACCCTCCAATGACAATGTCATTTATGTGGGAGAAGGTGAAAATACTGTTCGCGGTAACGTTTCAGAAGGTTTGGGTGGCATGTGGAAGAGTGAAGATGCCGGCAAAACATGGAAAAATATAGGACTTAAAGATGGTCGCCACATCACCAATATCATTGTGCACCCCAGTGACCCCAATACACTTTGGGTGGGGGTAATTGGGCATTTGTTTGGCCCCAATAAGGAAAGAGGGATTTTCAAGTCAACTGATGGTGGCAAATCCTGGAAGCACGTATTGTATGTCAATGAGCAAACTGGCTGTAGTGACCTGGTGATGGAACCCGGAAACCCTGCAGTTTTGTATGCCGGTACCTGGAGGGTGATTCGCACACCTTACAGCCTAGAGAGTGGCGGAGAAGGTAGTGGACTTTGGAAAAGTACTGATGGTGGTGAAACATGGACGAATATCACTGCAACAAAAGGATTGCCCAAAGGTACTTGGGGCATCGTGGGTGTGGCTGTTGCAGCATCGAATACTGAAAAGATTTATGCCATCATCGAAAATGAAAAGGGTGGCTTGTATATGAGTGCCGATGGCGGACAAACCTGGAGTCTCCAAAGCAATGACAACAATATCCGTCAGCGTGCCTGGTACTATACCAAGGTCTTTGTTGACCCCAAAAATGAAAACCTCGTTTATTGCCCGAATGTTAATTTCATGAAAAGCCGTGATGGTGGCAAAACATTCCAATCGGTGAGAACACCACACGGTGACCACCATGACCTTTGGTTAGATCCGGAAGATGGCAAACGCATGATTGTAGCGGATGATGGCGGAGCACAGGTAAGTTTTGATGAAGGCAACAACTGGAGTTCTTACATGAACCAGCCAACATCGCAACTTTATCGCGTCAGCACCGACAACTCATTCCCCTACCGGGTATTGGCAGCGCAGCAAGATAATTCCACACTGCGGGTGCGTTCGGCCACTTATGGCTCCTATATCACCGAGCAGGATTGGGATGTTACTGCCGGATCAGAAAGTGGTTATGTAGTGGCCGATCCAACAAACCCTGATATTGTTTACGGTGGAAATTATGGCGGATACCTTTCCCGCTTGGATCACAGGACGGGTGAAAACAGGGCCATTTCTGTTTGGCCTGATAACCCCATGGGCGCTGGAGCAGACGTATTGAAGTTCCGTTTCCAGTGGAATTTCCCCATTTTCTTCTCTCCTCACAACCCCAAAAGGCTTTATTGCGCGGGCAATGCCCTGTTCATGACTGAAAACGAAGGTGCTAGCTGGACGCAGATTTCACCTGATCTCACCACCAACGACAAATCCAAGCAATTGTCCAGTGGCGGTCCCATCACCAAAGACAATACTTCCGTAGAATATTATTGCACCATCTTCACGGCTGCAGAAAGCATCTTGGAAAAGGACCTGTTGTGGACAGGCAGTGATGACGGATTGGTTCATATCAGCAAAGATGGGGGTAAAAATTGGAGCAATGTTACCCCAAAAGAGGCACCACAATGGATGATGTGGAATACGATTGAAGTGGATCCTTTCAAAAAAGGCTCTGCATACATTATCGGTACCCGGTACAAGCTGGATGATTACACGCCATACATTTACAAAACGGAGGATTACGGTCAAAGTTGGAAACTGATTACCAATGGTATCGATGCCATGCATTTCACTCGTGTAGTGCGTGCAGACCAAAAACGTCCCGGATTGCTCTATGCAGGAACTGAATTTGGTATGTATATCAGTTACAATGATGGAGCCAGCTGGCAACCCTTCCAGCTCAATCTTCCTGTTGTACCTATTACAGATCTGACCATCAAAAATAATGACCTGATTGTAGCTACGCAGGGCAGGGCACTTTGGATGATCGATGACTTGTCTATTGTTCAGCAAATGGATCCTGCTGTCAAGTCAAAAGCATTGTTTGCATTCAAAGCCAACCCCGCATTCAGGATTCCGCCCATTGCCGGAAGATGGGGTAGGATGGCGGGAACGCCAGCAAATGTAGCCATGAACCCGGCCAAAGGTGCTGTGATTAATTTCTATGCAGGCCAGGTTACGGATTCCAGCTCTGGTTCGGTTGCCATTTACGACCATGCCAAGAAGCCCATCAACCGTTTTTCTACTGAATCAAAAGACAATCAATTGAAGTTGGTGAAAGGAAGTAACCAATTTGTATGGGATATGCAATATCCCGGTGCGGAAAGGATTGATGACCTGATTTTATGGAATGGCGTACCGGGTAGCATTACAGCCATACCAGGTTCTTATACAGCGGTTGTGCGTGTAGACAAAGATTCTATTGAAGTGCCGTTCACCCTGTTGGCTGACCCTAACTATAAATGCTCACAGGCAGATTACGAAGCGCAACAGGCTTTCCTCTTGCAGGTTCAGGGTAAATTCAATGCTACGATGAAGGCCATTAAAGATATTAGGCAGGCACGTACCCAAATGAATGACTTTGTTTCCAAGCAGGGTAAATCATGCCCTAAAGAAGTGAAACAGATGGCCGATAGCCTGGGCAAAGCCCTCACGGCGATTGAAGAAAAGCTGCACCAAACCAAAGCCAAAAGCGGTCAGGATGTATTGAATTATCCAATCCGGTTAGACGACAAGTTAGGTGGTGTCTATGATATGGCCAGCAGTGGCAATATGGCCCCCAGCAAGCAGGCAAAAGATGTTTATGCTGAGTTGGCGGTGCAAGTTGACAGTGAATTGGGTAAGCTTGCCGCAATCCTCGATCAGGGAATCAAAGCCTTTAACAAGCTGATCAGGGAGAAGGAATTGCCGGTGGTCGTTTTGAAATAGATTCAAAACTCCCGTACAACAAAAAGGTGCAAGTTTAACTTGCACCTTTTTTATTGGGTTGAAGCTGAAGATCAGCTGTCGTTTTCAGGTTGTTGACGGTAATAGCAGCTATTTCAAAACTGCTCTTACGCCTGTTGTACCGCCTCCATTGAGTGTCATGTCATGGGGTTTGTTCATCTTCCAGCCACCGCGGGTGAAATCCGGAACATCAATGGATTTGGACCTGTTGATCACAGACGCCTCGCTCAAAGGCATGATGGAACTCCAGGAGGCTGCATCATATACATCCTGATCGAGTGGCAAACCATTGCGGAGGCAGTCTATCAACCTCCAGTCCATGATGAAATCCATGCCTCCATGGCCACCCACATTCTTGGCAATATCGCCAATATGTCTGACGATGGGAGGTGTGTATTTATCGTACATGCCTTTCAGCTCCTCTGATTTCATCCAGGAATGCCCCAAAGCTATCCTTTCCGGACCTGGATATTTCTGCGCTGCGCCCTTGGTTCCGCTTACCAAATGGATCCTTGAATATGGTCTTGGGGAAGAAACATCATGTTGCACCATCAGTGTTTTGCCTAAATCAGTTCTGATGATGGTGGTGTTCATATTGCCCCTGTAAGATTTGCCTGCGTAGGGTTTGAAAAATTCGTCCTTCGTTGCAAGCTCTGTGAGCGCTGGGGCAAGCGTGAAATCTTTGGTACCCATGCTCACCAGGTGGTCAAACTTATCGCCTCTGTTGATGTTCATGCATTGGGCAATTGGGCCCAAACCATGGGTGGGATAAAGGTTCCCCTGATGTCCTGTATTTTCTTTCAATCTCCACATGTCTGAATACCCTTTTTTGTTCAACAGGTAATCACTGGTAAGATCATGGATATATGCCCCTTCTGCATGCAAGATTTCACCGAAGAGTCCGTTCCGGGCCATATTCAGGGTCAGCAGCTCAAAAAAATCATAGCAGCAGTTTTCCAACATCATCATGTGCTGACGGGTCTTTTCAGACGTTTCAACCAGCTCCCAACACTCATCAATGGTTTTGGCTGCAGGAACCTCTGATGCGGCATGCTTGCCATGTTTCATGGCATAAACGGAGATGGGGGTGTGGAGATGCCAAGGGGTTGTTACGTACACGAGATCAACATCATTGGATTCACACAAGGCTTTCCACCCTTCTTCTCCGGTATAGGTTTTGGCAGCGGGCAACCCTTTTTTGCTGAGAATGGCCTGGGACTTTTCCAGATGATTAGGGTATTTGTCGCATAAAGCGGTTATCTGCACTCCGTCGATATAACTCAACCTATCCACAGCACCTGTACCGCGGCTTCCAGTGCCCACCAATCCGATCCTGACCGTACTGAGTTTCGGGGCGGCATAACCGCACATGTTAAAAGGGGCTTGTGCATTTTGCATGGAGTGGGCATAACTGTTGTTGGGGAGGGCTGTGGCAATGGCACCAGAACCCAAGGCAACGTTACGCAAGAAGGAACGTCTGTTAGTTGGCATGTTCGTTGTTTTGTGTAGGAATGAAGTTACTGAAAAGCGCTTATAAATTCAACCAGTAATTCATCTTGAATACCAAGGCCCTGTTCTTGTTTTTCATGAAAGGGTCTGTGAAATAATTGTCGCTGTATACCAGAAAGAAGTCGCTCATGGGCTTGTAGCGCCATTGCAGCCTGCTGTTGATATTGAAATTGTTGCGTTGGTTGTTGTATTGCAAAAAGGTTGTCCAGAACAGGTTATTGGAGAAATTGACTTCAATCCTTGGTGCAATCAGGAAGAGATTGCTTTTGCCATAAGGTTCAGGAAAAGTCAGTCTGGCCTGTTGGAGACTCATGCTGAAATTCCCCCAAGGCTGAACCCTGAAAGTGGCACTGAGTTCGTAGCGTAGGATTCGGCCATTGAAAAAATCTCCTGCCTCGATATCTGTTTGGAAATACAGTTTTTTCCTGCTATCGGTATTGTAGGTGAAGGCATATGAAGGTGCCCTGTACCGGCCTGGGGGTAGGGGTTTGGCATCAGTAAAGGCCGTATTGAACAGGAGATTGTTCACATTGTCATGGAGGTGGAAAATCATGTTGGAAGTGTTCTTGAAAAACAACCGCACTTCAAAATCATGGTTCCGCTCATTGAGTCCTCCCTCCAGGTTGTAAATCATGAAGTTTTCCAACCGGAGCATCAACTGGTTCAATGGTCCTTTTTTGGGGAAGAAGGTATAGCTGGTCTCATTGTACAATTGATTAAAACCCTTCCGGATTGATGTATCTAACAGGGCATCGTAATTGTCTATCCTGTTCACAAAACCCATATCGGCATGGTAATTGTCAGTGATGGTTCCCAAATCCGCTATCAGGTTGAATCTTTTGCTGAAGTATCCGCCTCCGGCATTGGTATAATGCTGCGGACTATTGATAGTAGGTTTATAGGATTGGTGATGCCCCGTCCAGGCGTTCCATTTGCCGGATTTGTCAATGAAGTTGTACTCCAATCCGGCATTCCTGCCAAAGGCGTCCTTGGCGTCTTTGAACTGGTGGTCCTTGTCTTCTATGCCTTGTCTGTTCAGGAAATATCCCTTGACACTGGATCGGGATTGGACTTGCTGGTTGAAGGTTACTGCAGTATAGTTCTGGGCCACAGAAGCTGCTGTGGACTGTGTTTGCATGTTCATCAAACCCACCCGGGTTTTGGGGGCTATATTACCACTGATTCTGGCACCTGCCAGGATGGGAACTTTGTTGCTATTGGCGTCAAGGCCGATGGTTCTGGAGTAGAACGGGCGAATAGGGGGGATGCCAAAACTGGAAAAGAGGTCGTCGTTCTCCAGGAAAAAAGTCCTGCGCTCCGGAAAGAAAATGTCAAATCGGGTAAGGTTGGTCACCTGCCTATCCACTTCAACCTGCGAGAAATCCGGGTTAACGGTTAAGTCAAGATTCAAAGAGGGGGTCAGGGCTATTTTCGCATCAAATCCGCCGTTGAGTTTGCCCTTGGTTGGCATTTCTCCTTCCTGATCTGCCGTGATGGATCCTGTTGCATAGGGTATCAGGGAAATATTTGTACCCGGTGATATTGGGGCTTCATCCCAAACAATGGCGCCTGAATACCCAAAATCAAAGAAACTGAAGTTCAAAGGCATGTCGGTCCAGCTTGAATATTCATTGTTCTTCAAATCAGATCTCAACAGGTTGAGACCCCATTTTTTGTTGCCTTCCTTGAACCTCAAGGTGCTGAAGGGTATGGCAATTTCCGCTATCCAAAAAGTTTCATGCCTGCTGGTGGCAGAGAACCACTTGTTATCCCAGCTGAAACTCATCTGTTCGTCTGATTGTCCTACCGTGACCAAATCTTCCGTTTGCACATTGTAGGGCGTTATCGAAAATACAAAACCATTGGTGCGTTGGTTCACTGGGTCAATCGCAATGGAAACAGCATCACTTTCATACAATCCCTGATCGCGTTTGAGGGTTTGTGCGATGTAAAAATTGGTGTCCATCGCCTTGATGCCGAGGTAAAGGAATTGTTGATCATAACAAATCCTGACTTCTGTCTGGCGTTTGGGGCGACCTTCATCATTGGGCCATTTCATGAAAAAATCCTTGGCCACACCAGCCTGTTGCCAGTCGGCCTCGTCGAGGATACCGTCAATTTTTATAGGCACCGCGGTTTTGCCGATTTTGACCTGGAATTGTTCCTGAAACTGCATGCCGTTCTGGGCAATTGCTGAGGTGGAAATCAGGAAAGCAAAGAGGATATGGAGAATGCGGATTGGCTGCATGGTTTAGGGGCTATGTTGCAAAATTCGCATTTTATAGGCATTTCCAGACTATTTTCTTGGCAATGGATCCTATGGCTGATGAATGGGAAAACCAAAAATGCTTAACTTGGCGCATGCTTTACAGGTTTGCCCGGATGTTGATGTGGGTTACTTTCAACATCTTCTTCAAGAGAATAGACGTGGTGGGATTGGACAAGCTGCAAAAAGGAAAACCCTCCATCCTCATCGCCAACCATCCCGCCTCTTTTTTGGATGCCATGGTGTTAGCCGTTTTTTTGCGGAGACCGCTTTATTTCTATGTGCGGGGCGATATTTTCAACCACCCGCTTGCCTATAAGATACTGACCATCCTGCACATGATTCCCATTTATAGTCAGGAACATGGCACCGGAATCCTGGAGAGGAACAAAAGAACCTTTGATCGGGGGAGGGAATTGTTGCAATCCGGAAAAATGCTATTGATTTTTCCAGAGGGCTTCAGCAGGCAATCCAAACAACTGGAAACCTTTAAAAAAGGAGCCGCCCGTGTGGCCTTGCAAACAGCTTTTGGTGATGGTTTTCATGGAGATTTGCTAATCCAAACGGTAGCCATCAACTACACTTTCCACAACAGGGGTGCCCATCTGTTCATCCGGGTGGGAGAGAACATGATGTTGGAGCCTTACAGGGAAGCTTACCTGACTTTTCCTGCACAGGCTGTAAACAGGCTTACAGCCGAAATGGAAAGGCTCTTTGCGCAAAACGTGATTCATGTGGCCAAGGGAGTAGATACTGATCATGCCGAATTTCTGATCAGCATGCTCTACCACCAGCCGGATTTCAATCCGGAACATTTTTTTGATCAGGCGCAAACCATATGCCAAACCCTTGGCTCAATGGATGAAAGCAGCTACAGGGAAAAAAGGGATATCCTGACCAATTACCGGTTTAGGTTAATGAAGTATCCATTGGACGATTTCTCGCTTTCTCAGCCTGTCTTGGCTTCCCGTGAAAAGACTATGTTGATTATTTTGTTTCCGATTTTTCTCATCGGTGCGGTATTGGGAGCGGTTCCATTGATGGTCTCCCGTTGGATTGCAGTAAAAACAGTAACGCGTATTGATTTCCATACCAGTGTTTACAGTGGTGTAATGGGGGTTTTGGGACTGATCTGGTGGGTGTTGATTTTAACAATTGCCGGTGTATTGGGCGGTATGCCATGGCTGATAGTGGCATTGTTGACACCGTTCTACTTTTTGGGGGCATGGCAATGGTGGAAACTAAGGGAGCGGTCTTCCGCTGCAAGGAGATTCAATCAATACAATAACCAAGATCCCCAATTCGTGAGGGGCCTCTTGCAGGTGCGGCAACAATTAATCCTCGAGTAAATCAGGTCTCCGCTCAGCTGTACGCTGCAAGGCCTGATCATACCGCCACTCCTCAATTTTCCGGTGGTTACCGCTCATGAGTACAGCGGGCACCTTCCATCCCCTGAACTCCTCAGGCCTCGTATACACTGGCGGTGCCAACAGGTTGTCTTGAAAAGAATCAAAGAGTGCAGAAGTCTCATCATTAAGTACACCGGGTATAAGCCTGCCTACCGCATCAACAATCACTGCAGCACCCAGCTCACCACCGCTCATCACGAAGTCCCCAATGGATATTTCCCGTGTAATGAAATGATCCCGTACGCGCTGGTCAATGCCTTTATAATGTCCGCAGATGAAGAGCAGGTTTTGCTTGAGGGATAGGGCATTGGCAACAGATTGGTTGAAAGTCTCACCGTCTGGTGTGAGGTAGATGATTTCATCAAACTGATGCAAGGCATGGAGTTCTTCAATGGCTTTGACCAAGGGTTCGCACATCATCACCATCCCTGCACCACCGCCAAACTGATAATCATCCACCATCCCGTATTCATTCACCGCCCATTTGCGTAAATGGTGCACGGTAACCTGGAGTAAACCCTTGTCTGCAGCCCTTTTCATGATGGAATGGGCAAAGGGGCTTTCCAGCAGTTCTGGTACAACACTGATGATGTGAATGTTCATGATGTTAGTTGTTTAGATATGCATGGACGCTAGAGATCCGGATCCATGAAATCGCCCAGATCCCTTCGCTCTTTTTTGGTGGGTCTTCCGATCTTGGAAGGCCTTTTTCCTGAGAAAAATGAGGCAGATTGATAAGCAATCCTTTCCACTTCTTCAGGTGCTGTCAGGTCTTCATAATGCTTGATGGCTTCACTGTATTGAACCCTTGTTTGCAACAATGAAATGACCTTGATAGTCCATTTTTTCTCTTCGGTCTTTACTTCGTAAATATCCCCAGGCTTAACTCCCCGTGAGGCCTTTATGCTTTCCTCATTCATTTTCACCCTACCTTTCTCGCATGCCGCGCTGGCAGCTGTTCTTGTTTTGAACAGCCGAATGGCCCAAAGGTATTTATCCAGCCTCAGTTTCTCTTTTTCCATATCAGTTCACTTGCCGTTTACAAAAATAACCAATTGCGTCCATGCATTCTTTATTAAATTAGTTGCTCAATCTGGATGTATGATGAAATCAACTGCTGCAAAGTGTATGGTATGGATGATGGTGCTCGCGATGGTGTCCCTCAAGGGGAGTGCCCAATCCAAGACACAATGGACCGCTGATGGGATGGCCCTCTACAGGCTAAAAAAGAATGCTTTGGTGGAGGAGTCGGTGCAAACGGGAGATAACAGGCGAATCGTCATCAGTGACAAAGAGTTTGGAGAAACAGCAGTTTTTGAAGATATGGATGATTTTTCCTGGCATACCGCTTCAGGGCAATTATTGGTTTTCAGCAATACCACCAAGGTTTGGCGTTACAATACCAGAGGGGATTACCGGGTTTTCAGCAAGGCTTTGAAAAAATGGTTCAAGCTTGGCAAAACCTTACCTGCACAAAGTTTGATGTTTGCCAAGCTTTCTCCAGATGGGAGCCAAGCGGCCTATGTGTCGCAATATAATTTATATGTAGAGGATATCCGGACGGGCAAAATCAGGCAGCTGACCAAAGACGGAAATAGGAGGATGATCAACGGCACTTTTGATTGGGTTTATGAGGAGGAGTTTGCCTGTAGGGATGGTTTCAGGTGGAGCCCTGATGGCAAACGCATTGCCTTCTGGCAAGTGGATGCAGCAGGTACCAAGGATTATATGATGATAGACAACCTTGCAGGAGTTTATGCCAAACCCATTCCGGTGGAATATCCCAAGGTGGGTGAATCGCCTTCAGCAGTTCGTATTGGCGTCATTGAGTTGGCCTCTGCTCAATTGAAGTGGATGAATATTCCGGGTGACTCCAGGCAGCACTACCTGCCCAGGATGGAATGGGCCGGCAATCAAGACCTGATCGTACAACAACTCAACCGCAAACAGAACCAAAGTGTTTTACTGTTGGCTAATGTGGCATCAGGAGCCAGTAACCCGATTTACAAGGAGGCTGATGGGGCTTGGATTGACATACTGCCTTCAGTGGATGATGACTACAGCTATGGGGGTTGGGATTGGTTAGATGGAGGCCGTTCTTTCCTTTGGATGTCTGAAAAAGATGGGTGGCGCCATCTGTATAATGTTGCACGCAATGGCAAGCAGGAACTGTTGCTGACCCGTGGCGATTTCGATGTCATTGAAATTGCAGCTGTCCGGGAAAGCGAAGGATATGTTTATTATTATGCCTCTCCAGGCAACGCCACACAGCAATATCTCTACCGGTCGAAGTTGAATGGGGAAGGATTGCCTGAGCGGCTGACACCAGCCAATCAGGAAGGTACTCACCAATACACCATTTCCCCAACAGCTGATTTTGCATACCACAGTTTTTCCAATAAGCAGATTCCATGGACCATAGAAGGCATAAAACTTTCAACCCATCGGGATGAGATGGGGGAGAGTGCTGTTGCCGAAGCGGTTAAACAATTTGCCGGAAAGAAATCCCCAGTTGAATTTTTTAAAGTAAAAACTGATGGTGGTGTGGAAATGGATGGCTGGATGGTTAAGCCTGAGAACTTCGACCCCTCCAAAAAATATCCCGTTGTGTTTTTTGTCTATTCCGAACCCGCAGCGGCCAACGTAAAGGATCGTTATGGCGTAGGCCGTAATCGCCTCTATGCCGGGGATATGGCCAATGACGGCTATGTCTATATCTCGATAGACAACCGCGGGACACCAGCCCCCAAGGGCCGTGAGTGGAGAAAGTCGATCTACAGGAAAATTGGCATTGTGAATATTGATGACCAGGCCAATGCTGCAAGGGAAGTTTTCAAGATGGGCTTTATTGATACCAGCCGGGTTGCGGTTTGGGGATGGAGTGGAGGCGGATCTGCAACGTTAAACCTTCTGTTCAGGTATCCTGAAATCTACAAAACAGGTATCTCCATTGCAGCGGTTGCCAACCAGCTGACCTATGACAATATTTACCAGGAACGCTACATGGGTCTGCCCCAAGAAAACCGGGAAGATTTTGTTAAAGGATCACCCATTACTCATGCCAAAAATCTGCGTGGTAACCTGCTGTATATTCATGGTACTGGCGATGACAATGTACATTACCAGAATGCAGACATGTTGTTGAATGAGCTTATCAAACACAACAGGCAATTCCAGTTCATGGCATATCCCAACCGGAGCCATAGTATCAGTGAAGGCGAAGGCACAACCAAACATCTGATGAACCTATATACCAATTACTTAAAACAACATTGTCCCCCAGGCGGAAGGTGATTCCCTCCGTCTCCCCTGCCTCGTGCCTTTTGCCTCGTGCCTCGTGCCTTGTGCCCCTCACTTTCCTGCAAAAAACCGATGGAAATGGGGAATAGTTTCAATCCCTTTGTAGAAATTGTCCAAGTCGTATTTCTCATTGGGGGAATGAAGGTTATCACTGTCGAGGCCAAATCCCATAAACACGATCTTTACCCCAAGCTCCTTTTCAAACAAGGAACAGATGGGTATGCTACCGCCACCTCTTACGGGCACAGGGGCTTTACCAAAGGATAGTTCAATGGCTTTGGAAGCAGCCTGATAGGCTTTGGAATCTATCGGCGTCAGGTAGGGTTCGCCTCCATGATGTTCGGTTGCCTTTACAGTAACGCCTTGGGGTGCAATTTTTTTGAAATAATCCAGCAAAAGGGCAGTGATTTTGGCAGACGATTGGTTAGGCACCAGTCGGGCTGAAATCTTGGCGGTGGCTTTGGAAGGCAGAACGGTTTTGGAGCCCTCGCCCGTGTAACCACCCCAGATGCCGTTCACCTCCAGCGTTGGACGGATGCCAGTCCTTTCATTGGTGGTATATCCTTGTTCACCATAAACTGCATTGATGCCCAGATCTTCTGCATATGCTTTTTCATCAAAAGGAGCGCCTCCCAAAAGTTCCCTTTCCGCTTGGCTGGCTTCCAGTACATCATCATAAAATCCGGGAATGGTGATGTGGTTGTTCTCATCATGGCAGGAAGCAATCATCTTCGCGAGAACTGTTGCCGGATTGGCTACCGCACCGCCATAAACGCCACTGTGGAGATCTCGGTTGGGCCCTGTCACCTCCACCTCAATATAGCTGAGACCGCGAACACCAGTGTCTATGGATGGGGTATCCATACTGATCATGGCGGTGTCGCTGATCAGGATGACATCGCAGCTGAGTAATGACTGGTTGTCTGCAACAAATTTGCCGAGGTTGGGTGATCCGATTTCCTCTTCTCCTTCAATGCAGAATTTGATATTGGTTTGGAGTGTTTGGTTTCTGACCATCAGTTCCAAAGCTTTGACATGCATATAGAATTGCCCTTTATCGTCGCAGGCGCCTCGTGCAAAAATTTTACCATCCCTGATGGTGGGCTCAAAGGGTGGGGTATGCCAAAGTTCCAAAGGGTCTGCCGGCTGCACGTCGTAATGCCCGTAAACCAATACCGTAGGCCAGGTAGGGTCGGTTATTTTTTCCCCATAAACAATCGGGTGCCCTGCTGTGGGGATAATTTCAGCCCTGTCTGCTCCAGCATCCAGCAATGACTGTTTAACAGCTTCGGCGCAGCTGATCATATCATTTTTGTGTGCACTGTCGGCACTGATGGAAGGTATCCGCAGCAATGCCAACAATTCCTCCAGAAAGCGTTCCTTATTGTTTTCAAGATAAGTTTTCATATTTCCTTAGTGTTTTAAATACACATTAGTTTTTTCAAAAATTTAACAAAAAAATTTTTCGATTTCAAAAGCATCCCTATATTTGGTGCACGATTGCGTGTCATATTTCAGCCTTTGCAGATCCGACCGTCACCTGTACGGAAGGTTTTTGCAGAGGCTGAACCTATTTTAGGGGTTGCCGCTGCTTAACCAATCGCTGTAAGCCTTGCCTCTACTGCTTTCCAGTTGATCAGGTTGAACCAATTGCTTACATATTCTGCCCTTCTGTTCTGGTATTTGAGGTAATACGCATGCTCCCAAACATCCAATCCAAGCAAGGGTGTTCCTTTGATGGGAGATACATCCATCAAAGGATTGTCCTGGTTGGGAGTTGAACCGATTTGCAATTTCTTTTGTGTATCAGCATACAACCAGGCCCAGCCGCTGCCAAAGCGGGTCATAGCCGCCTCACTCAATTTGTTTTTGAAATTTTCGTAGCTACCAAAAGTACTGTTCAAAGCCTGTTGCAAGGGTCCTTCTTGCAGTTGTCCTCCAGGAGCCTGCATGCTTTTCCAAAACAGTTCGTGGTTGTAGTGTCCACCGCCGTTATTTCTGAATTTAACCGAAAGGGAAGCAGTCTTGGACAAAGCCGCTTCCAGGCTCATGGTTTCACCTTTGAAATCTACCGCAGCGGCTTCATTGAGCCCTTTTACATAGGCTGCGGCATGTTTGGTGTAGTGGATTTCCATGGTCATGGCATCAATGAAGGGTTCCAGTGCGTTGAATTGGTATGGGAGAGGAGCTTGGGTGAAACCCGCTTGGGTTGTTGCATCAGACGCCATGAGCCCATTGGGCAGTTGCGTTGCCAGCCCGAGTGCGAGGGTGCCTTTCAGTCCTTTTCCAATGAACTTTCTGCGTGATTGGTTGATCTCCATGATTGTGGTATTAATGTTTGTTAAGTACTTCTTTTTGCTTCCTGCTGAAACGCCTGAAGAACTTGAAATAAGACTCGTTATTGAACAGTTGGGAGTCGTTCATGGCCTTGTAAACCAGGAAGAAGCCGATGGGCAGCAAAACGATGCTGGGCATCCAGATACCCCAGAAGGGTGAGAGCAATTCCTGCTTGGCAAATTTTTCGCCGAACATATTCAACAGGTGAAAGACGAGGAAAAATACAACCGCTATAACAAGGGGCATTCCCAAGCCGCCTTTGCGGATGATGGAGCCCAATGGCGCACCAATGATGAACAAGACGAGGCAGGCGAATGAAAGGGCAAATTTCTTGTGCCAGTTGATATTGAACAGCCTGTCTTGAAAAGTCACCTGCTTGTATTCAGAATTGATTATTTCCAAAGAGTTTTTGATGAGGTTCATTTTGTCGGCCCCCTTACTGTAGGTGATATTGAGTGCAGAGTCCGGCACCAGGTCGCCATAACTTTTTTTACCCTTGGGAAGTTTGTAGGTCTTGGCTTTCCATCCTTTTTCAAAATTTTTGCCGGAGAGGAAATAGGTGGTGACTTCTTTCTTCATCCGCTGGTTTTTGATCTTGCCGATCTCCTTGCGAATGGAGTCGCTTGATTTGGCCAACTGTCGCACATTCAGCATTTCATAGCTGCCCTTGAACATGCTGTCTGGCGTTTTCAACACATCAAAACTGCTGAGGTCGAAGACTTTCTTATATGTCTTGAAGCCAAGTCTGTAATAATCTGTTTCAATGGTATTATAAGGCCCTTTTTCCTGATAACGCCAACCGTTGACGAGGTCGAATTCAAGGAATTTTTTATCGTCACTGATTTTCATGGTTCCCTTTTCTGCCGTTATCAGGTTGTCTTGCAGGGAATATTGGTTTTCGTAAATGACGATATTGCTGATATCGTTGCCGTTCTTCGCCTTCTTGCCCACCTTGATGGCATAGCCGGGGATTTTATCGTAAAAAATACCCTCTTTGATATCAAATGCAGGCTTAGCCACCCGGATATCATAAATCATGGTGGTGTATTTGAGGTTGGCCACCGGAATAAAATAGTTGGCAATCAGAAATGCGCCGATACTGATGATGAAGGCAGCACCCAACAAGGGCCTCATGAATCGGAGCAGGGGAATGCCTGCGGATTTGATAGCTACCAGCTCAAAGCTTTCCCCCAGGTTGCCGAAGGTCATGATGGATGACAACAATATTGAAATGGGCAGGGCATAAGGGATTACGGTGATGGACACATAGGCGGTCAGCTCCAAAATACTGGTGAATTCAAGCCCTTTCCCTACCAAGTCGTCAATATATTTCCAGAAAAACTGCATCACCAACACAAAGAGGGTGATGAAGAAGGTCGCAACAAATGGACCAATAAACGCCTTTAGAATCAGTCTGTCGAGTTTCTTCAACATGCTCAATTGCCCAACCGGTGGAAAAGATCATGAACCTGAACACCCCAAAGACGGGTTTGGTCTGCTATATCCCTCTTTTCTGCAAAATCCTTGATCACCAGGATTGTCTGGCTGCTTACCTCGGATTTTTCAATGGCAAATTCAAAATATTCATTCTCTGGCGCATGCAGCCAATGCAGGCGGATGAATTTATCCTCCTCTATCTCCAGGATTTCCGCCTTCTCGGTGGATCCGTTCCAGGAGAAGCTGAAAACACCGTCACGTTCATCAACTTTGTCGGCAAACCATTCCTGCAGGCCTGCTGGCGATGACAGGAATTCAAAAAGGATGGTTGGGGAACACCTGACCGGATACTCTATTGAAAACAATTGTTTACTCATTCCTTTGTATTTTATCACAGGATCTATGAAATCATGCTGTGCACCTTGCAATGATAGAAAAATATCATTATCGAAAAAATATAATTTGATGTTTATTTCCAACTTTTTGACAGGTATTTTCCCCAAAAAACTGCGTTATTTTCATTCTGTTGATAATCAATTGATTACGCATGCGAAATGATGCCCATACGCATTCATTGAAAGCTATTTAACAATATTTTCGCAAAAGCTGCGTTTTGGTGGTGTCCCATTCCGAAAACTGAAACAGAAATTTAAAAATCCATACCCCCATGAGCATGCGTCAACTCCGTATTGGGAGATCTATCACCCTGCGTGAATCCCCTAGCCTGGAAAAATATCTCCAGGAAATCAGCAAAGTAGATATGGTTACTGCCGAAGAAGAGGCAGAACTGGCCAAATTGATCAAAAAGGGCGATCAGGCTGCACTTGAAAAATTAACCAAGGCCAACCTCCGTTTCGTTGTATCGGTGGCCAAACAATACCAGCATCAGGGTATGTCGCTGTCAGACCTGATCAATGAGGGGAATATGGGTCTGATCAGGGCTGCAGGCAGGTTTGATGAAACAAAAGGCTTCCGGTTTATATCTTATGCCGTATGGTGGATCAGGCAAAGCATCATCCAGGCGCTCGCGGAACAATCCCGCATCGTGAAAGTCCCCATGAACAAAGTGGGTATTCGTAACAAGGTGGCACAGGCTACACAGCAGCTGGAGCAGCAGTTTGAGCGGGAACCAACAGCAGAGGAATTGTCAGAATTCCTGGATATCGAACTCGATGACGTTTCCACAACGATGAGCTTATCCAACCGCCATGTGAGTATTGATTCACCGCTGGATGAAGACGGTGATGGCAGCATGCTGGACATCATGGAAAATAAAAACGCAGAACCAACAGATAAGGAAAGCAATAAAGAATCGATGCTTTATGAGATCGAATTGGCCCTGAACAGCTTGCCTGAAAAGCAGCAGAAGGTCTTACGCTATCTCTATGGGATTGGCATGGATACCCCCATGGGTATGGAAGATATCGGTGCCGAATTCAATCTCACCCGTGAAAGGGTAAGGCAGATTCGAGACAAGGCATTGGAGACCTTGCGGCAACATACCAACTCCATGCGATTGCGAACCTTTCTGTAGTCGATTTTATCACTAACTTTGCTTCCCCAAGCAAAGTTTTTTTTATGTTTGAAAACCTCAGTGAGCGGATAGCGTCGGCCTTTAAGCAGATCAAGGGAGAAGGAAGGATTACCGACCTCAACATTGCCAATACCGTCAAGGATATCCGCAAGGCATTGCTGGATGCCGACGTCAACTTCAAGATAGCCAAGGAGTTTACCGACAAGGTCAGGGATAAGGCGGTCGGACAGAAAGTGCTCACAGCAGTCAGTCCTGGTCAGCAGATGGTCAAAATAGTGCAGGATGAGCTGACTGCACTCATGGGTGGATCTGTCAGTGAATTCAATACCCAAGGGAACCCTGCCATCATCCTGATTGCCGGACTGCAAGGTTCCGGTAAGACCACTTTCAGTGGCAAATTGGCCAATTACCTCAAATCAAAAGGAAAGTCGCCCCTCTTGGTGGCCGGCGACGTCTACAGGCCTGCGGCTGTTGATCAGCTCAAAGTGCTGGGCGGACAAATCGGCGTGGATGTTTATGCCGAGCCTGAGAATAAAGATCCCCGTCAGATAGCAGAAAACGCCCTTAAACACGCTAAAACCAGCAATAAAAATGTGGTGATCGTGGATACCGCCGGACGGCTTGCCATCGACGAAGTGTTGATGAATGAAGTGGCGGGATTGAAGTCGGCACTGAAACCGCAGGAAATCCTTTTTGTAGTGGATTCCATGACCGGTCAGGATGCGGTGAATACCGCCAAGGCTTTCAATGAGCGACTTGATTTCACCGGTGTGGTGCTGACCAAACTCGACGGTGATACCCGCGGTGGTGCAGCATTATCCATTAAATATTCCGTCCAAAAGCCCATCAAATTCGTCAGCAATGGCGAAAAAATGGAGGCTTTGGATGTCTTCTATCCCGAAAGGATGGCGCAGCGTATCCTGGGCATGGGAGATATTACTTCCCTGGTAGAACGCGCGCAGGCCCAATTTGATGAGGAGCAGGCCAAAAAGTTGGAAAAGAAGATCAGGAAAAACCAGTTTGACTTCCAGGATTTCCATGACCAACTGCAGCAAATCAAGAAAATGGGTAACCTCAAAGATTTGATGGGTATGATTCCGGGTATGGGGAAAGCCATCAAAGACATTGACATCAGTGATGATGCCTTCAAGGGAGTGGAGTCTATCATCAGCTCCATGACTCCATTTGAGCGTGCCAACCCGGATGTGATTGACCTTTCCCGCAAGAAAAGAATAGCATCAGGTTGCGGCCGGGATATGAACGAGGTTAACCAGTTTTTCAAACAGTTCGAGCAGATGAAGCAAATGATGAAAGGGATGGCCAACATGCCATCCATGCCCAGAATGGGTGGCAGGAGGTAAATCTTTTGTTTTTTCACCGATAATAAATATATTTGCAGTCCGTTATACATAAAATATTTTCTAACCACCCACTAAAAATTTTAATTTTTTATGGCTGTCAAAATCAGACTCCAACGTCACGGAAGCAAGAAGCGTCCATTTTATTTCATCGTCGTGGCTGATGCCCGTGCCCCACGCGATGGCAAATTCATCCAAAAGATCGGAACCTACAATCCCCTGACACATCCTGCAACGGTGTTGATTGATCGTCAGAAATCATTGGAATGGCTCAACAATGGTGCCCAACCAACTGATACTGTTCGTAAAATCCTCTCTACCAAGGGTGTTCTTTACTTGAAGCATCTGCTTCGTGGTGTTTCCCTGGGTCTGTTTGATGATGCAACCGCTATGACCAAGTTCGAAGCATGGCATCAGGAGCAGGAAGCCAAGTTCAAGGCCCGCCAAGAGGCAGCTGCACGTGAGCGTCGTGAAAGACGCCGTGGTGGCATGCAACAAAGGCGTCCTCAGTCTGCAGCACCTGCAGAAGGACAAGGTTCCGCAGAATAATCCAACAACAACTTATCATAAGGCCTCGTTTCCAACGAGGCCTTTTTTATGTACCATGGACAATTACCTCAGTATTGGAAAACTGGCAGCCACCTTTGGCATCAAGGGTGAGTTGGTCTTGGAGCATCACCTTGGTGAAGAGGCCAGCCTGGAGGGTATTCCAGCTATTTTTGTTGAAGAGCTGGAGGGTAAGTTTCTTCCTTATTTCATCAGCAGCATCAAGCGAAAATCCGAATCGGAATGGCTGGTGGGCTTCGAAGGGGTGGATACCCCAGAGAAGGCCAAGCGTTTTGTGAAAAAGAAAGCATGGCTCCGTGAAGCGGACGTCAAAAAAAATGCATCTGCCTCAGCACCCATATCCTTGTTGGGTTTCACGGTATACGATCGGAAAAAAGCATTGGGAAAAGTACTGGAAGTCATTGAGCAGCCCTTGCAGATCCTGCTCATGCTCGAAATCGATGGTAAAGAAGTGCTTGTTCCCGTCAATGAAAGCACTATCGACAGGATCGACAACAAGTCAGAAAAGATTTTCCTCACCTTGCCGGAAGGCCTGTTGGATATTTATTTAAATTGAGGGAGAGTTACCCTCCTTGACCGCACATCAAACCCATATTGCCCATTTCGACCTGGATGCATTTTTTGTTTCCGTTGAACGCATCCTGGATCCTTCGCTGGTGGGGAAAGCCCTTATTTTAGGAGGCTCCCGGGAGCGGGGAGTTGTCAGCACTTGCAGTTACGAAGCCAGGAAATATGGTGTCAGGTCGGCCATGCCCATGGCCAGGGCTGTTGCCCTTTGTCCGCACGCCATCGTCATGAAAGGCACAAGGGGACAATATAGCAAATTTTCACAGTGGGTAACCGATATCATCGCCGACAAAGCGCCATTGTTTGAGAAGGCCTCCATCGATGAGTTTTATATAGACCTCACGGGGATGGACCGCTTTTTTGATCCCTTGCAATGGACAATTGACCTGCGGGAGGAGATTACGGAGAAGACTGGTTTGCCCATTTCATTCGGATTGGCATCCAATAAAATGGTGGCTAAAATGGCCACCAATGCGGCCAAGCCCAATGGCTATCTGCAAGTGCTACCTGGCGCAGAACAGGCATTTCTGGCCCCCTTGCCGGTTGGGGATATTCCCGGGGTGGGTGAACATATGCTGAAAAACCTGAATGCCCTGGGTATTATCAAGATAAGCGACCTCGCAGCATTCCCGGTTCAGTTATTGGAAAAATATTTCGGCAAGTACGGCGAAATCCTTGCCCGCAAAGCGATTGGAGAATATTCAGGAACGATTCACACCAGCCATGAGTCGAAATCCATTTCAACGGAACATACTTTTTTTGAAAACACTGCAGACCTGGCTTTTTTGGAGGCTGAGCTGGTGCGGATGACAGAAAAAATAGGCTTTGAACTCCGTCAGGATCTGAAAATGACCCGATGTGTGGCCGTAAAAATCAGGTACCCCGACTTCTCCACCCAAACCAAACAGGTTGCCATCAAGTCTACATCTTACGATGATGAAATCATCCGCATTGTAAAAGACTTGTTTCACCAATTGTATGATGGTATCAGGCCGGTTCGCTTGATTGGGGTGCGTTTCAGTGATCTTACAGGAGTTAGTGTACAAACGGATATTTTTGAAAATAGGGTTAAAAAAGCCAGTCTTTATGCCGCCATTGATGATGTGAAAAACCGGTTTGGCAAGGGGAAATTAGCCAGAGGGAAGTGATGGGATAAGGCACAAGGCATGAGGGATAGGCAAAAGGCAGGAGGCACGAGGGATAAGGGACGAGGCATGAGGCACAAGGGACAAGACAACTCACAACCCACAACTCACAACCCACAACTCACAACTCAAAACCCACAACCGCAATCTACTATTCACTATCTTTGCAGGATGTCTACTGCAACAAAACCCAACATTCGGACATTCAGCAAAGATGAATTGGGTGAATATTTTGAATCCATCGGGGAAAAACGCTTTCGATTACAGCAGGTTTGGGAATGGTTATGGCAGAAAGGGGCAATGGATTTCAATGCCATGTCTAACCTCTCCAAAGACCTCAGGACCAAGCTGGAAGATAAATTTGTGTTGCCCTCCCTCACTGTCAACACCACCCAATACAGTGAAGACGGAACGGTGAAATCGCGTTTCAAGACCCACGATGGTCACATGATTGAAGGGGTGCTCATCCCCACAGAGGAAAGGCTTACGGCCTGTGTTTCATCCCAAATCGGTTGCAGCCTGAGCTGCAAGTTCTGCGCAACAGGTTTCCTCGAAAGGCAACGCAACCTCACTTTTGATGAGATATATGACGAGGTGGTGCTGATCAACCAGCAGGCCATGCGCATCCATGAAAAAAAGCTGACCAATATCGTTTTCATGGGAATGGGTGAACCTTTGCTCAACTACAAAAATGTATTGAAAGCCATCGATCGGATTACGGCTGCTGATGGACTCGCCATGAGCCCGCGGAGGATTACGGTTTCCACTGCAGGGGTCTCCAAAATGATCAGGCAGCTCGGTGATGATCAGGTTCGATTTAAGCTGGCTTTGTCGCTGCATGCTGCCAATGACAAGAAAAGGCAGGAAATCATGCCAATCAACGAAAGCAATGACCTGCGTTCACTGGTGGATGCGCTGAACTACTTTTATAAGCAAACCAAGAATGAGATTACCCTCGAGTATATTCTCTTTGACAACTTCAACGACTCACTAGAAGATGCAGCGGAGCTTATGAAAGTGTACCGGCAGGTGCCTGCTGATCTCGTCAACATCATCGAATACAATCCGATAGATTTTGCCCGCTTCAAAAAGCCCAGCGAAGAAAAAACGGCTGCTTTCATGCAGTTTCTGGAGAAGAACCGGGTCAATTCCAGGTTGCGCAAAAGCAGGGGGAAAGATATTGATGCGGCCTGTGGCCAGCTTGCCAACAAATAAACCCCCAAGGGTGGAGTATTTTTGATACTCCCTACTCCATATAAGACAATCACTCATCCTGTTGCAAAACAGCAAAACAGCATCATGAAAAGAACAGACAATTTTTCAAAGTTCGCTTCCAGAAAGAAGAACAGCGCCATCAAGGAGGAATTCCGTCAGGAGAAAAAGAAATTCAAAAAGGAAAGATCGGAGGCCATTGAGAAAAAGAAGTTGGAGCTCCGTGCAGCTCAAGCCACTCCAGGCGGAAGGCCCCATCAACACCAGGTAACGAAGAAAACAGGTAGGGCATCTGATACTGATCACAGGGCACCAATCACCGTCAGGAAAGAGGATAAAACCATGCCCCTGAACAAATATGTTGCCCACTGCGGCATCTGTTCCAGGAGAGATGCCGTGGAACTGATCAAGGAAGGCAAGTTGAAAGTGAATGATGTAGTGGTTACAGAGCCAGGATTCAAAATCGAACCGGGATCAATTGTGCAATTTTCAGG
>JBDLUN010000137.1:0-6223 GCA_039805245.1 Bacteroidota bacterium
CATTCTGCATGACATCATCAGCATCTTCGTGGGTGACCACCAATCTCCTGATCTGCCAATAAATTTTTTCCTGATACCTTTTTACTATGACTGTGAATACTTTTTCCCTATCCTTGTCTGATTTGAAAAAAGCAACCAGTTGGGTATCGTCGAGTTGGTGAAGCATCAGGCATTTTTCCTGGCTATGGCTTTTTCTGCTGCAGCTACTATGAATTCGGTGTCGAGACCATATTTCTTGAGCAACTCAGTGGGCTTTCCACTCTCACCGAAAGTATCCTGTGTGCCGATCATTTCAATGGGGATGGGATGTGATCCTGCAGCAACTTGAGCGATGGAATCACCCAGACCGCCCAATACGTTATGTTCTTCGGCAGTAACGGCACATCCGGTTTTACGGATGGAAGCGATGACGGCTTCCTTATCCAATGGCTTGATGGTATGGATATTGATCACTTCAGCCTGAATGCCTTTCTCCTGAAGTATCCGGGCAGCCTCAATGGCCTTCCAAACCAAGTGTCCACAGGCAAAGATGCTTACGTCATTGCCACTTGAAAAATGTTGGGCTTTACCGATGACAAAAGGTTCTGCAGGATTGGTGAAAATAGGCCATACGGGACGACCAAAACGCAAGTAAACCGGCCCTTCATAATCTGCTATGGCGATGGTTGCAGCTTTGGTTTGGTTGTAATCGCATGGCACAATAACAGTCATGCCGGGAAGCATCTTCATCAGTCCGATATCTTCCAGAATCTGATGGGTGGCACCATCCTCACCAAGGGTGAGGCCGGCATGTGAAGCGCATATCTTGACGTTTTTGCCGGAATAGGCAACCGATTGCCTGATCTGGTCATAAACACGTCCTGTTGAGAAATTGGCAAAAGTGGTAGTAAAAGGAATTTTGCCTCCTACAGTAAGTCCTGCTGCAATGCCGATCATATTGGCTTCGGCAATGCCACACTGGATGAATCTATCAGGGAATGCTTTGATGAAGGGCCCTAGTTTTAGCGATCCCGCCAGGTCAGCAGTCAATGCGACCACATTGGGATTTTTTTGTCCCAATTCGAAAATACCATCACCAAAACCACTTCTGGTGTCTTTTTGTCCTGTTACCTGTATTGCATCCAGCATGTTCTTGAAACTTTGCCGCAAAGTAAAGCTAAAAGGCGTGCAAAGAAAGCATCATGCCGTTAATTTTTTCCCTAATTCAACCGGTAGGCCCTGATATCCAGGTGCAATGGTTGCTCTTGCAGGAATTGTTCCCATTTCCAGGCGCTTGACATGATGTCTTTTAGTCCAAATTTGGGGACCCAGCCAAGTTCATTTTTGGCTTTGTCATTGTTGGCATAAATGGCAATTACATCCCCTGGTCGTCTTCCACCAAGTTTATAAGCCAATTTGACACCTGTACTTTCTTCAAAAGCTTTGATGGATTCGAGTACAGTGATGCCATCTCCTGAGCCGATATTGAACACCTCGCAATTGGAGCTGTTTTTATGGTCCATCAGAAATTGTATGGCCAACGTATGGGCATGTGCCAAGTCGCATACATGAATGAGGTCACGGATGCAAGAGCCATCCCTTGTGGGGTAGTCGGTTCCGAATACGGTCAGTTCCGGAATCTTGCCGATGGCAGTCTGGGTAATGACGGGAGTAAGGTTCTGTGGCTTGTCGATGGGTAACTCTCCAATAAATGCTGTTGGGTGTGCCCCAGCGGGGTTGAAATAACGCAGCAAAACGGATTTGCTGTTTGGATTGGCTTTGGCAAATGCTTCAATCATTTGCTCTCCCATTTGTTTGGTGAGGCCGTATGGTGATTCAGCCTGCTTCCTTGGCGTTGATTCCACCACGGGGATGCTGTCAGGATTGCCATAAACAGTGCAAGAGGAAGAGAATACGAATGCCGGGATTTCAAATTCCTCGATGCATTTTAAAATGTTGATGAGGGAGCCCATGTTGTTGTGGAAGTAGAGCAGCGGATTTTCCACAGACTCACCAACAGCTTTGTATGCTGCGAAATGGATGACCCCTGTAATGTTGTTGTTGTCTTCAAAAATGGCCCGCGTTTCATCAAAATTGCAGAGGTCAACCTTGTAGTTTTTAACCTTTTTGCCGGTGATTTTTTCTATGCCATCCAACATGCCGGCATTGGAGCGGGAATTGTTGTCTGCTGAAATGACATCAAAGCCATGCTGTAACAAGTCGACTACAGTATGGGAACCGATGTATCCTGTGCCTCCAGTAACCAATATCTTTCCTTTCATAAGATTAATTGACAAGTTCAATCAGGTATTTTCCATAGCCGCTTTTAACCAAAGGTTCGGCCAATTTCAACAACTGTTCGGTGTCGATGAAACCCTTTCTCCATGCTATCTCTTCTATGCAGGCCACCTTGATGCCTTGTCTTTGTTCAATGACCTGTATGAATTGGGAGGCTTGCATGAGTGAATCAAATGTTCCGGTGTCCAACCATGCCGTTCCTCTGTCGAGAACAGCAACCTGGAGTTTTCCCCGCCTGAGGTATTCCAGGTTCACATCAGTGATTTCGTATTCACCCCGGGGGGATGGCTTGATGTTTTTGGCTATCTCCACAACGGTATTATCATAGAAATACAATCCGGGTACAGCAAACCTGCTTTTTGGGGCAACAGGTTTTTCTTCGATGGAGATGGCTTTCATATTTTCGTCAAATTCCACTACTCCATACCTTTCGGGATCACTCACTTGATAAGCATATACGATGCCCCCTTCTGGGTTTGCGTTTTTTTCAAGTGTTTTGCCCAATCCCATGCCGTAAAAAATGTTGTCTCCCAACACCAAGGCACAGGAATCGTCACCAATGAAATCTGCACCGATTACAAATGCCTGGGCCAGTCCGTTGGGAACAGCTTGTTCAGCGTAGCTGAAATTTACACCCAAGTGGCTTCCGTCGCCGAAAAGTTTCTTGAATTGGGGTAAATCCTGGGGTGTGGAAATAATCAAAATGTCCTTGATACCCGCCAGCATGAGTGTGGATAACGGATAGTAAATCATGGGCTTGTCGTAAACCGGCATGATCTGTTTGCTGATGGCATAGGTTATGGGATAGAGTCTGGTTCCGGATCCTCCGGCAAGGATGATGCCTTTCATACGAGAGATTGAGTTGCAAAGATGGACATTTTTTGCTTATCCACAACCAATGCAGGGCTTAACATTGGCGTAACATCTAGGATACAATTGGTTAATATTCGATTAACATACCGGTCACCCAGCTGTCCGAAATTTGCAAAATCAAACTGAACTATGTTTAAATATAATCTCGTCAAATCATTGTTGTTCACTGCGGCGCTGTTCTTGTCAGTAGCAGCAGCTGCCCAAAACACTGCCCTATTGAGTGGTAAAGTGGTCAACAACAGGAACGAAGCAGTCCCTGGAGCGTCTGTGGTGGTAACTGAATTGAATCGTTCTGTAATGGCCAACATCGAAGGTGTTTTTTCCGTTCAATTGGAAAAAGGGAAAAAATACACAATAGTAGTTACCAGCATGGGATATTCAACCAAATCCATCTCTGAAGTGGAAGTTGGTTTGGCAGGAGATGATGTATTGACCATTGTTCTTGAGCCTAAAGTCACTACCGGGGAAAACATTGTCATCCGCTCAACCAGGAGGCAAGAGAGCACCGTGGCCCTGTTGACCTTTCAAAGGACAAGTGCAGGCATGGCCAGTGGTTTGGCAGCTGACTTCATCCGCAGGACACCAGATAAAAATACAGGTGAAGTGTTGAAGCGTGTGAGCGGTGCATCCATTCAAGACAATAAATTCGTGGTGGTAAGGGGATTGTCTGACCGATACAATTCAGCCATGCTCAACAGTGCATTGTTGCCCAGCAGTGAGCCGGATAAAAAAGCATTTTCATTCGACATGTTCCCTGCTGCTTTGATTGACAATATCATCATCAATAAAACGGCTACACCTGAGTTTACTGGAGAGTTTTCCGGTGGTTTGGTTCAAGTCAATACCAGAGATATCCCTACAAAAGATGTACTCACCATCGGCTTCGGGTTGGGTTATAACAGTCAATCCACCTTCAAGCCTTTCACCAGCAATGCCCGTAATCAGTATGATTGGTTGGGTTTTGATGATGGTACGAGGAATATACCTGATAGCTTCCCGGCAACTGCCCAGCTCTACAGGGCCTTGGGTAAAAATGCTGCAGGCGTTGCCAAGCAGGTTTCTCTCACACAGGATTTCAGAGGTGATGTTTATGGTGAGGTACAATCTATCGCCGCACCCATCAAAAACTTTAGCCTCACTTACGCTCAAAACCACAAGTTGAAGAACGGTGCAAGCCTCGGTACCCTGTTGGCTGTCAACTACCGCAATTCCATGTTGGTCTATAATGCTCAAAAAGCATTTTATGAGGCTGATAGTAAAAATGTATTTGAATACAACGATGTGCAAAACCGCTACCAAACCAATTTGGGTGGTGTTATGAACCTTACTTGGGTGAAAGGCAAACATAAGGTTTCATTTAAAAATCTTTTCAACCAGTTGTACGAAGACAATTATTATAAAAGAACCGGATACAATACCAACAGGTTGAATGATATCCAATTCTATTCTTCTTACCTCAACCAACGTTCACTCTTCAGTTCACAACTTGAAGGTGAGCATCAATTGTCTAAAAGTGGTATCAAATTCAAGTGGAACGGTAATGCAGGTTATAACTGGAAAACCCAACCCGATCTGCGTAGTGCGCTGTATGCCAGAACCATCAACACTTCTTTGCCTTTCGAGATAGACCCCGATGATACACGCAGGTTTTACAGTGATCTGAAAGATTATAGTTTCGGTGGTGGCGGTCAGTTTATTGTGCCCATGAATTGGGGATTGAAAGACAAGCAGACATTGAAACTCGGAGGTAGCAATCTCACCCGTTTCCGTGATTTCAACAGCCGCATCTTCAGGTACAATGTCACAAACCTCAATTCTTTTGTGGCTGCCAATGCTCAGAAGCCAGTAGGATCAGCATTCTTCTATGACAACATGGGGCAGAATGGGTATGTGTTGGAAGAGTTCACCAACAACCAGGATAAGTATTTCGGTATTTCCGTTTTGAATGCTGCTTACGGCATGATGGACAACAAATTTGGTGCATTCCGTTTCATTTGGGGTTTGCGTGCTGAAAACTTCCAACAGTTGCTGACCTCCAAAACACAGACTGGTGAGCGCGCTGTAAGACTGACTGAGAAATGGGATTATCTTCCATCAGGTAATATAATCCTGAATGTGGGTGACAAGCAGAACATCAGGGTTGCAGCCAGCAGAACTGTTGCCAGGCCTGAGTTCAGAGAGATTGCGGAGTTTGCATTCTTTGATTATGAAATGAACTATGGTGTAAAAGGTGACACTGCTTTGAGAAGAAGCTCTATTCTCAACTATGATGTTCGTTATGAAATCTACCCCAAAGCCGGCGAATCCATTTCACTGGGTGCATTTGTGAAAGATTTTACTGACCCTATCGAGTTCAGATTGGACCCTTCCAGTAATGCTGATTCAAGGCGTTATTTCTACCAAAATGCCCTCAGTGCAAGGACAATCGGTTTGGAATTTGAAGTTCGCAAAACACTTGAATTCCTGGCTCCGGCACTCAAGAACTTCAGTTTCTTTGGTAACTATACTTACCTGCAGTCAGAAGTGGTGTTCAACGACCTCAGTGCATCCAATAAGGAAGTCAAAGCAAACAGGCCTCTCCAGGGTCAATCTCCTTACCTCATCAATGCAGGACTCCAGTATAGCAGCAATGTTTTCAATGCGTCAGTACTTTATAATAGAGTAGGTGAGCGTTTGACCCTTGTAGGCAATGAAGAATTCCCCAACGTATATGAACGCCCCAGAAATCAGTTGGATATTCAACTGGCACATAAAGTGCTTGATGGAAAAGGGGAATTCAAAATCAATTTTGCGGATATCCTCAACAATGCCTTCTACTTCTACGAAAACGTTGACAGCAAGACTTCTTACACAGAAGGCGTGGATAGGCTCTTCAATTCATACAAGCAAGGTTCCACCATTTCAGTAGGATTCACATATGATTTCAATATTGCAAGAAAAAAATAAGAATTAAAAAAAAGTAAAAAAGATAAAAACCAGTTTATGAAAAAAATGCTTTTGGGAGTTATGGCCATCACCCTGTTTGCTGTCAGCTCCTGTATCAAAGTTAATTTTGAGGAAACCATCAACAATA
>JBDLUN010000138.1:0-5520 GCA_039805245.1 Bacteroidota bacterium
TCATCCTGAAAGCCAAGCGTTTCATAATTGTCAAATAGTGACGGAATTTACTGATTTTTCTTCAATAAATAGGCTCATTCCGATGAATGGTATCCAATGTCAGACATGCATGATTGAAAAACACCCTATCTGTATTGTCAGTGTGATTTCAAAAAGGCAATCGCTTTGGTGTAGGAGTCGGCTGTTGCTTCCGGACTGAACTTGGGGTTGCTGGGGTTGGCAAAGCCATGACCTGCCTCGTATTTGTGAGTTGCCAGGTTTTTGCCAAGGTCAGCCATATTCTTTTCAAAGGCTGTCACCATTTCCGGGGATGGGGATTTGTCGAGGTTGCCGAAAAATCCAATCACATCAGCTTGTATGCCCCTGAGTTTTTCGAGATCCGCTTCAGGTCGACCGTAGAACATTATCGTACCCTTTACTTTGGGGCCTCCCAAGATGGCAGTCTGCAAACTCCACATCCCACCGAAACACCATCCCACACTGTAGATGGCGGCATCGGCTCCAGCTTGTTGAATCGCACCGCGGATGATATTGGTCATCCTTACCGGATCCGCACCCCTGGAATATTTCATGGCACTGTCTGGGGTGGCAGCAACTTTTCCATCATACATATCAACGGCCAACACGTTCATATCTTTCAAGTCGCTGAAATATTTATCGGCTTCCTGTTTGATTTGGTCATTCAACCCCCACCATTCTTGTATAACAATCAGCCATTTTTTTGATTTTTGTTTCGGTGCCAGGTAGTAGGCATTGGCTTGAACACCATCAGAAACATCAAATTTAATCATCTTACCCTTGAGCTCTTGTGCTTTGAATGGCAACGGGGCGATGTGCATCGAAGCAAATGCCGGTGTTGATGCCTCCGTCAAATAGGCATCAACCGTTTCGGTTTCCATGCAGGAAATGATATCGGCTTTGTTGATGAAGGGACTTTTTGTCTGGTTGGACTTCCAGCCAGACCAACCCAATCCGAGAACAAGCAATCCGAATATGAAGAACAATTTTTTCATGAGTTTTTTTTAATTAACCAATATTAGCGGAAACGGTTCAAATAAGGAATGTTTTAGGTCATTTGATCAGCCCACCCACATTCCCTGCAAAAATCTTCACGGCAATGGCGAGCAGCACCACACCAAAGAACTTCCTAACAGCCAACATGCCAGCCTTGCCGAGCAATTTCGAAATGAAGTCGAGCGAATGCAATACCAGGTAAACAAAAATGACATTGATCAGAATGCCAATGAGTATGGGCCACTCACTGAAGCTGGACCGTAACGAGATAATGGTTGTCAGAGTGCCCGAACCGGCAATAAGGGGGAAGGCAATGGGCACCACCGTACCCGATTTGGGGTCGGCATCACCTTTGAAAAACTCTATGCCCAGCACCATCTCCAAGCCGAGAATGAAAATGACGATGGAGCCTCCAACAGCAAATGATTTGACGTCGACGCCCAAGATGCCCAAAAAACTTTCCCCTACGAAAAGGAAAAAGATCATCAGGGCACCTGATATCAGGCTTGCTTTTTTTTCATGGATGCCACCCATCTTCTCTTTGAGCGACAGCAGCAGTGGGATAGAGCCGATGATGTCAATGACGGCAAACAAGGTGAAGGTTACGGTGAGGATTTCGTCTAAAGTCATGGATGACTGTTTACATGTGCTACTAAGTTAATCATTTAAACAGTTTTGCTGCGCATTACCTGATCAGCTATACATTACTGCGCGAAAAGTATCTACCAACGCAGGCCCAATGTGTAATTGCGTCCCCTTGCGGTATATCCCAACACTTCCTGGTAGTCTTGGTTGAACAGGTTCTTCAAGGATGCAAAAAGCTTCAGTTTTTTCCCCAACAGCAGTTGTGCTCCAAGGTCTGTTGTTTGATATGCTTTCAGCAGAACAGGCTTACCGGCAAAGACGGGTTCGTAACGTTTACCGGCAATCCGCTGTGCCATGGTTACAGATAGTTTTTTGTGTGGGCGATAGGTAACTGAAAAATTCAATGTTTCTCCTGGTACCCTGAACAGGCTGCTGTAACTGGTATCCCCTTTGGCATTGTAAACATAGTTGATGGGGTCGTATGTATAATTGGTGGTGGTAACCGTGCCCCTGACCAGCGCAAAATTCATGCGGGCATCCCACCTTCCTTGCTGCATCGCTGCTTCCAGCTCCAACCCGCGATCGTTTTGTGCGTTGTAGTTGAAATATTTGTAGTTGACATAGTCATAGTCTATGCCATTGCTGATTTTTCGTGTATAAGCGGTTGCCCTGGCACTGAAATGGTTGGAGCCGGTATATGCCAAAGACAACTCGGATGTTACTGCAGTTTCAGGTACCAGATTGCGTTGTCCGGAAAAACCATCATACAACTGATACAACGTTGGTGCTTTGAAAGCAGATGACAAGTTGTAGGCAATTTTGAATTGCTTGTTGATCACCCATGACGGATTAAAGGTGTAGGTGAAATTGTTGCCATATTGGCTGTGGCTATTAAACCTACCCCCGGTTTCCAACTGCAGTCCCTTTTCACTGTTCCACACCATTGATACCACAGCACTGGTGACCCTCACGCGGGTAGAGTCGGCATGCAGTTCGGTTTCAAAATTACCGAAATCACTCACAGACAAATAGGCTTGTTGGGTATTGAATAAACGGTTGTCAACGCCTGCAAAAAGCTGTAAGCCTTTTCCGAGGTCGAAGTTTCCATAGAGCTCTGCAAAGGTTGAGTTTCCTGCATATTGTGAGGAAACGAATTTGGCAAATCCATTCAAGTGCAGCGAATCATCGAGGTAGTCCCTTTCACTGTTGTTGATGCTGAAATTGGTATGCAGTACCCCCTTTTTCAATTTCAGTTTCAGTCCGGTATTGGCCTGTAGGTTTTTGTTTGTTGCTGTAAAGTCACGTGCATCTTCAAACCCACTGTTGTCGAGGTCAGCCTTGTAAGTGATGTATTGCGCTCCCGCATTCCAACTTAGCTTTTTATTGGCGGCGGTCTGGAATTGTGCCTGGAAAAACTGCGAGCGCATGCCATCCTCATCATAGCCTGCCTTGCCTGTGGTATCCTGTGCAGCTGAAAATCCAGTCGACTGCATGCTGTTGAACAGGAACTTCAATTGGTGGCCCTTTGCAGACCTCGCAGTTGCTGATGCATCCAATGCGGTAGTTCCAAATGAGCCGGCAGAAAAGCTTCCATGGGAAGAGAACCTTTTTGGGTCTATTGTTTTAGTGATGATATTGATCACACCGCCAACAGCATCAGAACCATAGAGTGTTGACTGTCCGCTTTTGACCACTTCAATCCTTTCAATTTCTCCCAGTGGGATAAAGTTGATATCGAAAGTGCCCCTGATGGTAGACACATCCGTTGCGGGCATACCATCAATGAGGATAAGGGTGTTTCCTGTGGCGGTTCCACGGGTGTAGATATCGTTATTCGTGCCGGGTGCATTGGCAGCCCCAATGACCGTGATGCCAGTTTGCCTGTTGAGCAATTCACCTAGCGTGCCGGCTCCGGATGTTTCAATTTGTTTGCGGTTGATGACGGTCATCACCTTGCCCGTGTTGATTTGTTTTTGGGGGAACCTGTTGGCCGTGACCACCACCTCTTCCATGGAGAGGGTGGAGTCAGTTTGTGCATGCAATGTTGCTGCAATCAGCATGCTGAAAATGAGGCACATGAAATTTCTGGTCATAGTGTTGATTTGACTATGAACCTTCGGATGGAACAGAATGGTTGACTGCTGCAGCAGAAAAGGCATCCTGGCTTTTCTCCCGAAAGCCCTGGTTATTAAATAGTGCACCAGGCAGGTCTTCTGGCTCAACCCCTTTTCCGCCTTCCCGCTTCCGCAGTGGCTAGTGATGGAAAAGGACCCGAATGTTTCGGGAAAGGTTTTTACAGCTACGGGGATAGCGCCGGAATGTAACCGGACTTCCCTTTTAATGATTCCATTTGATGGAGTCAACCATAATGCATAGCAAAGATGATGCAATTGCGATGCCTTTAATTTTTTGTTTTCAACAGCTTGTGGATTATTGCTGTTCCTTTTTTTTCTAACTTACCTGTTATGAGCAAACCCAAACAACAACTCAACCTGTTTGACCTGACCATGATTGTGATCGGGCTGGTCATTGGTATGGGTATTTTCAGAACGGCATCAGATTCTGCCCGGGCAGCGATTACGCCCAATGTATTTTTCATCAGCTGGATTGTGGGCGGTTTTATTGCCTTGTGTGGAGCACTGACTTATGCCGAAATTGGTTCCCGCTATCCCATTACCGGAGGGTACTATAAGATTTTTGCCACTTGTTATCATCCTTCCATCGCTTTTGCTGTCAATTGCATCATCCTCATTTCCAACGCCGCCTCACTTTCCGGGGTTGCTTTGATTGGCAGTGAATACATATCCCAGATCATCTTTCAGCAACCACCCGCTGATTTTGTCAAGGCCCTGATTGCCATGGCAGCTATAGCGCTGTTCTACGGCATCAACCTGCTCGGTTTGCGGATGAGTTCAACCACCCAGAATGTGCTTATGCTGATCAAGATATCCATGATCATACTGATTGTTTCCGCCATCTTCTTTCCGGTATCCGGAACTGCTCCTGTGATGGATATCCCCCAGGGTGATTTCAGTTTTATAGATTATGTGAAGTCTTTTGGCTTGGCCTTGATTGCTGTATCTTTTACATATGGGGGCTATCAGCAAACCATCAACTTTGGTGATGAAGTGAAGAATCCCCAAAAGAATCTCCCGCGGGGTATATTCATCGGTATCATGGTCATCATTCTGCTCTATCTTTCAGTGAGTTATGCCTATTATCGGGTGATTGGATTTGAAGAACTGAAAAATGCCAAGGGCATTGCCGCAATTGTCGCTGAAAGGATGTTTGGTCCTACCGGCAGATTTGCATTTTCCATCCTCCTCTTCATTGCCGTATTGGCTTATGTGAATGTTTTGTTGCTCAGCAACCCCAGGGTAATGTTTGCGATGAGCCAGGATGGCATCCTGCCGAAATCATTCGCCAAAAAAGACGATAAAAGGGATGTGCTGACGGTAAGCCTGACCGTTTATGCGTTGATCAGTGTAGTGGTACTTTTCTTCGCAGATACATTCGATAAAATCCTGGGCTTCACCATTTTTCTGGATTCCATCGGGATGGCTTTTTCTGCAGCCACCATCTTCATCATTCGGAAGCGTACCAAGCATCTGGATCCCGCCCGGATCTATTCCATGAAATTTTTCCCGGCGATGCCCTTGATTTTCATCAGTGCCTATATTTTTGTGGCTGCAAGCATTGCCATCGACAAGCCCGAAACGGCCCTCACAGCCACTGGGGTACTTGCAGCATTTTTGGTTATCTTCTTCCTGACCCGGAAAAAACAGTCTGCAGATGTACAATCATAATCAGGATATCTCTTACATTATCAATCACCTGGGCGAAGACCATGCGGCTTATTTCAATGCCATCGCACCGCCAATTGTTCAAACCAGCAATTTTCAATTTGAAACGGTTGATGCC
>JBDLUN010000139.1:0-14451 GCA_039805245.1 Bacteroidota bacterium
TGGTAACCGAATTTCATCCCGGATTTTTGACAGAGTTCTCCGGCTTTATTGAAAACTTCCATAAACCCTTTGAGGGCATTGATGTCTTTGCGGGTATTTTGTTCCATTGAAGGACTGATGACGAACATCTGACCTACTGTTGCAGCATCTTCAACCGTGTATTTCCAAGCGTCGGTAAAATCCTTCTTACTGGCATCCCAATGCCTGCCATAGCTCATGACCGTATGGCCACTCGGCATGGTCATACCAAGATCGTTCAGGATTTTTTTGAATTCAGTGGCAGTCCATCCGTAAAACTTGCGGTTGATGTAGTTGGCATGCTCAACATGTTTGTATCCCATGGCTGCCAGTTTCTTGAGCGTGCCCATTGGGTCATTACCCATGTCGGTTCTGATGGAATAGAGCTGGATACCGGTGAGTTCCCCCTTCTTGGCAGTGCCTGCCATGAGGTTGGAGTTGAAAAGGGACATGCCAGCTGCAGCAAGAGCACTGCTGCGTATAAAAGCTCTTCTGGATTGGTTCATATGGCTATTTTTTTGCTTGCTGTAAGTTAAGCAAAAAAATAATGATGATTACCCTGAAGCTCAAAGAAATGGTGCTGTTCTACTTGCTTTGCATTTTTTCAGCCCCGCAGGCGGACCTTCATATACAAGTGATCCGCCACCGTCGCCAGCTTCAGGCCCTAATTCTATGATCCAGTCAGCTGCTTTGATCACATCAGTATTGTGTTCAATGACAATGATGCTATGCCCCTGGTCAATCAGGGCATTGAACGATGCTAGCAGTTTTTTGATATCATGGAAATGCAATCCGGTAGTGGGTTCATCAAAGATGAACATGATTTTTTCCTGATGGCCCTTGCCCCGGCCCAGGAAACTGGCCAGCTTGACGCGCTGGGCTTCACCTCCGGAAAGTGTTCCGCTCGATTGGCCGAGCTTTACATAGCCCAAACCCACATCGCTGAGTGGCCTAAGCTTGTTGCAGATATCTTTTTCTTCCACAAAAAATTCCATTGCCTCTTCCACACTCATCTCCAACACATCATGGATATTTTTGCCTTTATATTGTACCTCTAACACTTCATCCTTGAATTTTTTGCCATGGCAGCTTTCGCAGGTGAGGTGTACATCGGCCAAAAATTGCATTTCAACGGTCTGTTCCCCTTCCCCTTTACAGGTATCGCAGCGTCCACCATCCACATTGAAAGAAAAGTGCTTGGGTAAAAATCCGCGTATTTTACTCAGGGGTTGGGAAGAATAAAGATCCCTGACGGCATCCCAGGCCTTAATATAGGTTACAGGATTGCTTCTGGATGATTTGCCGATGGGATTCTGGTCTACCATCTCAACCTGTGCAATGAGGTCAAGGTCTCCCGACATTTTTTTATGCATCCCTGGCCGTTCTCCAATGCCCGAAATGTGTTTGATCAGTGCAGGGTAGAGGATTTTTTTGACCAATGTGGTTTTACCGCTGCCACTCACACCGCTGACGACAGTGAAAACACCCAAAGGGAATTCCACGTCAATATCCTGCAGGTTGTTTTCTGTAGCCCCTTCAATGCGGACGAACTGTTTTGCTTTACGCAGTTTTTCCGGGATGGGGATGTTCATGTCGCCGCGCAAGTAAGCGGCTGTAAGGCTTTTTTCAACCAGGAGAATGCTTTTGAAATCGCCTGCAGCAACCACTTCGCCGCCAAGGTGGCTTGCAAGTGGACCCATATCAATGATATGATCAGCTTCGCGCATCATCAACTCATCATGTTCCACCACCACAACGGTGTTACCCAAGTCTCGAAGGTTTTTGAGCACACCAATCAGCCTGGCGGTATCCCTACTGTGCAGTCCTATGGACGGTTCGTCCAAAATATAAAGAGAATTGGTGAGGTTGCTGCCCAAGCAGCGGGTCAGTTGGATCCGTTGACTTTCTCCACCACTGAGGCTGTTGGCCAAGCGGTCGAGTGTAAGGTAGCCCAAACCCACTGCGAGCATTGTTTCCAGGCGTTGGTTTATTTCAATCAAAACCCTTTTGGCTATTTCCTGCTGAAAAGGTGTCAGGCTGAGCTGTTCAAACCATACTGCCAGATCCCTCACAGGCATGCGGCACAGCTCACCGATATGCCGGCCATTGATTTGCACGTACATGGCTTCTTTCCTTACCCTGAACCCTTCACAGGAGGTACAGGTCGTCCGGCCACGGTATCTCGACAATAAGACCCTGAATTGAACCTTGTAGAGGTTCTCTTCCACGTCTTTGAAAAATTCATTGATACCTTGTGCATATTTGTGTCCCTTCCATAGCAAATCACGTTCACGGGCAGTAAGCTCGGCATAAGGACGATGCACCGGAAAATCAACTTGCTTGGCGCCTTTGATGAATTGTTCGCGCCACCAATTCATTTTGTCACCTTTCCAAGGGGCTACTGCTCCTTCATATACACTGAGTCTGTGGTCAGGTATAACCAGATCGGGGTCAATCCCAAGGATTTGTGCATAACCTTCGCACACAGGGCAGGCACCGTAAGGGTTATTGAACGAAAAGAGATTAGGAACGGGTTCTTCAAAACGCATGCCATCCATTTCAAACCGGTTGGAGAAACGTTCCGGATGATCATTGTTCACTTTAATATAGATGGTGCCTTCCCCTTCATAAAAGCCCAACCCAATGGAATCATTTATCCTGTTCTCCTCGTCTTCATCAAAATCCTTTGCTATAAGACGGTCTATGAGCAGGTAAGTGTGGTGATCAGGCTTCCATTTGCTGTCTTGCAAGAGGTCTTCAATCAATAGGTTTTCTTGTGTCTCGTTGTTGAATAGCCTCGAGAAGCCTTTTTGCATGAGTATGCCCAATTCCTCAGATAGGCTTCTGTTTTGGCTGATGTTGAAGCCTGAAAGGATATAGAGTTTCTCGCCAGCATTGCGTGACTTCATGAATTGCAAAACATCCTGCACATCATCCTTTTTGACCTCCCTGCCTGAGATGGGGGAAATGGTTTTGCCAACGCGTGCAAAGAGCAGTCGGAGATAGTCATAGATTTCCGTCATGCTGCCTACCGTTGAACGGGGAGTTCTGGTAATCACTTTTTGTTCAATGGCAACAGCAGGGCAAAGTCCGGAAATATGATCCACTTCGGGCTTGTCCATACGCATCAAAAACTGTCTTGCATAGGCACTTAAACTCTCCGCATACCGTCTTTGACCCTCTGCAAAGAGGGTATCGATCGTCAAAGACGATTTTCCGGAACCGGAAACTCCCGTAACAACGGTGAGGGATCCCCTTGGTATTTCTACGTATACGTTTCGTAGATTATGCATACGCGCTCCTTGAATGAAAATCGGCGCGTTATCGTGCGGAATTTTTTCAATTCCTTTCTTTCCCTTTGTGGATGCAGGTTTCGGCATAATGTGTTGCAAATATAGTATTAATGCGGGTTTTAGCGGAATACGTATTTCTACGTATGCGTTAACAAACCATTGACAAACTAATGCTGAAGGCCCTTACAAATAAATACGTAATCGTAAAAAATAGGCTGTTGAAAATTTTGTACGGCTCGGGATAATTATAGTTTTGGCATGTGATATCGATGAAACGATAGCGCAAAAACAACAAATCCAACCATTCTAAAAACCATCTTATGAGGCCTAGTAGCAGCATCACCGACAACCAACTGATTCAACTTTTCATCAACGGAGATTCCAGGGCATTGGAAGATTTGGTGAACAGGCACAAAGAAAGAATTTTTACCTCCATCGTTATTCTGGTAAAAGACAGAAACCTGGCAGAAGACATTTTCCAGGATGTATTCATCAAGATCATTGATACTTTCAGAAGCGGCAACTATACCGATGAAGGAAAGTTCCTGCCATGGGCTTTGCGGATTGCACACAACCTGTGTGTAGACCATTTCCGCAAAGTTAAGCGTACGCCTGTTGTGTTGAATAAGAGTGAGGAATATGACATGTTTGAGAACATGAATATTACTGAAGAGGGTGCTGAAAGCAAAATCATGCGCGACCAGAGTCATGAAAATGTCAGAAGGATGCTTGATATGCTGCCAGAAGATCAGCGCGAAGTGATTGTGTTGAGGCATTTCGCCAACATGAGCTTCAAAGAGATTGCAGACAAAACCAATTGCAGCATCAATACCGCTCTCGGCAGGATGCGTTATGGGTTGATCAATCTGCGCAAACTGATGAATGAATATCAGGTTGCACTATAAAGTGAACAGTTGAAATTGAATAACAAAAAAGGGAGCATTTGCTCCCTTTTTCATTTCGTGATTGTTTTGAAAGCATCTAGCCCGCATCGCAACCAGTCGGCATATTGTTGCACATCGGGCGTATATCCTACTGGTCTAGACAACACCTGTTCATCTGGGGAGAGTGCAACATACCAGGGTTGGGATGTGGCATTGAAATTTTCAGTTTGAAATAGACTCCACTTGGTACCAACAGTGTTAACCGTTACGGTTGCGCCAGATTTGGTTGTATAAACCTGCTGCTGATTTATGGGGAGCGTTTTTTTGTCATCAACATACAGGGATACGAGGATATATTCTTTCATCAGCTCCTGCACTTCTTGTTTGGTCCATACATTCTCTTCCATTTTCCTGCAGTTCACACAGGCCCAACCCGTGAAATCGATGAGTAGTGGTTTGTTCTGCTCCTTAGCCAGTTTCAGCGCTTCTTCGTAGTCGGTCATCGGTTCATCACAATTGACCGGATTATTGAAAATGCTGTAGCATACGGGAGGGGGAAATCCGCTTACCAGGCCTATGTGTGCGGCTTTGGTATTGGTGATGCCGGGGGAGATGTAAATGGTGAAAGCAAAAACCAACAAGGCCAATCCTTTTCTTGGTAGTCCGATCTGTTGTTGCTTGTCATCGTGAGGGAATTTGATCCATCCCATGAGGTATGCAGACAAGCCCAGGAAAATCAATATCCAAATGCCAAAGAACACTTCCCGTTTGATGAGCCCCCAGTGTGCCACCAGGTCTGCATTGGAAAGGAATTTGAGGGCCAAGGCAAGTTCAATGAAACCCAAGACCACTTTAACGGTATTGAGCCAGCTGCCACTTTTGGGCAATGAATTGAGCCATTGGGGGAAAAGGGCAAACAATGCAAAGGGCAATCCCAACGCCACGCCGAACCCTGCCAATCCTGCGGTAAGAGGCCATGCGCCTGCAGTTGCCGTTCCTACCAAAAGGGTGCCTAAAATGGGGCCTGTGCAGGAAAAAGAAACAATGGCTAGGGTCAATGCCATGAAAAATACACCGGCGATACCTGATCCCTGCTTGGCATTGGCTGAATTGGCCAGGTTGCCGGGCAGTGTGATTTCAAAATAGCCGAAGAAGGATATGGCAAAGAAAATGAAAATGGCAAAAAAGGCTGTATTCAGGTAAACGTTCGTGGAGATTTCATTGTAGATGGCAGGATTCACGTTGCCCAACAAATGAAAGGGTATGCTGAAGGAAATGTAAATCAGGAAAATGAACAATCCGTAGAGGATAGCCAAACGTTTGCCTTTTTCCTTGTTGCTCCCATGTTTGGTAAAGTAGGATACTGTGAGCGGAACCATGGGAAACACACATGGCGTCAGCAACGCAAAAAGCCCTCCCAAAAATCCAAGAAGGAAAATGCTGAAAATGCTGCTGTCTTCTTTTTCTTTCTCTGCACCGCAATCCTGCAAGGGTTTGTCGGGGTTAATTCCGGGGATATTGATTCTTGCTGTAGAGGCTTGTCCTCCTTCCAATGCAATAGCCAATTCAATCTGTTCTCCCGGGAAAAAAGCATCATCTTTTCCGTAGGTGAACCCCAATTTCGCATTTAAAATTGCTGGAACATCATCAGGGAATTGGATGGTGGTGGTGAAAACTGCTTCCTTCCTGAATATCTCGAAACTTGACCCTTCAAAAATCAGGCTCTTTTCCACTTCACCTTTACTTGTTGCCCGGAGTGGCACTTTAATAGTTATACTTGAATCAGGCAATTCAATGCTGGCCGCGGGTATCCCCTCAAAGTTGGATTCAGGACTATAAATGGCCCAATCTTGCTCAGCCTTTGCTTTGAAGATTAATTCATAAGTTTTGTCCCCTGTCTTCTTGCTGCTGGATTCCCATCGGATTGCAGGTGTTTGCTCTTGCGCTTGGGCATGAGCGGTCATGAACCCCGTAAAAAGGAGAACAGCTATGATTATTTTTTTCATGCGAAAGGTTTAGCCGCCAACAGCTATCTTGAATGAAACTTCGGCTGGTGGCAGACAGACTTCATCATTACAGACCATGAACTCAATTTTTCCGTTCAGGCTGGTTTTGGCTTTTGATTTGGCAGTAACCACCTGGGTGAAAGTGACTGTTTTTTCAAAGAAATTCACTTTTCCACCCCAAACTTCCTCCACTTTGGTGATTTTCTTGCCCAATTCACGGGGTTTCCCTTCAACGGTAAGCAATGGGTTGCTGTTGAAAGTGATTTTTGTGGGTATGGGGCCATCAACACCTGCATCCTGTGCATACAAATGAAAATTGCCTGCTATATTGGCGGTGATGCTCAGCTCATATTTTTTGTCTGCGATTTTTTTGGAGCTGTAGCTGAAAGTGACTTGTTTGGCAGATCCCATTTGGGCATGCAATCCGGTGAGAACTGAGGTAAGGCTTATAATAAGGAGTAACAGATTTTTTTTCATAAGGGACATTTAAGCCGGAAGGATTTCCCCTACGGCATGAAGAAATAAAGTATTGAAAACGGTTCGGCCATCCATATTGTTCAAAGTTGATGAACAAGCCCGCTCAGGGTGTGGCATCATTCCGAAAACGTTCCTCTCCTTGTTGCAGATGCCTGCGATATTGTCCAAGGTGCCGTTGGGATTGGCCTCTGCAGTAATATTGCCGGAAGCGTCACAGTAGCGGTAGATGACCTGGTTGTTTGCAAGCAAGGATTGGAAGGTGGCTTCATCAACATGAAAGCGACCCTCACCATGTGCAATGGGTATTTTCAATGGGGTTTCTTCAGCACCTTTGATGTAGACATTTTTACAAATGAATTGCTGGTTGGCATTCTTCAGCAGAACACCTGGCAGCAAACCGGATTCACAAAGGATTTGAAAACCGTTGCAAACGCCGAGAACTTTTCCCCCTTTTTGGGCAAATGCAATAGTAGCCTGCATCATGGGACTGAATCTGGCGATGGCTCCACAACGGAGGTAGTCGCCATAGGAAAAACCGCCAGGCAACACAATGCAATCGTCGGTGGTAAAACCTGATAAGTCACTGTCCTTATGCCATAAGGCGACCACTTCCTGACCCAGGTCGTTGCTCAAAGCTCCAATCATATCCTGATCGCAATTCGAACCGGGAAATACCACTACACCGAATTTCATTGTGTAAAAATTTATGCAAAGTTATGTACTTCTCCCTAAAGCGGTTAAAGAACCATATATTTTAACGCAATTGGCTCAATACCAACACCGCCAAAATAAACAAATTGGGGAATATCGCTTTTCGGGCATTGACCAGCACTGGCGCCATCAGCAGCGTTGCCGGAACGAGTGTCAGGTGAATCGACTGTATCAGTATGGGCAGATCAGACAATACTAAGGCCATAAGTACAAGACTCATGATAAAACAAATGATGAATGTTTTTCTGCCTTGAATGAGCAATTTGGATATTTGTTGGCTGGCCATGAAAAAACAAAGTAACGGAACAAACAAAACGATTGATATCCTCGTCCATATGGCTACAGAATAGGTGGGTATGGTAAAGTCGAGGTCAGGCGCATTGTAAATGGAATTGATGTCCAGCGCGTCAATGAGGTAAAGAACTGCCGCCAAAAAGTAGATGGGCAAGCCATACCCAGTCAATGCCATCAGCCATTCTCTGAGCGAGGCTGGTCGCATGATCAGCAGTGCTGCTGTCAGCCAGGCAAAAAACAGGATGGCTGTTGAATCAGTTAGGGCAACAGTGCCCAATAAAAAACCGGCACCTAAAAGACTGTTCATGGGCCTATCCAATTTATAGACAAGAATCATGATTTTGAGTGTTGCCAACAGGAGGATATTGATAAAGAGTATGTGGAAATTGATTGCTGTGGGGATCAGCAACTGCAGGAGTAGGAAGCACAAGGCAGGCAGAAATCCGGGTTTTTCCATCAATTTGTGATCAGTAACCATCCGGTTGATCAAAAGGGCAGAAACAACTGAAACGGCAATCCGGATAACTTTGCCTGAAATACCACTGTCAAAACCAAACCAACTCCCTAACTGCTGAATCAGTCCGTAAACAATGGTATTTTGTACCGGATCCTGATCAAGTCTGGCTGCAATAGGATTGAGCTCCGGCATGATAGCCAGCAGTATCAGCAATCCTATCGCTAAAGGGGTATTATTCCTGAAAATGGAAATCAAATCAAAAAGTTAGAATTCAATTTTAGCAAAGCAAATATAGTTCTTAAAAAGGCAGGGAATGATGATCTGTCTCAAACCCACCTGTTTGCCAAACTTGGGCATAAAATCATATTCCCTGTTTAAATTTTTGAGGGTGGGTTGTCTTTTGATCCTGCCTTCTGCATCAATGGTAGCCGAATTCAACAGCAATTCCCTTTTTTCCTTTTGGTTGAATAAAAACCTGATTTCATTACCTGTGTTGAAAAGCTGGTAGGAGATGAATGAATCCGACTGATCGTCATATTGGTTTTTACGGATGGCATTGCTCCAACGCAATTTGCCACTGGCATCAAAGAAAAAGACCATGATGTTCTCTGCTATGTAACGGACATAATTCTGCTGGCCGAAACGGTTGAAAGGGTCATACCAGTTATAACCATAAAAGCGGTTCATGGGAGAATAATACCACATGTCAAATGGTGAGTAGAAAGGATTCCCATAGCCATACAGGTAATCGTACCTGTTCCAGGCGTTATTTCTCGAGGAGGAATAATACAATTCTGAAACAACCGCAAAACCACCATCCTGTACCGGAATCACATGCCTGATGAAATGGTCATTGAAAGCTGTTTTGATATTGCCTGTTTCCGATTTGGCATCCAAACGGATGCTGTCAGAAAAAGTCAGGTCTGTTTGTGCAGCAATGGTCTGGCTTTTTTTGTCCCACACCAATGAGTAAAGTCCCTCTATATTTCCCCTTTTTTGTTTGTAAAAAAAGGAAGTCATCACAATGCGCTTGTTGTAGTTGTCAAATTTGAGTTTCACTTCATCAAGCGTCTTGTCTTTGAGCAAAACCGGCTGCACTTTGATGGTGTCTGCATCAGCTGCCTTGTAGACCAGATCAATTTTATTGATATATTCTCTGCTGCCCGTTCTGGTGCATTTGCCAAATACGAAATCCCCGTCGTTGTCTACCAGGAAGTCTGTGAAAACACCTTCCCTGTCGTTGACCTGAATGCCAAAGCTGCTTTTTTTCAACAGGCTCATTTGGTTGTTAAACAAAAGCGTGCTTATCTGGTATGATTTGTCGTTTTGTCTTCTGATTTTGAAGACCAGAATCTTTTTCTTGTCGTCACTGTGTATCAGGGAATAAATCTTGTTCTCGCCTGCACCAGAAGTCTGTGAGGTATCCAGGTCTACGGGATCAGACATCACTTTACCTGCAGCATTAATTTTTACCATAGAACAGTATACCGTATTCCTTTTTTGGTATTGATATACCATATAGGCAAAATCATTGTAAGGTATGAAGTCGACATTCATCACACGATCTGGCAAGAAGTCAAGTGGCACCCTGTCTTTCAGCTGCATTTCATTATCGTATACTGAAATGTCATGTCTCGTTTTGTGATTTTTGTAAACAGCGATATTGGAACCGAGTTTGCCAATGATTTCAAAGTTCATTTCCCTATAATCATCCTTGTCTACCAGCGAATAGTCGATCTTTTGTGCCTGCGTGTGGAACAACATCATCAGGGAAAATAAAATGCTGATACTCTTTTTCATGCGCTGTGGGTTTCCGTATAAAATTAGGTCAACCTTTGTTAAAACAAACAAATATTCCCTATACCTTTGTTCGGCCATTTGGCATTTTAATATTTCTTTAAAGTGGGTAAACATCTTAACAAAGTAACCGCTGCGGGGTTACTGATCTCCCTTGGGATCATTTACGGAGACATCGGAACATCACCGCTCTACGTTTTCAGTGCTATTATTAACGGTCGGGTAATCAGTGAGGAATTGATCTTGGGGGGCATTTCCTGTATCATCTGGACGCTCACGCTGCAAACCACGGTCAAGTACGTCATTTTGACATTGCGTGCAGACAACCGTGGTGAGGGGGGGATTTTCTCCCTGTATACCTTGGTAAGGAGAAGGCGCAAATGGCTTGTTGCCCCTGCCATGATTGGTGGAGCAGCCTTGCTGGCAGACGGTATGATTACCCCTCCGATTTCGGTCACTTCTGCTGTGGAGGGACTTACCCAATTGCCCAGGTTTGCAAACATCACAGAGATGCAAATCATCACTATTGTGTTGGGAATCCTGGCCGTTTTGTTCTTTATGCAACAATTTGGCACGGCATCAATCGGCAAACTTTTCGGTCCGATCATGTTGCTTTGGTTTGGCATGTTGGCCATTCTGGGTGTTATGAATATGGCGGATGACTGGAGTGTGTTGAAAGCATTCAGTCCGCATTATGCCATTCAACTGCTCACTGTTTACCCCAAGGGCTTTTGGATATTGGGTGCGGTCTTCCTCTGTACAACAGGAGCTGAAGCCTTGTATTCAGACATGGGCCATTGCGGCAAAAATAATATCCGATACTCATGGATTATGGTGAAAGTTTGCCTTATCCTGAACTACCTCGGCCAGGGATCTTACCTGCTTGGCTTGAAAGGCAAGTTGTTTGCCAATGCCTCCCTGATGAAGGACGCTTCGTTTTTGGCGGAGCACCAACAGGCGGAATTGTTGCGCAATCCATTCTTTGCTGTGATGCCTGACTCGTTTTTGTTGATTGGCATCATCGTGGCAACAGCAGCGGCAATCATTGCCAGTCAGGCTTTGATTAGCGGGTCATTTACCCTGATCAGCGAAGCGATGCGATTGAACCTGTGGCCCAAATTCAAAATTGTTTACCCTACAGAGGAGAGGGGCCAACTCTTCATTCCGGCAATCAATCTCCTGCTTTTTGCAGGATGCTGTGGTATAGTGCTTTACTTCAGGAATTCAGGCAGTATGGAAGGTGCCTATGGTTTGGCTATCACCTTGTGTATGATTGCAACCTCCATCCTTTTTGCCAATTACCTGGTGCTGCATCGGGTAAAATCCTTCTGGATCTATCTTTATTTAGTCATCTATTTCAGCATCGAATTCGGTTTTCTTTTCGCCAACCTCGACAAGTTCCCACATGGCGGTTATGTGACGCTGGTGATTGGTGGAATTCTTCTCCTTGTGATGTATGTATGGTTCAAATCAAGGAAAATCAAGAACCGTTACGTTGAATTTGCCCGACTGGAAAATTACTTGCCGGTATTGCAGGAGCTCAGCAACGATCAGTCGATTAATAAATATGCCACGCACTTGGTTTACCTGAGCAGTGCCAATAACCCCAAAGAGATTGAATACAAAATCATACATTCTATCCTGAACAAAAAACCCAAGCGTGCCGACATTTACTGGTTTGTTCATGTGGATACCCTTGATGAGCCTTATACCTGTGAATATGAAGTGCAGACCATCATCCCCAATGAAGTGATCCGGGTGGAATTCCGGTTGGGTTTCAGGGTTCAGCCTAAAATCAACCTGATGTTCAGGAAAGTTGTTGAAGATATGGTTGCCAACAAGGAGGTGAATATCACTTCACGTTACGAAAGTTTGCAACGCAACAATATTGCAGGCGACTTCGAATTCATTGTGATGGAGAAGTTCTTGAGTCAGGATAACGAGCTGCCCTTCTGGGAGCGTGTGGTGATGAAGCTGTATTTCTGGTTGAAAGAGATTTCCCTTTCCGAGGAAAAGGGATTTGGTTTGGATGCCAGCAATGTAACAGTTGAAAAGTTCCCCTTGGTGGTTGCACCAGTCAAAAGCCTCAAGCTGATACGAATCCAATCTGAAGAAGAAGCATAAAAAAAGGCCGCAGAAAAGCGGCCTTTTTTTATTGGGAATCCTGATGGATCAGTTGATCTTTTCTTTTTCCAATGCTTTCTTCAATTTCTCCTCAAATTGCATATTAATCTGTGCAAATATGTTCACCGCAGCCTCCACCCTTGTTTGCAGGGTCTTGATACTTGCCAGTTGGAGATTGCTGGGGGCAGCTTCATTGTTACATATAGCTGCATAAACCTGTGTGATATCTTCTCTCAGGCGAGATTCGTCTGCAAAAATGGAGGTTTGTTTGATGGGGATAAGTTCACCACGGTGGTTCTCCAATGAGTCCAGGTAAGCTTTTCCTAATGCCGCAGCCTTTTTGTTCTTCAGCTTGGCAACCTTATCCTTATAAGTCTTTTGCTTTTCGACGATTTCGTTCACCAAGCCAGCCAATTTGCCATGCATGTCATACAGTTCCATGGCTGCAGCAAACTGTGCTTTTCTTTCTTCCAGGCTGAATCCATCTTTTTCAGAATGAACCAAACGGATCTGTTGGCTATACTCATCCTTTCCCACTTTCATCTTCAAGGTATAGTTGCCGGGTAAAACCTGTGGAGCAATCACCGCACCGATATCTCTTTTTGTTGACCCTGTAGCGGTTTTAGGAGGTATCATCCGTTGAGCCCAGGTTACCCTGTTGATGCCTTTGCGGGTAGTACCTGGAAGCGACTGAACGAGTTTGCCGGCAGCATCATAGATCTCTATTTTGATGCTTCCGCCATTAAAACGGTCTTTCAAATAGTATTGAAAGGGTTTAAGCGATGGGCCATTGGGGGCAACCCATCCGCCTGTGCTGGGGAATCCACCATCACCAAAATTGCCTGTTGAAAGTGTGATATCTCCTGTTTCAAAAAGATGAAAATCCTTGTCTGCAATATTTGCTGTCAAGTTTCTCATGGGTGAAATATCATCTACAATCAAAATCCCTCTGCCATGGGTAGCGATGATGAGGTCATTGGTTTCGGGATGGATTTTCATATCCCTCACCAAACCATACCAGGGAACATTGTTTTTCATCCTGAACCAGTCCTTGCCACCATTCAAGGTAGCGAACAATCCCATCTCTGAACCAAGGAAAAGCAATTCGGGGTTTTTGGGATCTTCAATAATCTTGTGGGCAAATCCACTGAATTCCTTGCTTGTAAAGGCTTTCCATGTTTTGCCACCATCTGTTGATTTGGCAGCATAGGTTTTATGATCGCCATACATATGGTTGTCAAAACTTGCATAGATCGTCTCTTTGTTGAAATGGGAAACTTCAATGCTGCTTACCCAGGTTTGTGCTGGTATACCCGTTGCCGCTATGTTTGCAGCAACATTGGTCCAGTTTTTACCACCATCACGGGTAATCTGCAGATTACCATCATCGGTTCCAACCATTACCAGGTTGGCATCGAGTGGAGATTCAACAATGGTGAAAATGGTTGTATGGTTTTCCGCAGAGGTATTGTCGGCACTCAAGCCACCGCTGTTTTCCTGTTCCTGTTTTTTCTTGTCGTTCGTAGTCAGATCCGGCGAAATCCTTTCCCAGTTTCTGCCCTGATCTTGAGAGCGATATAGGTACTGTGCACCGGTATAGAGGTTTTTGGGATTGGCTTTCCCTGTTGCAATGGGTGTATTCCAGTTCCAGCGCAACTTATCTTCGTTCTTTGTTTGCAGGGGACGAATGCTGACAGACTTGATGGTTCTGAGATCGATGCGATTCACGTCACCACCCTGTGATTCCCCGTAGGCTATATTTGGATCGGTGGGATCAGCAACGACCCAAAAACCATCTCCTCCATAGAGTGCTTTCCAATCGCCATTTCCAACACCGCCCGCCGTTGATGAAGGCGCTACCCAGCTGCCGTTGTCTTGCAATCCACCATAAATCCGGTATGGCTTGCCCATATCGTGATCAACATGATAGAATTGTCCCACCGGTAGATTCTGCATGAAAGTCCAGGTGGATCCCTTATCAAGACTCATATAAACACCACCATCGGTACCCAGGTACATATGGTTGGTATTGTTGGGGTTGATCCATAGGGCATGATGATCACTATGCACCCATCCGCCTTCCCCGCTGGCCTCCGCGAAGGAATACCCTCCGTCACTGGAATAGGCAAAGGAATAAGCCGGACGATAGACCCTTTTGGGGTCTTTGGGATCGATGACCAGTGTACTGAAATAGAAGGGTCTGGATACCACATTCATGGAAGCGCTTTGTTGTTTCCAGGTTTCTCCAGCATCGGATGAGATGTAAAGACCTGTTTCTTTGGCTTCAACGATCGCAATCAGGTTGTTGGGGGCTGAAGGAGCGATGGCCAGCGCCGTTCTGCCCAGCGGTTTTACCGGTAATCCTTTTTCCAATGCCTTCCAGGTTTTGC
>JBDLUN010000140.1:0-9350 GCA_039805245.1 Bacteroidota bacterium
GGTGGAATGGGGCATTTTGGCTTCATCCCAGTATTGGGCGGCAAAAACCAGTTTCCCATCCTGCATCACAATGCCGTTGCCGGGACCATTGAAAAACAGGTGCCAACGGGGTTCCTTTACCTGGGGGGTAATGGTGTAGGGGACCGACCAGGTTCTGCCATCATCATCACTGCTCACCAATACAAACTGACCAGTGGTATCTGGTGCGATGCCCGGAAGGGAACCTGCTATCGAACGATTACCCTTGCTCCAGAGTGCTGCCACCCAGATTTTCTTGGTATTAGGGTCGAACAATATCGCAGGGTCACCGATGCCGTTGTTCTCGTGTGGCGCACCCATATCCATGATGGTTTTCATGGGCTCCCAAGTCTTGCCACCATCAGTACTCCTGCTCATGCCCACATCGATATTGCCGGGCAAATCACGGGTTCCCGTAAGCCTATTATCATAGACCGCAATCAGGGTTCCTTTGTCTGTTGTTATGATTCCGGGAATCCTGTAAGTATGTACATTGTCGTCTCCGGCTTTGCGAACAGCCACGCCAATGCGTTTGGCATGATCGGTTCCATCTGTGGTAATAGCAGTTATTGAACCGGAAGCCGACACCAATTCTTTGCAATGCAATGTTATTTTTCCATCAATGGAAGCATCACTTTTCAGTACGATGCTGAACCAGATGAAATGCACACCAGGCTTGAGTTTCAAATCCACAATGGCTTCAAAAGAAGCGGCAGTAGGGTTGATGGAGGCTATAGGCTGACCGGCAACAAAGGGTTGTGCACCAGTGAGGTGTAGATCTATTTGGGCTATTTTGGCAATCGCATCGGTGTTAATTGTTCCCCTGATGGCTTTGATATGCTGCTCGGGATTGTTGCCCGGAACAGTCACCCCCAAGCGCACCACCGGATTGGCAGCGAGTCCCTTGATCACCGGAAACGACGGAGAATGCGTTACTGCTTGAATGGGCAGCAGGGGTTGTTCGGCATTACCCTTTTTACAACTCATTATGCTTAAGCCAATAAGCATAAATAAATTTAATCTGATTGATTTCACTATTTTCATTTCAGTCTGTTTTGAATTGTTGCAGTGAGCAAAGCAGGTGTTCGCACACCAGCGCGTATTTCACCACTCGGAAGGATAATCATATCCTTATAAATCAATGCAGTGGTTGTCACTGGTGAGGGAAAGGGAATTGCCCCTATTTCTTTGCAGATGCCAGTAGATGGATGGTATGACAGAACTGCTTTGCTGAAACCAGGGTGATTCGACAACAACTGATTTTTTTGGTTGATGAGCGAATCCTTGCTTTTTTCATCAGCGTTGGCGATGGCTGCCAGGGTTTGTTCAACGCGTGTAAATGTTTCGGCGCGGTCACCGCCAAAAAAAATAATTTCATCATTTCCGGCCGCCACTGCAGTGCCTGCTGAAAGGGGATAGGGCAAGGATTTGAGTTCAGTCCAGCTACCCTCCTTCAAGGAATAGGCAAAAACGGAGGCAGAGATCTCACTGATGCCGGATGGTGTTTTTCGCCTACCTCCCAGCATGATGATTTTTGGATTGTCTGGCATCCCTGTTACCACTGCTGCAGCATAGGCACGTGGTGCCGGCAGCCCCTGAATATTTTGCCAACCTGCATGCAAATTGTTGAATTCAAGTTTCCAGCAGGCATCAGCAGTACCGGAAGCGGTTTCACCACCCAGCAAATAAACTGATTGGCCATAGGAAACAGCAACGGCATTGGAAGTGGCACCAGGAAGAGAAGGCAATTGCTGGATGTTAAGTGCCTTGGTCTGGGTATCCAAGGCAAATAGAAATGCATCAGTACTGTGTCCATTTGCATTCTCCCCTCCTGCCGTTACAATACCTTGAATGGTATTGCAACTGGCTGAATAGGCAAGGGGTTTGGACAAATGATCAACTGATGAAAGCGGTATGGGTTGTCCGGTTAAAAGACCGTACAGGTAGATGGCAGTATGGTATTTTTTTTGCCCTCCTTCCCAGGGAAGTCCGTCTGGAAAATTGGCACCCCCGGCAATGAGCATGATTTCGTTGTGGATTCCTGCAACCGGACCAGCCAATCCTGGATTCGGTTTGCCGTTCAGGTCTGGCAGTTGGGCAACAACTTTCCAATCAACTATGCTGATCTCTTGCGCAATAAGGTGGGTGGCTAGCTGCATGCAGAAGAATAGGATGATTGACGCCAATTTTGTCATGGGTGCTGGTGCATGAGTCCACCTTCAATTTCGGCCTTTTTTGGCAAAGCGGAACAAAAAGTGTGGAAACCAACTTGTTGAGCATCAGCTTTGAATTGTTCAAATGATTGGTTGTCCATGTTTTTCACCGGTAACCGGAAAGATCCGCAGTCCATTCCTATCAACTTCATGAATGCCTTACCCGTTGCAATACCCCCATATTTGCCCAATAGGGCAATCATATCGATGGACTGCTGTTGCAGACGGGCAGCCTCTTCCAGGTTGTTTCTATGAAAAGCCTCCATGAGGGCATGGTAAAGGGGTGCGGCGTAATTGTAGGTGCTTCCTACAGCCCCTTTGGCACCAATGGCGAGCGCCGACTGGAAGGTTTCATCCCTTCCCCATAGGATATCGTATTTTCCACCTGCGTAATGCAAACAAGACAGGTAATCCATCAAGTCTTCTTCTGTGAATTTGATGCCACTGAAATTAGGAATTCTGCCATCCACTGCTTTCAACAATTCCAACATGGGAAAACGCACTCCCGTCAGCACTGGAATATGGTAAAAATAAAAGGGTAAATCAGGGGCAGCGGCAGCCACCTCAGCGCAGCAATCCGCGAGCACTTGTACATTGGCCGGCTTGAAATAATAAGGCGGCAGGAATGAAATGGCATTGATACCCACTGATGCCGCATGGATGGCGAGTTCCTTGCAATCTGCCAAACAAGTGCCCCCAACAAGTTGCATCACGGTGAAATCACTTTGACCTCGATTGCAAGTTGCCCAGGCTTCAGCAACCTGCATTTTTTCCTGCATCGTCAGGGAGACACCTTCACCTGTGGAACCACAGATGAAGGCGCCTTTGATACCGTTATCCAGCAACAGGGCATGATAGTCTGAAATGAGTTCCAGATGCAAGTCGCCGTTGGCATGCATGGGGGTGAAAGGAGCGGCAATGAGTCCGCTCAATCTTTGTTGTTCCATGTTCTTGTTTTATCAGTATCCTGCTGTTTGTTTCAACAACGGATCCGCTGTGAGCATACCAATCGACAAAGGCAAAAGGAATTTGGCTGTACTGGTTGGTGAAAAATAAGTTGGATTGAGATTGGCATAAACGTAGCTGTCGCCTGCCCTGCGCAATGCCCACCAACGTTTTCCTTCACCGATGAATTCCCGCAGGTATTCATCCAGGATTGCATCCATATTGGCTTTTTCATTACCATTGACGTGTGGGGTATAGGTATTGCCGTAGGCGCGCAAACGGATGGCATTGATTTCAGCCGAAGGATCTTCTCCCAATTTGGCTTTGGCTTCGGCCAACAGCAGCAAAACATCTGCATACCGGTAAATGGGATAATCGTTGTTGAACACCTGAGTGGTGCCTGCGGTTGTTCCGATATATTTTACCAGCATCACACCCCTTGGTGCAAATGGGGCAGCGGTGGAATACATAACCCTTACACTGCCGGCCACGCGCTTGTCTGCAGGCAATGCCGTCAGCCTGTTGATCATAGCCTGGTTGAAACCAATGCGGTTTGCCCCGTTCACAAAGGGGTATACCGATGAAACGGTTGGTGTTGCCGCCTGTGCAAAGGAAAGGGTATTGGCTTGGATGGAATTGACAAGGAAGCTGCCAAACAATCCATTCTGTGCCTGTTGCAATTCGTAGTTGACAGCAAAGATGATTTCTTTGTTATTGCTCTTCTTGGTGGGATCAAAAATATCCGCATAATTGGCCTGAAGATCAAGCGTTGCACCTTGGAGGTTGCGAACTTCCTGCAAGGCTGATTTGGCGGTATTGAAATCGGCGGCTCCACCAGACCGGTGCGTGCCGGTCCACAGGAAAACATCCCCTTTCAAAACAAGTGATGCCATACGGGTCCAATATACGCGGTTGCCTGCTGGCAACGCATTGGATGTGCCAAACAAACGCAGGGAAGTTTCAATGTCAGATTTGATCTGCAGGAGCACTGAATCCGTACTCGATCTGGGCTTGTATGTGGCCGCAGCATTGGTGAGGGTTTCCACCGGCTCGGTATTCAATGGAACATCACCCCAGGTTCTTACCATGGTGTAATACACATAAGCCCTCAATCCATGCACTTCTGCCAGGATTTTGTTTTTCTCCGCATCGGGCAATGGTGTTTGGGGGATGATTTTGATGACATTGTTGAAATTGAAAATCAGGTTATAAAGTCCGCCCCAGTCGCCAAAAGGCACATTGAGGCTGCTGATATTGTGGCGGTATTGATTTTGAAAACCGCCATCAACTGACTCGGTGAATAGTCCATCCACCCAAAGGTCTGATCGCATTTCACCCAATTGGAAAAAGGTACTGTTGTAGGCCCTGAAACGGCCATAAACACCATGGTAGAGGGTTCTGGCAGCGTTGGGATCCTTCAGTGCCTGGTCTTTGCTGATAGTATCCTGAGGAACCACTTCATCCAGCTCTTTGGTACAGGACTGTATGCCCAGCAGCATAAAGCTGATTGCGGCCAGGACCAATATGTTTCTATATTTCATTTCGCTTTATTTTAATGTTTGTTGGAACAATTAGAGGGTAGCTCTCAAACCGATGGTAAGCCTTCTGGGGAGTGGGAATTTGCCTTGGTCGACACCGCCGAACTCAGGGAAATTACCGCTGTATCCGGAAAAGTAGAACAGGTTGGTTCCTGTAACATTCACGCTTAGCCCCTTGATCCTATTGGCAATGGCTTTACCGAAAAGTTCAGTGGAGATGTCATAAGCCATAGTCAATTCCCTCAGCATCACATAATCACCCTTTTCCCAAAGATTAGCTGCCGGGTTGTTGCCACTGGCGTCAGTAGCATAGTTTCTGCCCTGGTTGGCCCAATAATATCTCGGCATAGTTGCGGTTGGATTGGATGGTGTCCAGGTTTTGAGTACATCGGTGGTTCCGTTCTGAGAACCCTGAACCTGGCTGAGTCCGCGTACAACCTGGTTGTTCAGGATAACAAAACCAAAAGCATAATCAAATCCGGCATACAACCTGATTCCTTTGTACGCACTGCTCAGGTTGAAACCACCAGTATATTGGGGAGTGGTTCGGCCGACGTAGGTAAACTGACGGGAATCAATGGTGTCATTCTTGTACACCTGGTGCCATTCAGCATCACCCAATTGTTTGATGCGCTTGTTGGTGTAGGGCAGGAAGGCATTGTACACATTCGAGTTGGCGCTGATTTTGGCAGGGTCATTGTAGATGCCATTCCACTTGGGAGCCCATACCTGATCAAGACCGATGCGCTGACCTTCAACCAATCCGCCGACATACATCTGTTTGCCGGGGTTGTTGGGGTCCCATACGAGGAAGCCGCTGGTGCGGTTGCCTGGCAAAGCGTTGAAAGGCAGTTTCTTGGCATAACTCTTGACATGGAAGAAATTCACACCCAGATCCAAGCTGAAACCATCAACCTGCTTTGGAACGATAACCCTTGCATTCACCGCCAGCTCAACACCCTTGTTCTGCAATTGGCCAAGGTTGGTGGTAAAGCTGCCAAAACCGGTTTGGGAGGAAATATTCAGGCCAGCGAGCTTGTCGAATACATTGCGTACAAAATAATCGAAGTTTACGGTGATTCGCTCGTTGAAGAGCCCAAGATCAGCACCAAAGTTCAAGCTGTTGGTACGTTCCCAACGCACATTGGAATTGATGTAGGAATTGACGAAGGTTCCACCGAATCCGTTATAGGTGCCTGCATTGTTGTAAACCTGTGAGGTGGCAAAGTAACCCAGTGAGTTGATGTTGCCATTCACACCGTAGCTGATCCTTGGTTTGATGGTGCTGATGTGCCTGGACAACAAAGAACCCTTGTAAAAGCTTTCGTTATGCAGATTCCAGCCCACAGATACACCTGGGAAGGTACCATAATAATTGCCTTTTTTCAACCGGCTGGATCCGTCTTGCCTGACAACGCCGGTCAGCAAATACCTGTTTTTATAGGTATAGTTTACCCGCGCTATCGCCGATGAGATTTTTTCCCACTGGTTGAAGTTGGATGATGCTCCAGCTGGGTTGATGATCGTTGTACCCTGCACATTGGGTGGTGTGGTGGCAGTAAGCCAAGGAATGAGATCTGTTGGTGCACCCTGGGCGAAACCAGAGTTCACATAGTTCTGGTATTCATAAAATTCTGTTCCGGCAAGTGCAGTTACATTATGACCATTGAATGCCTTATTGAATTGCAGGAATGCATTGGTGGTATACTGAATGGTTCTGGAATTGCTGAAACTGGCAGCCCTATTGGTATTGAAGGCGCCATTGTTGCCTTGCTGAAAGGCTTTGGTGAAGGCATTATCGTTGGAGAACTGGTAATAACCCGACCCACTGGCGAGGAACTTCAGATACGGAAGGATGGTGTATTCCAGGTTGATACCCCCTAAGAAACGCTGCTGGTTGGTATTGTTCACCCGGAGGTTGCTCCAATAGGCTGGGTTGCCCAAAGTCACGTCATTAGGGCCAGGCAGTGCTTCTCCTGAAGTATCATTGGAATAGCGCACAGTTGGTGCTACACCCACAAAACGTTGCAGCAAACCACCTGCACCGCCACCTTCCGGATCAACGTTATTGAACTGGCCATAAGGCAGGTTTTGCTGAACACTGTAGGCTCCAATGTTGGAAGTGACCTTCAGGTTTTTACCGATGTTGAGTCCGCCATTGAAATTCATATTAAGCCGCTTCAAACTGGAACCAATGATCATACCATTGTCTTTCACCGTTCCAATCGACAAAGCATAAGAGCCCTGGTCATTGGCTCCGGAAAAACCGAGGTTGTGCTCAAGGGTATTAACTTGCTGCAGAATCATGGATTCCCGCTCTTTGGCACTTAAATCCCTGTAGAGGATGCTGTCAATCTGACCAGGGTTGAATGGGTTGGGATCCACCAAAAGCTTCCAAGCAGCATTCGTCAAGTACTTGCGGTTATTGCTGTTGACCAGCTGGGTGGAATACAGACCGGAAGGGGAAGCCCAACCGGAATTCACAGCCCATCCCCATGCACCCAACAACTGGCCACGGTCCGTATTCATGGCATTGGTATTGTTATCGAGTGAATCTCCACGGTAACGCGCTTGTATACCCAACCTGTTCATCCGGATATAATCGGCACCACTCATGTAGTCTGAAGGATTCCTGCGGATGTAGTTGATGGTATTGTTGTAGGAATAGGTGATCTGTGATTTTCCTTTTTTACCTTTTTTGGTGCTGACCAACACAACACCATTGGCAGCCCTTGCTCCGTAGATGGCTGTGGTGGCAGCATCTTTCAAGAGGTCGATACTGGCCACATCATTGATGTCAATGCCATACAGGGAAGGAACGATAACTCCGTCGATGATGAAAAGGGGTGTACCGCCGCCGCCAAATTCCGTACCACCCCTGAAAGTGATGGAGGGAGTGGTTCCAGGCTGACCGGTACGTTGCTGTACACGCAGACCAGGAACATTGCCCTGGAGTACGGTAGCCACGTTGGTGGTGGGGTTGTGTTCAAATGTCTTCGGACTGATCGTGGCAACTGCACCCGTAACCTCTTTTCTTTTCTGCGTGCCATAACCGGTTACCACCACATCTTCCAATGTGCCTGCTAGCGGTTCGAGAGAAAGATCGATTATCAGGTTTTCACCAACCCTGATTTGCTGGGATTTGAATCCGGTAGCAGAAATGACCAGCAGATCACTGCTTGACGCTTCCAGGGAAAACTCACCCTTGCTATTGGTTTGTGTACCTGTTTTTTTACCGTTGATTACGATGCTTGCTCCAACCAAGGGCTTGGATTCATCGTTCAACACCCTTCCTGTAACGCGTTTGCTTTGGGCAAAGCCGGCAGCCGTGCACAGGAACAGCATCGCAAGGAGGTAAAATCGTAGACATTTTACTTTCATGACAGTTGTTTTGACTTATTGTATTATGTATGACATATCAAAATTACAGGGAAATTGGATTCCGCTGCAAAAATTTTATTTAATAGACTTAATATATTGATTATTAATTGATTGTGAACGTAATCAAGCAATAGAAAAATTTAAGTAATTTTGCAAGGTTTTCATTAAGTAATACATATTCCATGAACCGCTCCCCGCTCAAAGCAGCCATCAAAGCCATAGACACCAGTTCGCTGGTGGATAAGGTGGAAGACAGTATTGTGGAATTGCTACGCGACAGGAAGCTATCGGTAGGGGATGTTATTCCGAAGGAAGTGGAACTAGCTGAATCATTGGGGGTGAGCAGGACGGTCATCAGGGAAGCGCTCACCCGGCTGAGGATGATGGGACTGATTGAATCCAAAAAGAAAAAAGGGTCTGTAATCACCAGCCCGGATCTCTTTGGCATGATGTCGAAAAGCATGAATCCACACATCCTCGACCAAGATACACTGAAAGAAATCTTCGAAATCAGGCTGGTACTGGAGATTGGAATGAGTGATCTGCTTTTTCACCGCATCACTCCCGAAGATATTGCAGCGCTCAGAGCCATTGTTGCTGATGAACCACCTGCCACACAATACCATCTTTTCAACATCGACCACGAGGTGGCCTTTCACAGTAAACTGTATGAGATCACCAACAACAAAACACTGAAGAAATTTCAGAAAATGCTGCTGCCTGTTTTTGATTATGTGCACCACAGCGGCTTGCTGAAGAAACAACTGTTGTTGAAAACATTCGTTTCACACAAGGAGCTGGTCGACATCCTCGAACATGGTAATCCTGAACAATTTCGTGTTGGCATGCGCAACCATCTGGAAAATCACTTTGCCAGGATTTTTGACCTTTGATTCAACAGACAATTAAATCTTCACCTGCATTCAATACCTGCCTTTTAGTACTTATTTTAAGAGTAACTGAATCTTAAGCGGTCATCTGTTTACCATTATGCATTTCCTCTTTTCAATTTTGGTAATTTACAGAGATGGAGCCCTACAAATTTAAATGAAGCCGCTGTGGCATAAATTAAGTACTGGTGATGTCTTTAGTAAAACAAATTCCAGTGAACAAGGACTCAATAAAGATGAAGTTGGGTTAAGATTGCAGAAATATGGAACAAACAAACTGATTGAAAAGAAAAAAAGAAAACCGCTGGTTCTGTTCTTGTTGAAGTTCACGGATTTCATGATCATTACGCTTATCATTGCGGCTT
>JBDLUN010000141.1:0-3759 GCA_039805245.1 Bacteroidota bacterium
CCATCCTTATTGGCGGGCAACAAGGCGTTTAGCAATCTTTATGAGTTGTGGATTCAAAACGACCCTTATAAGCATCGGGCCATGAGGATCTATGGCGTTCCGGAAAGCCTGATTACCGGAACATCTGCTTCGGATTATGAAAAGTACATCGCATGGGCAAACTGTTTCCCCCATTTGGTTGGCAATCCTTTGTTCCATTGGTCCTGCATGGAACTAAAGCAGGTGTTCGGCATTGGAAAATTATTGACGGCCCAGACCGCCGAAGAAATCTGGAATACTGCCAATCAATTCTTGCAGCAAGACAATTATCGGGCAAAAGAAATCATCAAACGGTTTGGCGTTGAACTCTTGTGCACTTCAGATGATTTGTTGGATAGCCTGGAACATCATGTAGCATTATCGGTCAATATTGAGAATCAGGGTGATGTTCAATGCTTGCCTTCTTTGCGTGGGGATAAAATCATCAATTTCAATGCACCAGATTTTTTTACCTGGCTGTATAAGTTAGAAAACTTAACAGGCATCAAAATTCAGCATTTAGGGGATTACAAAAAAGCCATTGCAAGTCGGATTGATGTATTCGATGCACAGGGATGCCTTTTGTCTGACCATTCCTTGGACAGTGGATTTCAATATGTTTCAACAACAGCTTCAGCATCCGCTGATCTTTTTGAAATTTTACTTGATAAAAAATCCTTACCGGAAACTGAATGTATCCAATTGCAATCACATGTTATGCATTATTTGGGTGTTGAATATGCGAAGAGAAAATGGAAAATGCAATTGCACATTGGCGCGCAGCGTTTTACAAGTACCCAGTTGCGTAACAAAGCAGGGGCTGCTGGAGGTTATGCCTGCATTGGGAATACTGTCGACACAAAGTCACTATGCCTATTTTTAGACGAACTGGACGTTATCAACAGTTTACCCAAAACCGTTTTATACACGTTGAATCCTTCAGACAATGCAGTATTCGCTTCTATCACTGGATCATTTTCTGAAGACAACATCAAGGGAAAAATTCAATTTGGACCAGCCTGGTGGTACAATGACCACTATCATGGCATCGAACAACAATTAAAAGATTTGAGTAGCTATGGTTTGTTGAGCACAACAATTGGTTTTACAACTGATTCACGCAGTATCTTATCCTTCACCCGTCATGAGTATTACCGACGCATTGTGTGCAACCTGATTGGTTCATGGGTTGAAGAGGGTAAGCTACCGGATGATAAAGCGTTTCTAAATGAATTGGTAGAAAACATTGCCTATCAGAACATTAAACATTGGATAAAAAAAAGTAGAAGATGAAGGATCATAATCAACCGAAAATTGCTGTTGTAACTGGCGCCGGTGGTACACTATGTTCTGAAATGGCCAGAGACTTGGCCAGGCAGGGATACAAGGTTGCGCTGCTCGGAAGAAGCATTGAAAAGCTGAAGGTTGTTGAAAATCAAATCAACGAAGCAGGCGGAATTTCAATTTCTATCAGCACAGATGTAGCCAACGAGGATTCAGTCAAGCAGGCAAAAGTGATTGTTGAGAAAGAATTGGGCATTTGTAGTTTACTGATCAACGGGGCAGGCGGAAATCAGCCGGAAGCGCTCACGGGTATAACAGAATTTGATGAAAGAGAACTTTTGGACGATGGGTCTGTAAAAGGGTTTTTCAACTTGGACATGTCGGTTTTTCAAAATGTCATTGAAGTTAACACGATGGGAACCGTCATTCCATCTTTTGTTTTTGGACGCAGCATGGCCCAGCAAAAGCAAGGAGTCATCATCAACATTGCTTCTATGAACAGCTATAGGCCGCTTTCAAAAGTTGGCGCCTATGGTATAGCCAAGGCGGGTATTGCCAATTTTACGCAATGGCTGGCAGTTTACCTTGCACCGGCCAATATCAGGGTCAACGCAATTGCCCCGGGTTTTTTCCTGAATGACCGCAGCAGAAAAATCATGTACAATGAAGATGGTTCAAAAACACCACGTGCAGAAAATGTTTTAGGACATACCCCCATGAAACGTTTTGGTGAAGCATCAGAGTTGATTGGCTGCATGAATTGGTTGATAAACGATGAGGCGGCAGGGTTTGCAACAGGTATCATCGTTCCTGTAGATGGTGGATTTTTAGCAAATTCCGGAGTATAATATTTAATAAGAACATAACTTTTAAATCAATAACAATGAACAATAACGGCAACGGATCAGAACAGTTTCGCAAAGAGGTTGGTATGATGAATCTTGAAAAAATTATTGCAGAAAGGGAAACGATTTCTACCAAAATATTTCCGATATCCGACAACGAATTGTTGAGTCGCTTTGAAAAGCTCTACACTGGCGCTGTCAATGATGTATTGCGGGAGTTCTGCCTCATGAATCAGGCATTGCCAAACAGGATTATTCCTCTGAGGGAATACAGGACTGTTGCAGGATTTGCATTTACTGTAAAGAGTGCACCCAATGCAAAAATTACTGGAGAAATGGAGTTTCGCTCTCAGATGCTGGATGATATGAAAGAGAATTCTTTTGTGATCTGGGATACCAGTAAAGATGAAAAGGCGACACTTTGGGGTGGTGTTATGACGGCTACTGCCAAAGGGAAAGGCGTTAAAGCTGCTTGCATTGATGGAGGCATCAGAGATACTTTTCAGATTCTGGAAGCTGATTTTCCAGTATTTTACAAATACCGCATTTCAAATGGTAGCCTTGGCCGTTGCCTGATTACGCACTTTCAAATTGTTTTGCAAATTGATGATGTAACAATCAAGCCTGGGGATGTGATTTTAGGAGACATAGATGGTGTTTTGGTTGTGCCAAGAGATATTGCCTACGAGGTATTGATCCGTGCCGAGGAAATCAAAGAAAACGAAAAGAAAATATTCAGCTGGGTTCATGCAGGAGAATCAATTCAGACAATTGCTGAAAAAGGGGGATATTTTTAATCGACCGAAAAAGTTTTGATTATCAATTGATGAAACTATCAAATAAAAAATCCCTTGTTACGGGTGCTTCCAGAGGAATAGGGAAGGCGATTGCATTACAATTGGCCAGTGAAGGATGTACCGTTGGCGTTCATTACAGGGATAGGGAAGGTGAAGCAAAAGCAGTTGTAGCTGAAATAGAAAAGCAAGGCGGTAAAGCATACCTTTTTCAAGCTGATTTGGCACATACAGAGGGCGTTATCGCAATGGGAACAAATGCATGGGAAACCATGTCAGGAATTGATTTTTTAATCAACAATGCAGGCATCTCTTACAAGAAGCATTTTTTGGACTATTCTATTGATGACATCAACCAATTCACCGACATCAATTTTAAGGGAACCCTTTTTTTAACGCAAACCATAGCCCGCTTGATGGTTGCCTCAAATACTGAAGGGTCTATTTATACCATCACTTCTGTCAATGGCATAAGACCCGGACTGGGATTGAGTGCATATGGTGCTACAAAAGGAGCATTAGAAACACTCATGAAAGGCGTAGCCATGGAGATGGCACCTCATCATATTAAAGTAAATACCCTTGCCTTGGGTGCTGTTGAAACGGATATGACGGCTGGAGTCATAAATGATCCAGCGCTGCTCAAAGAAGTTAATGAAGGCATTCCCATGGGGCGTTTCGGAAATGCTGATGAGATTGCTCATGTACTTGTAGACTTGCTATCATCCGGTAGTTATATAACGGGTTCGAGTATCACAATCGACGGAGGTTTGTTGCTCATGAGAGGCTATGGGAAGAACAAACAATATAAAATTTAA
>JBDLUN010000142.1:0-14314 GCA_039805245.1 Bacteroidota bacterium
CAGACCTTCCTTTTGTAAAGACCAACTTGAAAAAGGATGTGGTAAGTGGCTGAACGTGTTTGGAGAAAATGGCATCAAAAATGGCTGTTTTCTTGTCTCCCGAAACGACAGGAGAGACCAGTAAAATGCTGAGCTCCTTGTGCCCCACTCCCTTGATCAGATCAAGATCATTCTTCACCTCTTCAATCTTTCCTGTCTCCAGGGCAAGATCAAACAGGGCTTTGGAATAACGCTGTGCAACTTTTATTTGACGCATGATTATTGGTTTCCGAACTGATGAAGTTCACCAGCCATTTGCTGAATATATTTTTCCTGCTCGGTCTTGTTTTCGAGTTGCTTGCGAATTACTTTTTCAGAAATCTCAATCACCATACTTCCGATCTGGTTCTTGACATCTGTAAGGGCCGCCATTTTCTGGGCTTGAATGGCTGCCTGTGCATCGGTTACAATCTTGGCTGCTTCAGCCTTGGCCTGCTCTTTGGCCTCATTGATCATCTTGTCCTTGGTTTCTTTGGCTTCCTTGATCAATTGGGCACGCTCTTCACGGGCCTGTGCCATCAATGCCTCATTCTCATTTTTCATCTGGGCCATTTCTGCCTTTACTTTCTTGGCCGTATCCAACGCATCAGTAATGCCTTGTTCACGCTCGGAAAGCGACTTGATGATGATGCCCCAGGCAAACTTCTTGAGGATGAAAAATACAATCAGGAAGGCCAACAGGGTCCAAACCAAAAGACCAATACCAGGTAATAAAAGATCCATGTTCTATATTTTGAATAACAAAGTTAAAAGTACTGCATCCTCCGCCCTGTGCATTGGATGCAGTGTTTTTTTGCGAAACGACTAGGCTTTCAATACAGCCAGCAGACCTGCGATTACCGCGAAAAGGGCAACACCCTCAACGAAAGCGGCAGTCAGGATCATGTTCGCACGAATGTCGTTGGCAGCTTCGGGTTGACGTGCAATTGATTCAACTGCACCCTTACCGATCTGTCCGATACCGATACCGGCACCAATTGCAGCAAGACCTGCGCCAATTGCACCACCGAGGTGGGAAACGCTAACGTCGAGCAGAATGTTCATCAGACTCATGATACTTGGTTTTATAATTAAAAAAAAGATTTAGTGATGCCCTTCGTCATGACCACCCTCAAAAGCCTGGCCGATGAATACAGCTGTCAGGTTGGTGAAGATGAAAGCCTGAATGAAAGCCACCATTATTTCAATCATGTAAATAAATACTGCAAATGCTACGGAAAGCGGTGAAAATCCCCATCCTGCAACGGCGCTCATGGACCCAAAGATAAAAATCAGGGTAATAAAGCTTAGGATGATGATGTGACCGGCAACCATGTTGGCGAAAAGACGGACAATCAACGCAAAGGGCTTTGTGAATACACCGAGCAATTCAACCGGCAGCATGATGAATATCCTCACCGGTGTGGGAACACCAGGAAACCAAAAGATATGTCCCCAGAAATGCTTATTGGTGCTAAACAGGATCACAAAGAAGGAAATGACACCCAACACAATAGTGAAGGCTATGTTTCCTGTAACGTTGGCAGAACCTGGCAACAAACCAAATATGTTGTTGATGAGGATAAAAAAGAAAACGGTTAACAGGTATGGCAGGTACTTCTGGTATTTCCCACCGAGATTGGGCTTGGCCACCTCGTCACGCACAAAAGTGATTACCGGCTCAACAGCATTCTGCCATCCTTTCGGTGCTGAAGCAACTCCCTGTCCTTTTTTGTACTTGTTGGCAATACCAACCAACAGAACCACCAAAATGGTGAGGGCCAATAACATCTGTACCACGTTCTTGGTCATAGACAAGTCATAGAAAACCTCGTTTTCCTGCTCACTGTGGATTTTACCATGCTCCAAACGATACCCCTCATACGCGTCATGCCCATGATGGAAATTGGAGGATGAAAAAGTGATGAGTTTCCCTTTTGTTTGGGAATAAATGATAACAGGCAGTGGGATGGTTGCATGAAATTCAGATCCGTCAGCCTTTTTCAAGGTGAAAAAATGAAAATCATGGGCATCCTGGATATGCTCCATAATAACCTTGGCCGGGTCGAGTTTTTCTCCACCATGGTCTTCATTGGCCAGAACAGGAACGGCTGAAAGGGAGAAAATGAACCCCAAACAAGCCACCAGCAAGGATTTCAGCCTAATTGCACCCATAACAGTCTCCAAATTTTGCGCAAAGATAGTACCGAACGGAGTAATAACCTTGAACTGAGGCAAAAAAATCAACCCGGGTCACCCCTGCTGGAGTTCGGTAAGGCGGGAATAATACCCACCCAATTCCATCAGATGGGCATGGGTACCCTCCTCCACCACCTGGCCTTTTTCCAGAACGAGGATTCGATTTGCCTGCTGAACAGTAGACAACCGATGTGCAATAACGATGGAGGTTCTACCGGCGGTAAGCACTCCAATGGCATGCTGGATGAGCTTTTCGGTATGGGTATCTACAGAGGAGGTGGCTTCATCCAATATCAAAATGGCAGGCTTGAAAAGCATGGCACGGATAAACGACAATAATTGTCGTTGACCCAAAGAAAGGGTACTGCCCCGTTCCATGACCTGAAAATCATAATTACCGGGCAATTGCATGATAAAATCATGGATACCAATCATTTGTGCAGTCTGAATCACCTCCTCACGGGTAATCAGAGGGTTACGCAAGGTGATATTGTCCAGAATCGAACCGGAAAATAGAAAAACATCTTGCAAAACCACCGCTATACCGCTCCGTAAAGTGGCAATATCATACTCCTCCACTGGACGGTCATCGATGAGGATCCTGCCCGATTGGTGCTGATACAACCTGCTGATCAGGCTGATGATGGTCGATTTCCCACTGCCGGTCCTGCCCACAAGTGCCAGAGTCTCCCCCTCTTTCAATTCAAAACTGACATCTTTCAAAACCGGGACTTCTGGAGAATAACCGAAACTGACATGATCAAAAATGACTTTACCCTTGATGGCTGTTTCCAAAGCGCCCGGAGACTGTTCCAACACGTCAGGATTATCCAGCACAGTGAGCACGCGCTCACCGGCAACCATACCCATTTGAAGGACATTGAACTTGTCGGCGATAACCCGCAAAGGTCTGAACAACAGATTGAGGAGTAATATAAATGACACTATTTGCCCGGCAATCTGCACTGAAGTGACGGCATCCGCCTGGGATGCATTTTTGGATGCAAACCAAACAAGAATACCCATTGCAAATGCGAGTACAATCTCCACAACAGGAAAGAACACTGAATAAGCAAAAATGGCTTTGATGTTAGCATCGCGATGCCGCTTGTTGATGGCTTCAAACCTTTGCTGCTCTCGGTCTTCAGCTGTAAAAGACTGGATGATCTGCATGCCAGAAATATGCTCCTGCACAAATGCATTCAAAGCGGCAATGGCATTGCGAACCTGAGAAAACGACTTGCTCACACTTTCTTTGAAAAAGTAAGTTGCCAACATCATGAGCGGGAAGGGAATCAGACATACAAGAGTCAGCTGCCAGCTAGTGTAGAACATGGCTGCCAGAATTGCAATGATGGACAACAGGTCAGCCAGTATCGGCACAAGCCCTTCGGCAAAGATGTCATTGACGGCTTCAATATCATTGATAGTTCTGGTGGTAAGGGTGCCAATCGGGGTTTTATCAAACTGCCTCAGGTTCAACCCCAATATTTTCTCATAAACCTTCACCCGAATGTCTTTTACAACATTATGTCCCATCCAGGAAGTAAGGTAAGTGAAATAAAAGCGCATTGCGGCCTCCAGTAAAACAAGTACAACCTGCAGGATAGTGATTGTTACCAGAAAATCGATGACCGCAGCGGCCCCATCAACGCCAACACCATTGACCTTGGCCAGGGTGTGATTGATCAATAAAGGACGCAAAGGTGACACAGCAGCCAATATTAAAGTGAGGGCCACTGATAGCCTGAACTTTCCTGCATAAGGTTTGGCAAAGGCGAAAATGCGTTTGAGCAAACGCAAATCAACAAGCTGCTTACTTTTTTGTGGTGAATGCCCCCTCATAATCCATCGGCCATGACTTGCCCCTCCCAATTGCGGAAAGCCTTGATGAACAAGGCACCCAGGTTTCTGTGTGGTGGTATATAGTTTTCCAATCTTTCCTTGACATAGCCATTATTGAGCTGGGCGGTGAGCTGCTTCCAGGTTTTGATCCAATCAACACCCTCACCCCTGCGCAAGGATTCACTGATGATTCGTAATATGGGTTCATTGACGAGCCTTGTACCCACCTCCTTGGAAGATACAATATGGGCTTCGGGGCAAATCCCTAAAACTGCATCCAGGTACTGGTAACTGCCACAAGAGCCCAAGACGACAATTTTAGCCGATGGAGGCAATTGCTCCAATGTGTATTTCAAATGATAGCTATGCCCCCTGTGTACGATGATGGTGGGATGCAGATTGCTGTCTGCGAGGAATTGCGACAAAAGCTTTTGCGCATGGGCGTCAGGGTCTTCGCCATCCGTATTGTCATGGGGCATATTGGCAAATATGCTGACGGGCTTGCCTACCCGAGATTTGATCTCCACCCAATCTGGCTGTTGAATCAGCATCCATTCCTTTCTGCCTTTGAAAACACTTAGGAAGTTGTGAAATGATTCTTTACCATCCTTATCGCCATAAAAAAACAACTGCTGAACTATCCTGCCGGATGTATCAGCCAAATGGCTATTGGAAAGTGTATAAACCGGGGGAATGCCGTATTTCCTGGAAAGGGATTGTGCACTGTCCCTGGACGATCTGAAAATAGTTTGTAAAATATCATATACTGCCACCCCACGCTGGTTTCCCTGATTGCGTTGAACCACAAGCTGACGTACGATTTCGTTGCTGATTTGCAAGTGTATGTCCTTGTTTTCTATACTGCCATAGGAGTCAGCCACATCCACTGCATTCTCCAAACTTAGTCCCTCTTCGAGGCCTTGCACAAAAGATTTCATCAGCTGCTGTGCTGAAGATTTGGGCATGGTGGAAAGGAAATGATCGAGGCGGTTATATCCAGCAGCCATGCGGATGAACTTCCGAAATCGGTCGTACTGAACCTTTTGCAGCAAACTGTCTCCAGCCGATCGCCCCATCAACGTCATGAGCCTGGCATACACACCGGTATAACTGGATGTGTAAAGCACTTCTTCCCCGGTTACAATAACATAATAAAGCTCTTCAATTGAAAGCGGTTCAAGTATATTGAACCTTACAGCAGGCTGTTCATCATGCAATGCGTTGATCTCATTGATATACCATTCCTCTGCTTTTCGCCTGATCATCAGATTGATCTCTCTCAGGTTCGGATCCTGAAAAGGCAATCCTTGTTGGAGGTAATGTTGTTGCGTGGTAACGAGCAACCTGAAATAGCTGTTTGGCTGGGATAAGCTGTTTTTGATGCTGTCAATGGTCAGTTCGCCTGCTAAGAGGGAAGGCAGGAAAGGATAAATCAGCCTGGCCTTGGGCTCTATGGCAATTTTGGCTACCGTACTTACCAACGGATGACTGATGCCCTGGATTTTTTTCCCAACATCCGTTCCAACCGCTGAAGCATAATTATAGAACATATCCGGAAATCCTATAGCGGCCCGGATGATCAGCGTATCGGCAAATGGCTGCTCGAGATAAGGTTGGATGGTTGACAGGATTTGTGTTGGATTAAGTTCAATATATTGCCGGTATAAGGCAATTCTGATGCCCTCTAATTCCTTGTTGTCGAAGAAAACGGTCTGATTGTCAAATACCAGTGCGTTGACGGCATGCGGAAAAACATTAACCGCACCCAAAAGCGAAGACCCGGTGAAGTCAAGTTCCATGTAAACCTCATATGCTTTCATGGCTGCAGGCAATTGACTGATTGGAATAGCCCTGGTATGCAACGCATCCGAAAGCTGCCACAACAATTTTTTCAGCCCCGAGAGGTATTTGACTTTTATTCGGTGATCAAAGGCCTGATTGCGCTCAATGGCATGCTGTAAACTATCAACACCCCCGGCATATTGATGAACTAATACTTCCACCAAAACTGAGTCCTCCGTTGATGGAGCAGACATTTGAAAATCATGGAAAAACCTGACCAATTTTGCCTGACCCGAATCAGTATCTTCATGCAATCTGATGCGCCGGATGTCAATTTCACCCACCGGTCCAGCTGGGGTGGATTGGGCCATTGCAAAGGAGTGTAAAAAAAGCACCACTCCCAAGAATACACATTTCGGCATAATGGCAAAATTAACGCTTAACAATTTAATAATCCCTGTCCAACGTTAAGAAGATGTTATCGAAGTAACTTTGAAAAAACCGTCTTATGTCCAACCAGGCCAAAAAAATACTCATCGTTGACGATGAACCGGATATCCTGGAAATCGTAAGCTATAACCTGATCATGCATGGCTATGAGGTTGAAACGGCCAAAGACGGGGATCAAGCCATTGTAAAAGCCAAACAATTCCATCCAGACCTGATTATTTTGGATATCATGATGCCGAAGAAAAACGGCATTGAAGTATGCAAGATTCTTCGTTCACAGCCAGAATTCCAGCAGACCCTTATTGTTTTCCTGACTGCCTTGAATGACGAATTGTCTCATGTGAAGGGTTTGGAATTGGGTGCAGATGATTTCATCAGCAAACCCATCTCACCCAAAATCATGGTTTCCAAAGTGAATGCATTTTTCAGGCGATTGAACAAACCCGAAGAAAATAAGGGTATGGAAATTGGAGATTTGAGGATAGAGCCGGAAGAATACATGGTTTACCTGAAAAATGAACCCATCAGCTTGGCCAAAAAAGAATTTGAACTGCTTCAATACCTGGCATCCAAACCAGGAAGGGTTTTTCTCAGAACAGAAATCCTGAATCAAATCTGGGGAAGTGATGTCATTGTGGGCGACAGGACAATCGATGTCCATATCCGCAAGATCAGGCAGAAACTAGGCTTGGATTGCATCACCACGGTAAAAGGAGTCGGATACAAATTCGAGCTCTGACCATTCTCCTCACGGATTCATTAATTTGCAACTATGTTTGAATCCAGAAGTTTATCATCCACTTCCATCGCCACAGTGGTTTCACTGATAACCGGCATCGTAAGTCTGTTGATTGGGTTGGTGGCGGGACTCCCTTTGGAGATTGCTTCACTTTCGGGTGGTCTGCTTTTGTTGTTGGTATTTTTCCTGACCAGATTTCTTGTTGAGGAATTTGTTCACCGAAAAATCAAACTCATCTACAAATTCATCCACCAGACAAAAGTATCCAAACGGGAAGAATTTTTTCTAAAAAACGTTTTACCGCAGCAGAGTATTACAGAAGTTGGAGAGGAAGTATTGCAGTGGGCCGACCAGCGCAAAGCTGAAATGGAAATGCTTGAAAAGAATGAAGCATTCAGAAAAGAGTTCCTGCAGAATTTGTCTCATGAATTCAAAACTCCTGCATTTGCCATCCAAGGATACCTGGAAACATTGATTGCCGGGGCTTCAGAACAACCGGAAATCCGGAAGAAGTTTTTGGAAAATGCCTTCAGGAATACCGAGCGTTTGATCAACCTGATTTCGGATTTGGACGAGATTACCAAATTGGAAAGCGGCAAACTGACCATGCATTACCAAAACTTTGTAATCCACGACCTCATTCATGATGTCTTCGAATCTTTGCATATCAAAACGGCAGCAAAGAAAACCAAATGCATGATCAAAAAAGGCTGTGAACAACCTGTTTCAGTTTATGCCGACAAGGAAAAAATCAGACAAGTCCTTATCAACTTGGTTGATAACGCCATCAAATACGGCAACAGTGAAGGGAAAGTAGAAGCAGGCATTTACCGAACAGACAACAATGTACTCATTGAAATCACGGATGACGGCATTGGTATCGCAGAGGAACATTTGTCCAGAATATTTGAGCGCTTCTTCCGCACTGACTATGGCAGAAGCAGGAATATTGGTGGCTCGGGGTTGGGGCTTGCCATCTGCAAGCACATTATTGAAGCACACGGGCACTTCATACAGGTACGCAGTAAACCTGGCATTGGAACTACGTTTGGTTTTACCTTGAAGAGAATCAAAGAATAGCCACTTCAACAATGAGCATGATGCAGCTCAAATATTTTCATTCTGGCGTTTAACTATCAAGGATTGAACAAAGCAAGATTTAAACTTTACTTAATAAATCCTTTAAAAACAGTTGACAATGAAGTTGTTTTTTTACTGAAAACTAACCCATGTCTAAAAGAAAGCCGGAAGTGGTTGTTATCAGCGACATCCATCTTGGTACATTCGGTTGCCACGCAACTGAGCTGGTAAGCTATCTCAGAAGCATCGAACCCAAACTGCTTATACTGAATGGAGATATAATCGACATCTGGCAATTTAGAAAAAGCTATTTTCCTGCCTCACACATGCAGGTTATCAAGGAGATCTTCAGCATGATGTCTAAAGGCACCAAAACAATCTATATCACCGGAAACCATGATGAAACCCTGAGGAGATACAGTGGACTAGAAATGGGCAACTTGCAGCTGGTGGACAAACTGGTTATTGATATCAATGGTGAAAAAACCTGGATTTTCCACGGTGATGTTTTTGATTCAACAACGAAAGGTTCAGCCAAACTGATTGCCAAATTGGGTGGACACGGTTATGATTTCCTCATCCTTTTCAACAGGGCCATCAACTGGGTGTTGAAAACGATGGGTAAAGATAAAATGAGTCTCAGCAAACGCGTAAAGCAAAGTGTCAAAAAAGCTGTTAGCTGGATCAACGATTTTGAACAAACAGCTGCAGAGCTGGCGATAGAGAATAATTACACCAATGTAATATGCGGACATATCCACCAACCCCAAATCAAAAAAGTCAGCAATGAAAAGGGTTCTGTTACCTATATGAACAGTGGTGACTGGATTGAGAACCTTACCGCCTTGGAGTATGACGAAAACAATTGGAAAATTCATCACTGGAACGGAGCAGAAATTACAGCGCATGAGGTAAATAAAATAAAGCATGAAAACAAAATACCCATGCTGAATGTGATTACCGATGAAGTGCTGGTGAATTTCAGCACCCTTCTTTCAACCGCAGCCATCAGATGAAGATATTTTACGCAGTTCAGGCTACCGGTAACGGTCATCTCAGTCGCGCGCAGGAAATCATGCCCTTTCTCTCTAAATATGGGGAAGTAGACATATTCCTGAGCGGAAACAACTACAGCCTGAAAACAGATTTGCCTATCGCCTATAGAAGCAAAGGGCTTAGCCTGCAGTACAACAAACGGAATGGCAGTATCGATTTGCTGAAAACTGCCATGACATTCAATTTGAAAAAAATATGGCGGGAAGCGAGCCAGCTGCCCATTGAGAACTACGACCTCGTCATCAACGATTTTGAATGCATCACCTCACTTGCCTGTAAAATCAAACATATCCCATCCATCCATTTCGGGCACCAAGCCAGCTTCACCAGCAAGAAAGTACCCAGGCCCGACAAGATTAGCCATGCGGGTGAGTGGGTGCTATCACACTATGCGCAGGGCACAAAACAATTGGGTCTGCATTTTGAATCTTATGATGCACATATACTCAACCCCATCATCAAAAATGATATCATCAATGCGGATCCAAAAGATAACGGACACATCACCATTTACCTAGGTCATGTTGCTGATGAGTTGATTGAAAAACAACTCATGCCGCTAAAAGACCATCAGTTTGAGGTATTCTCTACTCAAATCAAATCCCCTTTCAGTAAGGGGCACATCCGATTCTATCCAACCAATCCATCACTGTTCAACATCAGCTTGATCAACAGCAAAGGTATCATCACTGGTAGTGGATTTGAAACACCTGCAGAAGCACTTTACCTGGGTAAAAAACTGATGGTTCTTCCCATGAAAGGACAATATGAGCAATTGTGCAATGCTGCTGCCCTGAAAGATTATCGGGTTGTAATTTTACAGGATTGGGATCAGGATTTCAGCAAATCTTTCGATACATGGATCACTGGGCAAGATCAAAAAAGGCTGACACTTGCACACAACACATCAGACATCATTGAGCGGCTGATGACCTTGCAAGAATCCATGCAAATCAACCGGAAAAAGGCTCCGAAAACAAATGCTGAATCAGTCCGTCAACAATTCCAATTTTGGGAACAATCATCTCGTCAATCATCGCCCACTTCATGATTTGCGTATAAATCAATAATGCAGGCACAATCACATCAGCCCGGTCTGCACGCAAGTTGAAATACCGCATCCTATCTTCAACAGACAATAAAGACATTTCCCGGTGGTATGACCGGAGCAACTCTAATTGAATAGATTTACCGTCTTTCTTTTTGCTGAGTGAAAAAACTTTGTTGATATTCCCTCCTGTTCCAATCGCAATCAGATTTTTCAAGCCCCGGACATCTTTTCGGATTTTTTCCTTCATCAACTCCCATTCTGCTTCACTTACCTGGCCTTTCAACAGACGGATAGTGCCAATATTGAATGAATGCTTGAAGGCAAGTTCTCCATTCATAAAAAGGGTTAATTCCGTGCTACCGCCACCCACATCAATATACAGGTAATTGCTTCCGTTATCCAGACTCTCGGCTATATGGGACTCATAAATCAAAGAGGCCTCAAAATCACCTGAGATGATTTGGATATTGATTCCTGTCTCTTTGAAAATTTTGGAAATGATTTCATTGGTATTGCTTGCATCCCTCATGGCGCTTGTGGCCACTGCAATGTGCCTGTCCACTTGATAAGCGCGCATCAAGCTAGCATAAGCTTGCATGGCATGCAACATCATATCCACTTTTGCCACAGGAATGATGCCTGTTTCAAACACATCAAAGCCCAAACGCAGTGGCACCCTAACCAGATTGAGTTTATTGAACTGGGGTTTGACACCCGGCTTGGCAATAACTTCCGTTACCAACAATCTGCAGGCATTGGAACCGATATCTATAGCTGCGAGTCTCAAATTATCAGCGCTGTTTTTTCAGAAGGTAGGCATAAATTTCCTGCTGAGACCTAACCTTCTTGGAGCCCTGCGAATTTACATAGTTGTTATGGAAATCTTCATCCAAAATCCTGGCTTTTACATTATCAGCAAGCTGAATATCCAAAATATCCTGCAATTCCTTTTTCAAATCCGGATCCATGACCGGGCAAGCCGCTTCCACACGGTGATCCAGGTTACGCACCATCCAATCTGCGCTGGATATATAAACCAAATTTTCCCCACGATTGTGGAATATCAATACACGGGCGTGCTCAAGAAATTCATCTACAATGCTTATGGCCCGCAAATCTGAATCCTTCTTCTTTTGACGGACTTTGGCAGAATAAATACCGCGGATAATAAGGTTGACATTTACACCAGCGTGGGATGCAAGATTGAGTTTTTCAATAAGTGTTATATCACTTAAGGAATTCAATTTCAGGGTAATCGCAGCCGGATTGCCCTTTTTGGCTTCCTTGATTTCATTGTCAATCAACTGAATGAGCGATTTCCGCATACCAACGGGGCTAACCATTAGCGTCTTACATGCAATAAGACTTTCAGCATGGGCTAAAGGACTTTCTAAATAGTGAAAAATCCTGTTGATATCAGCCATGATGTTGCGGTTCGACGTCAACAAACAGTGGTCTCCATAAAAGTTGGCCGTTTTCTCATTCAGATTGCCAGTACTGACAAAACCGTATTGGACAGTTTTGTTACCACTCCGCTTTTTGATTATGCATATTTTGGCATGCACTTTCATATTAGGAATTCCGAGAATCACTTTAACACCTTCATCCTCCAAAACATTCTTCCATTCAAGATTAGCCTCTTCATCAAACCTCGCCTTCAATTCGAGCATCACTTCAACCTGCTTGCCATTTCTGGAAGCATTGATTAGCGCATTCACCACTTTGGAGTCGGATGCGAGGCGATAGGCTGTAATCTTGATGAAACGGACATCAGGATCAATTGCCGCTTCCCTTAACAAATCAATGATTGCAGAGAATGAGTGATATGGAAAATGCAGCAATACATCTTGCTTATCTATCACATCTGTTACCCGAATAGCCTGCTTCAAAGCCGGATGAGGAATGGGCTGCATCTTGCGCTGACTGGATGTGAAAACATCCGGAAAATCCATGAAATGCTTGAAATTATGTATCCTTCCACCAGGTATGATACTGGATTTCCTGTCCAACTTCAATTTTTTGATCAGGTAATTCAACAAACCGCTATTCATCCCCTTGTCGTAAACAAAGCGAACAGGCTTACCTTTACGTCTGTTTTTGAGCCCTTTCTGCATCTTCTCAACAAGCGATGTACTGACATCCGCATCCAGGTCGATCTCTGCATCTTTGGTCACTTTGAATATATGGGCTTCGAAATGATCATATCCAAAATAAGAGAATATCAATGGCAAGTTAACCCGGATAATATCTTCCAGGAGCATGATATGGGTCTCTTTTTTGGCTGTAGGTAACAATAGAAACCGACCAAGGGCTTTGGATGGCACTTCAATCAAGGCATATTGCTGCTTGTAGGCAGAATCGCGCTTTTGCATGACAACTCCCAAATAGATGCTTTTGTCGCGCAAATAAGGCAACTCCGGCAAACTTTCAATCATGAGGGGGATGATGTTGGCACGGACATTTTTCTCAAAAAAATCAATCACAAATGATTTTTGGGTAGCAGTCAATTGCGTATCGGTCTTTAAAAATATCTGTTGCTTTTTGAGTTGCACTTGGATATCCTCCCAAATCCTATCAAACTCATTCTGTTGCTTTAGAACAACATGCTGAATGTCATTCAAAACCTGGTTGGGTGACTTTTCCATGTGCATGGCCAATCGTTTCTTGCCGGCATCAAATTCTTCCATCCGTTTCAAAGTGGCAACCCGTACCCGGAAAAATTCGTCCATATTATTGGAAAAAATACCCAAGAAACGGATTCTCTCCCGCAAGGGAACAGTAGCATCGTTGGCTTCCTGCAAAACACGTGCATTGAATGCCAACCAACTGATATCCCTTTGTACGAATTGAAGTTTAGACATGATTGTAAAATAAGGCTGAAAATAATTTCAATCAACAGATTATCAGGAATTTACATAAAAATAACATCTCTTCAAAATCATAACGATATGTGTAACCTACAATAAATTTTGCTCTAGATTTGGTCCAATGTTAATTTATTATTAACTTTTTACCGTTAATTCACATAGAATGAACAAACTAAGCAAAACCATATGCCTGGCAGCCCTTACAATCCAAACTGGATTTGCAATGGCACAATTGAAAAAATTGGAGCCTACAATTGAATTTTGCGGCAACCAAATTCAATTCCAATTTGAAAAACCGGAATTGACCCTCCTCAAACCTGCATTGGTGAGTCAGCTCGAGATGCAACTCAATACCTTGGCAGCCTCAACCGGTAATGCCGCAGCAGCTGCTGAAAAAACACGCAGCGAGTTAAAACTTTCTGACTGGTTCACCTACCAATTGATTCGCAAGATAGCCAATAGCATTATTCCGAAACAGGACGACTTTCTGGGATACACACTTACCAAAGCCAGCTTGTTGAAACATCTGGGTTATGCAACACTGCTGGGATGGGATGGAACTAACTTGCTGCTTTATGTAAAAACTAATGATGAGATTTACAACTTGCCAATTAAAGTCTATAAGAATGATCACTATGTTTGCATCAATCACCACGATTTCAGTTTTTCAGAAGCCATCCCATTTTCAGCATTGGAATTGATCGGCAACAACAATCTCGAGGGCAGGCCTTTTATGTTTGCCATTGATGAAATCCCGTCATTCCCAGCGCATGAAACGGTTGAAAAAATCTTGCAATATGAGTATAAAGCTAAAACCTATTATGCTCCCATACGCATCAATCAAAACATGCAGCAATTTTTCATCAATTACCCTGTTACCAACTACAGTACCCAATTCAATATCCCGCTGAATAAACTCACACGCGAGACATTAATCAATAACCTGAAAGAACAGATAAAAGGCATGAAAACGAAGCAGGGAGTGGAATTACTCATGCATTTCACCCGCTCAGCTTTTGACTTTGCCAATGATGCAGATATTTTTGGTAGAGAAAAAAGACTTAGCCCTGAAGAAACCTTGCTGTATGAAAAAAGCGATTGTGAAGACAGAGCGGCGCTGTTCTTTTATTTGGTCAGGGAAATTTACAATTTACCCATGCTGGTACTCACCTATTCAGACCATGTAAATGTAGCCGTTAAAATGGACGGAAAGGGATATACAATCAG
>JBDLUN010000143.1:0-6671 GCA_039805245.1 Bacteroidota bacterium
CTTTTACGGGTTAGATTCAGTACTTCCCATCCCAAAGACATAACAGACAGTGTGCTCCATGTCATGAAAGCCCACGAGAATATCTGCAAATATATACACCTGCCCCTGCAAAGTGGCTCGACACGCATATTGCAGTTAATGAACAGGCCATATACCCGTGAGTGGTATAAAGCCAAGGTGGCTAAAATCAGGGAAATCATGCCTGATTGCGCTATCAGTGCCGATATTATCGCCGGTTTCTGTACCGAAGATGAACAGGATCATCTCGACACATTGGATGTAATGCGTTTCAGCGGATACGAATTCAGTTATATGTTCATCTACTCAGAACGTCCGGGCACTTTGGCTGCTAAGCGTTATACAGATGATGTTCCTGAGGATGTCAAAAAAAGAAGACTTGAAGAAATTGTAGCCATGCAAAATGCGCTGTCACTCGAAAGCAACCAACGGGATTTGGGTAAGACATTCAACGTGCTGATTGAAGGCAACTCCAAACGAAGTTCTGAACATTGGATGGGCCGGAACAGTCAAAATAAGGTTATCATCTTCAAAAAAACCGATTTGAATAAGTTGAAACCGGGTGATTATGTCAATGTAAACGTATCTGATTGCACTCAGGCAACTCTCCTGGGTGAAATTGTTTGCTAAATAACTGAAGATGGATATCCAATCAATAAAAAACCGTTTTGGTATTATAGGTAATTCTCCTGCTTTGAATTATGCTTTGCAGGTAGCTACTCAAGTGGCCAATACGGACTTGACAGTATTGATTGTAGGTGAAAGTGGAGTCGGTAAAGAAATATTTTCCCAGATTATCCATGCCTTGTCACCCAGAAAGCATAATCCATTCATTGCCGTCAACTGCGGCGCCATTCCCGAAGGAACAATAGATTCAGAACTGTTTGGTCATGAAAAGGGCTCTTTTACTGGAGCACTTGATGCCAGAAAAGGATATTTTGAAACAGTCAATGGCGGCACACTTTTCATGGATGAAATTGGTGAAATGCCGCTTGGCACCCAAGCCCGTTTGTTGCGTGTGCTGGAAAACTCAGAATTTATTCGGGTTGGTTCCTCCAAAGTTCAAAAAACGGATGTACGCGTTATTGCTGCAACCAATAAGGACTTACTTGCTGCTACACAGCATAATAAATTTCGGGAAGACTTGTATTATAGGCTCAACACAGTTCCCATACGTGTACCTTCTTTGAGGGAAAGAAAGGAGGATATTATATTGCTTTTCAGAAAATTTGCTGTGGATTTTGCAGAGCGTTACAGGACCACCCCTATACAGCTGTCAGAGGAAGCCAAAACGATGATTTTAAATTACCCATGGCCGGGTAATGTCCGTGAATTAAAAAATATTGCAGAACAGATCTCTGTATTATCTGTTCAGAAAAACATATCAGCTGCCGATTTGGAAAGATTTTTACCAAAATCCAACCAGAGCAACTTGCCCATGCTGGTTCCTTCGGCCAATTCAGCCAACGGAAGCAGTGAATTCATGAATGAAAGGGATATTCTCTATAAACTCTTTTTCGATTTGAAGAAGGATGTTACCGAGATGAAAAAGATGTTCCTGGAAATTGTTCAGAATCCGGCCAACCTTCCAACCATGGCTCATGTTATGGAGGATGCTTATCTGGATGAAATTCCAATAAGCCGACAAAAGGCTGAACCCATTCACCATGGAAATGTATTGCCTGCCATCGGACAGCCCCTATTGATCAACGAAACCCGTGATATCCATGATTCCATCCTGGTTGATGAATCTCTTAATATTATGGACAAGGAAAAGGAACTTATTGAAAAAGCCCTTAGAAAACACAAAGGGAAGAGAAAAGACGCCGCATCCGATCTTGGTATCAGCGAGCGGACACTCTACCGGAAACTCAAAGAATATGACATTGAAGATTGACCATATTTTTAGGAAAATCAAACACATTTTGGTTTTATTGGCTGTACTCTTCAGTATACAGGGTACATGCCGATATTCTCTCAAAGATGTTTCGATTCCGCCCGAAATCAAAACGGTAAGGGTGTTTTTTATTGAAAACAAAGCCCGCTACATCAATCCCCAGTTAAGTCCTAAGTTGACCGACAAGCTGCGTCAGAAGATAGTCAACCAAACACGACTATCACAAACGAATAATGATGCAGATTATGAGATCAGCGGTTATATCAGTGAGTATTCTGTTAGCACTTCAGGCATTTCCCAGCAGCAGGTGGCCAGTAACAACCTGAATGTAACCGTTCACATTGTTTTCAAAAACCGACAAAACGACAAGTTGAGTTTTGAGGCAGATGTCACCAGAAACTTTCCGTTTTCGGCGACCAAGAGTCTGACCCAGGCTGAGGCTGAATTGAATGACCAAATAATCACCAACCTTACCGACGAGATTTTCAATAGGATTTTTTCAAATTGGTAAAGCGGACTATATTAGCAGAATGACAAAGGAAACTGACTACCTCATCCAATCGCTGTTTGACCGGGAAAACCTGGAGGAAATGACTTTGGATGAATTAAAAGGTTATGCCGAACATTATCCTTATTCCTCCATCATACAGTTTCTTTATACCTGCAAGCTTAAGTCATTGTACCATATTGACTTTCCTGATACTGTTACCAAAACTGCCATTTTTTTCAATGACCCCTATTGGCTTAATTTTCAATTGAGTGAAGAGGCTGAAAGAGGTGGAATCAAAAGAACGGGCTATGATTATAATCTGCAGGAAAGAAAGGAAACTGCCACTGCTGAACTTGATCCTGAACCTGTAGAATCTCCCAAATGGACTGACGAAGATGGCTATGAGCACGATGAAGAACTGACAGAAGCATCATATACAGGAGGATTTCTTGCAGAGAAGTTGAACTTCCCGCAAATGACTGTTCAGCAGGAATTGCCGACAGACCTTGATCAATTGATCCCCATAGAGCCATACCATACTGTTGATTATTTTGCTTCACAGGGAATCAAACTGAGTCAAACCCTTGAAAAAGATGAACTTGGGAAGAAGGTAAAGAGTTTCACCGATTGGCTTAGAACAATGAAAAAACTACAGCCGGAATCTGCAGAAACAAAGTCAAAAGAACAATTACCTGTTACACCCACTGTCAAAGACGAAAGTATACCCAGTAATGTAGTTATCACTGAAGCAATGGCAGAAGTATACCTCAAACAGGGACTGACTGACAAGGCTATTGAGGTTTACAATAAATTAAGTTTGCAAAATCCTGCCAATAAACATATTTTTGCAGCCAAAATATCCCTGATCAAAGAAAATAACATATGACAACCCTTTTCATTGTTCTTATCGTACTCGCATCCATCTTACTGGGAGCTATTGTTTTGATACAAAATCCAAAAGGTGGCGGACTCTCCGGAAATATTGCGGGGTTCAGCAACCAGTTTATGGGTGTCAAACAAACCACCGATGTCTTGGAAAAGGGAACCTGGATTTTAGCCAGTGTTTTAGTTGTACTTTGCCTGGTTTCTGCTTTGGTTATCAAAACCACAGGCGGTTCAGATAATGATGCCATAAAAAACATCCCAACAACTGGTTCCGCTCCTATTCAACAAACTACTCCTGCACCTGCTCCTGCACCTGCTCCAGCAGCTACCAATCCGCAATAAATCATCTGATTTGTAATACGAACCCTGCTCATTTTGGCAGGGTTTTTGTTTATATTGGAGTTATGAGTCCTAAAAGTTCAAAAAAAAGAAAGAACGGCAGAAAAAGCATGCGTTTGGCAATTATTCTGCTGGCATTGCTCGCCTTTCTGGCTGCATCATTTTTTTACGTGCTTTTTCTCAAATCAGCAACTTCCTTTGAAGATGATGAAATTGTGCTGTACATTCCGTCAACAAAGGCTACCCAATCCTATGTAAAGCCTAAAATTAAGTCCATTATCAAACCAGTTGAATTTACCACTTTTCTTGCTTTGGCTCAATGGACAGGTTACTGGAACAAGATAAAGCCTGGGAAATATGTAATCAGCAAAGGGACTGGCGTTTTCAATATCTTTAGAAAACTGAACGGTGGCAGACAGACACCTGTTACACTTACCATCAACAAGTTTAGAACCAAGAAGGATTTGGCTGACTATCTTGGCGGAAAACTGGAATGCAGTTCAAAGTCAGTGCAAAGATTTGCCAACAGTAATGATTCTCTCAAACAATTTGACAGGGAAAGTGCAACGGCATTGACTTTAATCATCCCAAACACCTATGAACTGTATTGGAATACCAGCCCGGGTGAATTTTTCGAACGCATGCATAAAGAATCAGAGCGATTTTGGAATTCATCCAGATTGGATCAGGCTGCGGCATTGGGATTAACGCCACAAGAAATATATATTTTGGCATCCATCGTGGAAGAAGAAACCAATGACCATGATGAAAAACCGCTAATGGCCAGTGTTTACCTGAACAGATTGAAAAAAAAGATGCCGCTTGGAGCTGATCCCACCGTCAAATTTGCTGTTGGGGACTTTACCATCAAGAGGGTAACCCTGAAACACATCAGCAGCTCCGCTTCTTCACCCTATAATACTTATAAGCATAAGGGACTACCACCCGGACCAATTTGTACCCCTTCTTCAAAAACTATTGATGCTGTTTTGGAGGGTGAGGAAACAGACTATTTGTTTTTTTGTGCCAACCCTGATTTTTCAGGATCCCACAATTTCGCTGCCTCAGAAAAAGAGCACTTTGAAAACGCCAGGAAGTACCGCAGGGCATTGGATAGCATGAAGATTCATTAATCGTAAGCTATGATAAAATTACAGCGGTTGATTTTGGAGAGCAAGCCTGTAAAAACATTGACCAACTGGTCCAGATACATCATACTCCCAGGATTTGAAGGTGTACCCTTGTATGATGTATTTGCCTTTTCATTCGACCAGTCGAGGGAAATACGGCTGAATGAAAGGGCGGCCTCCATATCTTTCAACTTTCTCTTGGCCATACCTCCCCTATTCATTTTTATCTTCACACTGCTTTCCTATTTGCCCGGATCCAGAAGATTGTATGCTGAAGTGCTTATTTTGATTGACAGTATTGTTCCTGATGCATACACATTTAATATGATCAAAAAAGTGACGGATGACTTTTTTGAAGCCGGTACGGGTACCTTATCATTTGGTCTGATTTTGGCCATTTATTTCTCTTCCAATGCCACGCTGACGATTATGCGTACATTCAGAAAATCGATGTTGCATATTCAGGTTGAGGATAGGAATTTCATACAAATCAGGTGGAGTGCCATCCGTCTTACTTTCATTATAGTTTTTTTGGTTTTGGCAACTATTCTGATCATGTTAACCCAAACCATTGTGTTGAACTGGATTTTTGCCAATTTCAAGTTGAATGGTGAATATGTCGATTTTATATTTGGTGTTGCACATTTTATGGTTACTTTTTTTCTCATCTTCTTTTCCATCGGATTGATTTACCGTTATGCTCCCCATGTACAGAAGAAATGGAAAATCAGATCACCAGGAACCATTTTGTCCACTATTTTGATCATGTCTTTCACCTATTTGTTCTCCTATTGGGTGAACAATATAGCATCTTACAATAAAGTTTATGGATCTTTAGGCAGTATATTGATTCTGATGTTTCTTGTATTTGTCAATTCACTTGTTTTATTGATAGGTTTCGAATTGAATGTCAGTATCAAATCACTTCAATCCAAGGCAGAACAACGAAAAATATAACTTATGGCTTCCAACCCCAAACCGTATGTTTTAGCTGAGACCAATTGGAAAGAAATCCAATCGCATCAATTTGATGTGGCTATACTCCCATGGGGTGCCACAGAAGCACACAATTACCACATGCCGTATGCCACTGACAATTATCAGGTGGAGCATATTGCCATTGAAAGTGCAGGTTTAGCATGGACTAAGGGATGCAAAACATTGGTGTTGCCAACTATTCCTTTTGGTGTCAATACCGGACAACTGGATGTAGCATACTGCATGAATATGAATCCTTCTACACAGCTTGCCATACTGAAAGATATTTGTGATGTGATTATCAGGCATGGGTCAACCAAGTTGGTCATTCTCAACGGACATGGAGCCAATAACTTTGTTTCCATCATCCGTGAACTTGCCGGAATCTACCCTGATCTTATGGTATTTGTAGTAAACTGGTTTCAAAGTGCTCCGGTAAAGGAATATTTTGAAACCCCTGGAGACCATGCTGATGAAATGGAATCCAGTGTAATGATGCATTTGCATCCTGAACTTCTTTTGCCAATCACAGAAGCGGGTGATGGGGCAACACGGAAGTTTACTGCCGAAGGCATTCAAAAAGGATGGGCATGGACGCAGCGCCCATGGACAAAAATCACCAAAGATACCGGGTCAGGTAATCCTGCCCTGGCGACTGCATCAAAGGGTGAAAAATTCCTGAACGCCTGTATTGAAAACATCGCTGCATTTTACTGCAGCATTTCAAATAAAAGTATCGATTCATTATTATCCTAAATTTCCACATCATGAGATTATTGATTTTGTTGAGTGCTTTTTTAATCAGTTCAGCAGGTTTTGCACAATCAGGATTTAAACTGACAGTAAGTGTAGCAGATGCCAATGGAAAAACAGTAGTCAATCCTGAAGTTGAACTACTCAATTTTGTTGCAGCTCCCCAATACAACACCAATGG
>JBDLUN010000144.1:0-64555 GCA_039805245.1 Bacteroidota bacterium
CACTGACAAGAGCATCAGCATGCCAGGATCTGCGATGAAACGCAGCAGAACCGGACTTTCCGCACCGCTGTTACCCAGCTGGAAAATTGTGGTCACCAGCAGGATGCCTACAGGAAGGAGACAGGTGAGTATGCTGTTCAGGAACCCTGGAAGCTGATCGTCAGGCAGGATGCGGGGTTTGAAGGTTTGCAAGGGTTCTGTAGTAATACCTTTCAGTGTGGATGCGAATACCGGTCCGGCAAGGATGATGGTGGGTATCGCAATGATGATGCCATACAAAAGCGTTTGTCCCATATCCGCCTGCAATTGTGTTACCAATGCAGCGGGAGAGGGGTGCGGTGGCAGGAGTCCATGGGTGGTGGAAAGTGCCGCCAGCATGGGAATTCCCACATACACAGCAGGAAGCTTGACCCGGTAAACGATAGAAAAAATAAGGGGGACCAGCAATACGAATCCCACATTGTAAAAGAGTGGTATGCCCACGATGAAGCCGGTCATCACGAGTGCCCAGGTGATTTTGTTGATACCGAAGGCTTTCAGCATCACGTCGCTGATTTTCTGTGCAGCACCCGATTCGGCAACGATTTTGCCAATCATCGCCCCAAACAGCAGCACCATCAGGAGTGAGCCCAGGGTATCACCAATCCCTTTTTGGATGGAAGCTGGAATTTTTTCAAGGGGCAATCCGAGCATCAAACCACCTGCAATCGAAACCAGAATAAATGAAATGAAGGTGTTGCATTTCAACCAGGAAATCAACAGGATGAGCAGCAGGATACAGCAGGCAATCGTAAGGAAAAGCATAGTCTTGGTTTAAGGGTGGCAGCGAAAACGTTTTATTAAGTTATGGCATTTAATTGCTAATGCCACCAAAAAATACAATAATTTGTAGCATCAACAACAAAACATTAAATCCTTTAAAACGATTGCATATGCATAGCAGAAGAAATTTTTTGAGAAACAGCACATTGGGCATTGCAGCGGCTGCAGCCATGCCTATCATGGGTAAGGCTGCTGTTGCCGTTACCTCCAGTTCAGTTGCTGAGGGAATGGATTTTCCGATTGGCTTTGCAGGATTCTCGTTCGTTCGATTTGATCTGGAAAAGTCCATTGCCATGATGAAAAGGGTGGGCGTAACCAATCTCTCTGTTAAAGAATTTCACCTGCCGTTGAACAGCAGCCAGGAAACCATTGATGGCGTGAAAAAGAAATTGGCCGATGCTGGTATCAGCATGTACACCGTTGGGGTCATCTATATGAAAACAAAGGAGGCCGTAGACCAGGCTTTTGCTTATGCACAGAAATGTGGCGTCAACATGATTGTGGGTGTTCCCAATCCAGAACTGCTCACTTATACAGAAGAGAAAGTGAAGGCTACCAATATCAAAATGGCTATCCACAATCATGGTCCGGAAGACAAGTTGTATCCCAGTCCCAAAGACATTTATGACCGCATCAAAGACATGGATCCACGGATGGGATTGTGCATAGATATCGGACATACTTTCCGTGCAGGAGTATTGCCGGAGAAAGCGGTAGTGGAATACAAAGACAGGCTTTTCGACCTGCATATCAAGGATGTTACAGCCATGGCCAAAGATGCCAAAGTGATTGAAATCGGACGTGGTGTCATCAATTTCCCGGCTTTTGTCAAGGCTTTGCGCAAAATCAAATACACCGGTATCTGTAGCATTGAATATGAAAAGGATATGAATGATCCCCTTGCTGGCATGGCTGAGTCGGTGGGTTATTACAGGGGAATCTTGAAAGGCTAGGCGATCCTTTCCGTTCATTTTTCAATGTGGCTGTATCAACTGATGCTGTCATTCCACTATAACCTCATCAGCAAACATGAAACCGCGTTGGCTTTTGGCAAAAAACCGCACATAACGTGCCGTTGTGTTTTTCATTCCAACGGAAAAAGTTTTGAACGTCAGCCTGTCATACAAAGGCGAAACATCATTATTGCTCTTTCCTGCTGGAGTGAAGGTTTGTCCGTCTGCAGAAGTGTAGACTTCAATATAGTTCGGCATATAAACACCCGGACCAATAACCTGCATGAAACGGCAGGAAACGGATTGCAGCGCTTGGCTGGTGCCCAGGTCGATGGTGACATCCAAATCTGTGAGGAAACCCTGCCATTGTTTATCCTGATACGTCAATGAACCGGTGTAGCCATTGACCAGCGTTTGTTCTTTTTGTGCTGGGTAACTGCCACTCCATTTTTTAGCATAAGTAACTGTCTTGCCCAGTGCCTTGTGCAGCCGCAAATCAAGGGTATCAGGCTGTTGGGTCATCTTACCATTTCTGAAAACTGCAGTCTTCAACAAAGTGGTTCCGGTCAGTGTAAACGGACCAGCATACCTGTTTGAGGTGTTTGACGGCAGCGTTCCGTCTGTCGTATACCGGATTTCAGGGTTATATTGCTCCGTGCTGAGGGTGATGGTTGTTTGTCCTGTTGCCGGATTGATAACCGGACTGATTTCCACCCGGTCTGATGGTCTGCAGTAGTTTACATTTTTTTGTTGCAGGATGCGGTAATGGGAATTCAATCTGGCTTGGAAGCTGGTCCATTCCCTGGTGGATTTCGGACTCCAGGTCACTTCACTCAAAGCGATGATCCGCGGAAAAACCATGTATTCCAGGTGTTCCGTGGTGGGGATGTATTCTGTCCATACATTGGCCTGTGCCCCTTTTACAAATCGGTGTTTGTCGCCAGCCAGTTCTGCCGGAATGGGTTCATACTCATATACTTTTTGCAAAGGCAGGAATCCACCAATAGCTTCCGGTTCCCGGGTGGGGTCTTGTTGGTATTTGTCGAAATAACAGGTCTCCCCGGGGGTCATGATGACATCATGCCCCATATTGGCCGCATCAATGCCCCCTTTTTCACCCCTCCAACTCATCACCGTAGCACCTGGTGCGAGGCCACCTTCCAGAATCTCATCCCACCCCAGCAATATCCTGCCTTTGGAGGAAACGAACCGCTCCATGCGGCGGATGGCATAGCTCTGCAGTTCCAGTTCGTCTTTGAGTTTGTTGTCTTTGATACGCTGCTGGCATTTGCTGCAGGCTTTCCAGTTTTTTTTGCCGGCCTCATCACCGCCGATATGGATATATGGGGATGGAAAAATGGACATAACCTCCGTCAGCACATCTTGCATGAATACAAATGTGGAGTCGTTGCCGATGCAGAATTCACCCTGGCCTTGTTTGGCTCCCACACATCCCACTTGCGGATAAGTGGCAATGACTTCCTCGGAATGGCCGGGCATTTCAATTTCAGGGATGATGGTTATTCCTCTGGTGGCCGCGTATGCCACCAATTCCCTTGCATCGTCCTGCGTGTAGAAGCCACCGTAAGCTTTGGGCTCACCAGCACGGGCATAAGCCCTGTCGCCATTCCACCAGGGTTTCCATTGCAGTGATGACCGCCATGCAGCCTGTTGGGTCAGTCCTGGGTATTTTTTGATCTCCATCCGCCATCCTGCTGCATCAGTGAGGTGGAGGTGCAGGGTGTTCAGTTTGTATAAAGCTATGAGGTCTATCATTTTGTGCACAAACGAAGGCGGAAAAAAATGCCTCGAAACATCCAACATCAAGCCCCTATAGCCAAAGCGGGGTTTGTCAAGGATGGTTGCACAGGGTATTGCCTGCTGTACTTCCTGCATCATGACCAGTTGGGTGATGCTTTGCATGGCATGAACGGCACCGGCATAACCGGAAGCACTGACACGGATGCCGCCGGACTTGATTTCCAGTCGGTAGGCACCGCTGTCTGGTTTTTGGTTGTCCTGTTTTTCCAACACTATGGAACCTGCCGGTATTGTGGCCCCTTTTTGCAAAATCGATATTTGCTTGGCGGGCAGTTTCATGGTTTCTGCCAGCAGTTTTGCTGCAGGCAGGAAAGCTTTGCTGGCAAAGATTCGGGTATGTTGACCATACACATAACTTCCTTTGCCAGGAGTGACTTCAGCGGGTTGGGGAATGATATTCAAAGCCGATTGTGAAAAAGCCGGTACTGAACAAGCGAACATCAAAACAAACAGTAAGGAACGTATCATGGGAAAATTCAGGGGATTGTTTACCCTAAAGATACGGCTTAGCTGTTCACATCCTGCCGGGCAGTATTTCATTCCAGTACAACCAAGGTAGGATATATCTTTTCAGCATGAACATGCTCCTCCTTTCTTTGGCCTGGTTGAAGGGGAATGTTTCAGTAGGTTGGTTGTTGTAATCAAATTCAGCCAACATGAGCTTCCCATATCCTGTGATGATTGGGCAGCTGGTATATCCGTTGTAACGGGCTTCCAGTGGTTTGCCTTTCATCGTGGCCATCAGGTTTTTGACGAGTACAGGAGCCTGCTTGCGGATGGCTGCTCCTGTTCTGCTGGTGGGCAGGGAGGAGGCATCACCGAGGGAGAAGATATTTTTGTACTTGTTGTGTTGCAGGGTGTAGCGATCCACATCCACCCAACCTGCAGCGTTGGCGAGCGGACTGTTCCTGATGAAGTCGGGTGCAGACTGTGGTGGGGTTACATGAAGCATGCTGAAGTCCACCCAGGTTTCCATATCCTTGTTTTGTTCTCCGATACCGATGAATTTTGCCTTTTTATTTTCGCCGTCAATTTCCACCAATTTTTGGTGGAACTGCATGTTGATATGCCTTTCAGCGATAATCCCTTTCAAGACCTCTTCGTATTTGGGTACTCCGAAAACACGGGTTCCGCCCGACCACATGGCCACTTCTATTTGTTTGTCGCGGCCCTGTTTCCTGAAATAGTCACTCGCCAGGTACATGATCTTTTGCGGAGCACCGCCGCATTTCACAGGCGTGTGTGGATTGGTGAAGATGGCTTTACCGCTATGGGTTTGCTGTATGCAGGTCCAGGTATAATTTGCATAGCGAAAATCATAATTCGAGCAGACCCCATTTTTGCCCAGGTTTTCTTTCAATCCTTTCACCTCGTCCCAATTCAATTGTATGCCGGGCGCTGCAATTAGGTAATCGTATGTCATTCGGAGCCCGCTTGCCAGCAAGACTGCATTCTCTTCAGGTATGAATCGGGTAGCGGCGTCTCTTATCCAGGTGGCACCCTTCGGAATGACACTAGCCTCGCTGCGAACCGTTTTGGCTTTGTTGAAGATGCCTGCACCCACCAACGACCAAGCCGGTTGGTAGTAGTGTTTGTCGGAGGGTTCGATGATGGCGATGGGCAGTTTTTTATCTTTTCTCAACAGCTGTGCAGCAACAGAGATGCCTGCATTGCCGCCGCCAACAATGAGGATGGGATAGTGGGTGATCATGGTGATTGTTTACAGCAAAGCTATTGCCTGTTTTTGGCGCAAAAGGTGATATTGGTCACCTTCAGGAAGTCAATGGTGCCCCCCACCCGCAAAACGAGGGTCACGGATGAATGTTGAATCATCCAGTGTTTTTAGGAAGGCCTTCAGGTTGGTGCGGTCGGCTGCGGTGATGGGAATCGTTTGCCGGTAGTGGTCAAGCACCCTGTCGATGGTGGAAAAGCGACCATCATGCATATATGGCTTGGTGAAGCTGAGGTTCCGCAGGCTGGGGGTTTTGAAGGCATAGAGATCCTGGACGTTGCCGGTGGCGTGCATCCGGCCGGAGTCGGCTACATTCGAAACAGGCAATCCGGTATTGTGGAATTGGTTGTCTGTAAAAAGCGGTTCACGGTGGCAGCCGCCGCAATGTTGCTTGAAGAACTGGTAGCCTGCATTTTCTGTGGGGGTGAATGCAGTCAAACCCTGTTGCAGGCTGTCATACCGCGACTGGCTGCTCACGAGCAGCAGCATAAATTGTGAGAGCGCTTTCATCATGGTTTCTTCCGTGGCTATAGGCTTTCCGAAAGCGTCTGCAAACATGCGGCGGTAGATGTTAGACGCATTTAACAAACGCAGGATTTCAGGCATCTGCATACCCATTTCTATCGGGTTGGTTAGTGGCTTGATGGGTTGTTTATCCAATGTGCCAACACTGCCATCCCACATGAAGCTGGTGCTCCAGGCCAGGTTGAAAAGGGGGGGTGCATTGCGTTTGGTGAAAGCGCCATTCAGTCCATGGCTGAAATCATGCTCATGGTGTGTGAAGGCTGATGAGGGCATGTGGCAGGATCCGCAGCTGGTTAATTGGTCAGCCGACAGCGTGCTGTCGAAAAACAGCATTTTCCCAAGCGCAAAACCTGCTGGCGTTACCGGATTCTGTTGCAGGTTGTATACCGGTTCAGGAAAGTGCAGCGGTTTTCCAAAACCACTGAAAGTATCCATCATCTCCTTGGAGCAAGCCATGAAGAGCAGCAGTAATAAGGCTGAAATGGTCAGTCGCAGGTTCATTTAACTTAAAATTAATTCAATTATTTTTACAAAAATTATTCTACCATGACCAGGATACTTGTTGTGTGCGCCATGATAGCTTTTTGTTCATGTTCAGGAAATAGGGCTGACAGTGTGTATGTGAACGGTCAGTTTTGGACGGGTGACGTGAGCAATCCGGTGGCGACGGTCGTGGCCATCAAAGACGGTAAAATCATCTATGTGGGTGATGATGCTGATTTGTACAGTGCCAGTGAAAAGATTGATCTGGAAGGCAAATGGGGCTATCCGGGTTTTTCAGACAACCATACCCACTTCCTTTCTGCAGGCTATGGTTTGTCGAGTGTGCAATTGAAAGACGCCATGACCAAAGAGGAATTCATCAAAAGAATCAGGGAGTTCAGTGCTTCCCATCCGGGTGACACCTGGATTTTGGAAGGCAGCTGGGATCATGAAAACTGGGGTGGGGAGTTGCCCTCGAAAGAGTGGATTGATTCAGTGACCGGTGATCATCCCCTCTTCATTTCCCGCTATGACGGACATATGGCCTTTGCCAACAGCAAAGCCATGAAGCTGGCAGGTATCACTGCCGCAACAAGCTCTCCTGCCGGTGGGGTGCTGGTGAAAGATGCTCAGGGTGAACCAACAGGCATTTTCAAGGATGCTGCTATGAGCCTGATTCTGAAAGCAGTTCCCGACCCTACGGAGGCCCAGCTGGATGAATATTTGACGGCTGCCACAACACATGCCCTTTCGAAAGGCATAACCCATGTCAACGATATGGGCTCTTATGGCGGCTGGAAAGACCTGGAAACATATCGCAGGGCAGCAGCAGCCGGTAATATGAAACTCCGCATGTATTCTTTTGTGCCTTTGGCCACTTGGCAACAGCTCGATAGTTTTGTGCAAGAAAATGGCAAGGGGGATGATTTGGTGCATTGGGGTGGTTTGAAAGGCTATGTGGATGGGTCATTGGGCTCCACTACAGCATGGTTTCATCAGCCTTATCTTGATGATCCTCATTCCCATGGGTTGAGTATCACTGATACGGCAGACCTCAGGAAATGGGTATTGGGTGCCGATAAAGCTGGTCTTCATGTGGCTGTGCATGCCATTGGCGACAAGGCTAATGATTTCATTTTGGGGGTATATGATGAGGCCAGGAAAGTAAATGGAGAAAGGGATAGGCGGTTCCGTGTGGAACATGCGCAACATGTAACACCAGCAGCCATCGATAATTTTGCCAGGCAGCAGGTTGTTGCTTCCATGCATCCCTACCACCTGGTAGATGATGGGATTTGGGCTTACAAACGCTTGGATACCAGCCGATTGAAAGGTACTTATGCCTTCAGGAGCATGTTAAACAAGCAAGTGATGGTTACTTTCGGTTCAGACTGGCCAGTAGCTCCTGTTGATCCCATGTTGGGCATCTATGCTGCTGTTACAAGGCGCACAGGCGACAATAAAAATCCGGATGGATGGTATCCTGCCGAGAAAATGACAGTTGAAGAGGCCATCAGGGCTTACACTACCGGCAACGCATTTGCATCCTACCTCGATGGCAAAGTGGGAGTACTTAAACTGGGCAATTATGCAGATTTCACCGTCCTTGATCAGGACATCCAAAATATGGCTCCTGAAAAGATCAGGGACGTGAAGGTGTTGCATACCGTTGTCAATGGCAAGCATGTTTATCGCGCAAAGCAGTCGAATTGATATCGTACAATTACGTAATTGTGGACTTATTGTCTGCCAAATTCTAATGAAATCACAATATTAAGTTAACGGTCGGCGTTACAAGTGGGTGTTAAAGGCTTTCTTTGACACCCCTCCTAATCCGTCGTACCATGAAAACCAGACCCGCAAAGGCCTTGGTGGCCCTATATATTAGGGTACTCCTCTTGTCTATTTCGCCAATGGTCAGCATTGTTGCACAGCCTATTTTCAATGTAGGTTTCGGCACATTCCAGTTTACAGCAGCAAACAAAATCCATAAAGTTGGAACCAATGGTTCTGCGGCTGGTAACGTTACCCTGTATACCAATGTTATAACCATTGCCGGACAGCCCATTGATTGTATCATCAGGACTGTCAGCATCACCAATGGCAGTTTTGCACTACCCTCAGGTGCAGCAGCTGGAACAATACCATTCGACTACGCTTCCAATGTGGCTGCAGGGGGTAGCATGACAGCCAATCTAGACCGGTTTTTTGCTCCAACGGTAAACTTCAACAACGGAGGCGGAAATGTCAAATTCAAGTTTGAATTCATATTGGGAGGAAGCTATAACAATGCCACCCATACCGGCTCCAAAGTGGTGCTGCAAAATGTGCGGTTGAATACCTACGATATAGATGGAAATGGGGGTGCTTCATCCAATCAATACAATGAATTTGGCGGATTTGCCTCAGTTGCTCTTGGTGCCACAACCAATATTTCCCAATCATACAATGCAGCTTCGGGGTTGACCAAGTTCCGGTCAAACAGTTCGACCAACGTTGCAACAGTAACCGATCCTGTTAATCGGGTTAGGGTGGAATATTCCATGGTTAGTGATTTTGAAATTATGGTGGGTGCTGATGCTTCCGGTCCTGCTTATTTCTTCCTGGATTTTTCCAACTATGTTTTTTCGAATGTCATCATCTACACCACCCCTGGATTTGATCTCAATACACAAACTCCAGGTTTCGGCAATGCCAATGGCGCCTGCTCAGGCACCAAAAGGTTCACCAATGGTCCGGGTTACGACAATATAACCAGTTCATCAGGGGTCATTGATGAAATCATCATCACCTACAATCGGGCAATGATACAAAATGGCAACAGTGAAGTATTGTTTCCCAAAGGGAATGCAAGTCTACCAGGAGATAGTATCAGGCTTGGGTTTACTGCTGCTGTAGCCAATAAGACCTTTACCATTGGAGGAGTTCAGTTTACGGTTGTCCGATCAGCTGACCCCACTGTCAACACTATTCGTTTGCGCAAGTTGACCGGAATCATGACTACTGCGCAAGCTGAAATGGTATTGGATTCCCTCTATTACGAGAATACATCACTGACCCCAACAGTAGGCTCGAGAGTCTTCGGGGTTTCCATCAGGGAGGGTTCATTCACTTCACCCATTGCTGATTTTGATGTGAGTGAAATCTGTATTTTGCCTGTCCGCTGGCTGGGATTCAATGCTGGCAAAGATGTAAAAGGGCAATTGAAGTTGGACTGGCAGGTGGCGGACGATGCGAATGCAATTGCCTATGATGTGGAATACAGTCGAAATGGTATGCAATGGCTTAAACTTGGTCAGGTTGATGTGTATGAAAACAGCAGCCATACAGGGCGCTACACTTTCCATTCCATGCAGCCATTCACCGGATTGGTTTACTTCAGGATCAGGCAGGTTGATTTGAGTGGGCAATATGGTTTTTCAGCAGTCAGGTTGGTGGAATTTTCGAGCGTTGAGACAGTACGCATCTGGCCAAATCCTGCGGTAAATCAGGTTCAGGTAGAAGTAAAGGAGAGCAGTGATTTGGAGCTTCTGGATCAGGTTGGCAGCGTTTTTTATCGTGCTAAAGTAAGGCCTGGATACCCACAATATATTAGCCTGGAAAAACTACCTAAGGGTGTTTATATCATGAGATTTTTAACAATCACAGGAAGTTCAACTGTCAAACGCCTGGTTAAGCAATGATGGGAAATCCAGTTATCTGATATCGTTTAGTACATCAATTTGAACCAAGTATGAGGTTTGATGAGGGTTGTCTATATAAGCCAATAAGGCAATTGCAAAAGCAAAAGCCAGACTGAATAAAATGGTAGTTGCACGCAATGCATTCTTGTTTCCTATATGGGAAAAGGCAATGGCAATCTGTGTGAAAAGTCCGAATATGAACAACACTGCAATTTTCGATGTAGGTATATGTTGTTTCCTCAACTCACGCCGTTCAAACCAGGATTGTCGTATGTTCTCAAGTTCTGTATAAAAAGCTTGTTGCATCACTGCATGTCCGGCAAAGTACTTTTCATCTGCAGCAATCAAATAATATTCCTGAAATGTTTGTTTTGAAAAGGACTGAACCTTGTAATTATTGTATCCTTCTCCGCCCAGCATATCGTCATTGACTTCTTGTTCTTTAAGTTTTTGAATATAGTTATTTACGGCATTAGCAACCCTGATTGAATCAGGTCCTAAAGGTTCTGTCATCCGAAGCAATGCACGCATGGAATTTGCCTGCTCAGTCATCAATGCATTTGTTTTGGTCACTTTGTTCCAAACCTCAGAAAAAATAAGACTCAAAAACAGCGCAAATAGCAAGGCCACCGAAGCAAAATATGACGGTGAAACACTTCTGGGACTGTGTTTCCAATCACTGTATTTTTGCATACCAATAATTACGGTAATGCCCATCAAAATCGGAAGCAGTGCGGTTGAAAATTTAAGCATTATCATCGCAGTTGATTTGTGGTGCCAAAAGTAACGATACAATCATAGAGAGAAATTTTATTCCTTGAAATTCTTTTGATTAATTTGAGATATGAAAAAATGGGTCATCATACTGGCAATTGGTTTAGTTTCTGCAGAAAAATTGTTTGCTCAAGGCAATATAATTCAGCGTGACTTAGAGTGGGCAAAAGGCTTTACCAAGACCATCATGACAACTTATCCGGACTCTATTGTGGTGAAGAAATTTGTTCAGCACATGATGCAAGACAAGGAAGGCAATGATCCTTCCAAGCGGGCAGCTGTCTGGAATTATGAGGAAGCGGTGGTGCTCAAAGGCATCCTGCGATTGTGGAACAGAACTGGCGACCAATCGCTTTTCAATTACACGAAAAAAATTATCGATCATTTCATAGCAGAAGACGGCAGCATCCGCACCTATCAACCACTTGATTACAATTCCGATCAGGTTACCGGAGGTTTGATTCTGCTTGAATTGTTTAAGCAAACGAAAGCGCCAAAGTACAAGTTAGCCATGGACCATTTGTGGGAACAGATCCAATGGCAGCCACGCACCAAGGAAGGCGGATTCTGGCACAAGTACAAATACCCTTATCAAATGTGGCTGGATGGCGCTTATATGCTTGATTATTTTTATGCATCATATGCCCATACATTCCAAAAAGATGCCTTTACGGATATTGCCAATCAGTTGATCTGGATGGAAAAGCATATGAAAGATCCCCAATCGGGATTGCTTTTCCATGGCTGGGACGAAAGTAAAAAGCAGGGATGGTCTGATCCTGTTACCGGCCGCTCACCGGAAGTATGGAACCGTGCTATGGGATGGTATGCTATGGCTTTGGTGGATATTCTAGACATTTTCCCGGAAAAACATCCCCAAAGAAAAGAGCTCATCAGGATATTATCAGATATGCTGCAGGCTGTTGCACGCTATCAGGATCCAGTATCAGGAACCTGGTATCAGATTCCCAACAAGGGTGATCAGCCTGGCAATTACCTGGAAGCTTCCGGCTCCACCATGTTCACCTACGCGCTGGCAAAGGGTTTGAATATGGGCATCTTGCCTGGGGTTATGAAACCTGTGTTGGATAAGGCATACCAGGGCCTGCTCAAAACCTTCATTACGGTTGATGAAAAAGGTTTGCCTCACATCCACCACTCTTGCAGCGGCGCAGGGCTTGGCGGCATTCCTTATCGGCCTGGAACTTATGCCTATTACGTTAACGAGCCACAGCGTTCGGATGACTTGAAGACCATTGGTCCTTTGATTAGCCTGTTTTTGGAGATGGAGAGATATGCGCAAAACAGTGGCCGTTAAATTTCTGCAGCTCAGAAACTATATTTAAGTCTTATGAAACCAGTATGTTGAATGGAGATGAATCCTTTATGCCGGTGACCCCAAAAACCCTGCCAGACCATGTCCAGCAACAAATTGCTCATCAGGTTGAATGAGCCAGTAGGGTAGAAAATCCACAGCCCTGTTAAGGGTGCTTGCAAAACATGCATACTGGCTGAGATGATTGGAGTGATTTCTTTGCGCAGGGCAATCAAGGTATTCCAACGGGTTGGCATGAGTTTGTCTGCCGTATTGCTGAAGTTTAATGCTTCCCAATTTCCTGGATGTTCATGCAGACCTCTTTGATTGAACAACAGACTTCCAGTCCAATACCATCCTTTTGTGCTGATGAAATCCCACTCTATACTGGCATTCAACCTGCCTGGGCTGAAAGGGTCTTTTGAAAAATATTGAATTTCACCTTTGAAACCTGTATTGCCCATACTTCCTTGCCATCCCATTCCTATGGTTGGTCTACTATTGAAAAATCCACCAATCAATTGCCAATCATAACTGCCTATATGCCGGTTGTATTTTACAGCAATAATATTTTTATAACTGGTATAGTGTGGTTTCCATGCAAGATCTAAAGAACTATTTGATGAAAAGCGGTAATGCATCTTCATTCCATCTACACCTGATCTTTCTTCAAAGTCAAAATCAAATAGATTATAAGTGTTGAAAATATCGTTGGGATTCCAGCTATTATTCATACCCCAATTGATTCTTTGCCTGCCTGCCGTTATACTCAAACGTTCATTTCGGTATTCAACCCATAACCTTTCGAGACTGGATTTGAGTTGGTTATTATTCCAAAAAAACCTGTTTCGCAAGGCTGCACCAGCTTTCCAGCGATTGCTTTGCCAATCCAGGTTGAACCGGTTGTGGATGATATTTTCATATTTAAACGGTTGTAATTTGTTGGGGAAACTGATAATATTCAGGTCTTTGAGGTATCCGTTCCATTGAAAAAAGGTTTTTTGTGTTGAATCTTGTGCAGGGCATATGGAAATCAAACAACCCATGCTGAAAATCAAACATATAAGAGGTATCAACCTCATGACGGTAGAGTTAGATTTGAGGTATCATCAGCAATTTTACCGTCAACCAATTTGATGATGCGCTTGGCCCGGTCAATGACCCGTTGGTCATGGCTTGAAAACAGGAAGGTCATGTTTTCATCCTGATTCAGTTTATACATCATATCCAACAAATTGAATGCTGCAACAGAATCGAGGTTGGCAGTGGGCTCATCAGCCAGAACAAATTGAGGTTTGGAGGCGAGTGCCCTGATGACGGCAACACGCTGTTGTTGGCCACCTGAAAGTTCTGCCGGTCTGGCATTTTCTTTTCCTTCCAGGCCCACTTCCCTGAAGAGATTTCGGATCCTCTCTTCCCGTTGGTTTTTTGGAATTTTCTGAAGCAGCAAGATGAATTCTGCATTTTCTTTGGCCGTCAATACCGGTATCAGGTTGAATGATTGAAAAACAAATCCAATGTTCCTCAGCCGGAAATCAACCAGCTGGCGTGACGTCAGCGCAGTTGTCTCCGTGCCGTTGATGATGATGCTTCCCTCATCAGGTTTGTCGAGCCCCCCGATGATATTCAATAAGGTTGTTTTTCCCGAACCTGATGGCCCAACAAGAGCAGCAAATTCGCCACGTGCAAAATGTAAATGAACATTACTGATGGCGTGAACTGGAATATGCTCTGCATGATAGGTTTTGCTGATATTGTGTGCATCGATTACCGTGTTTTCCATTGTTCAATTTTGAAGTGCATCTATGGGATTCATTTGAAGGCTTTTCCAAATGGGTAAGAGTGAAGAAACAAGTGCGGTGGCCATCACAATCAGCAGGATACCCGGAATGGCTGCTGCAGGAAAGCTCGGATAAATGGCTGTTTCAAATCCAAAGCTTTGCATCATTTCCTGCCCCATGCCACTGAAATCCATTCCGTTTTTACCATAATAGGCAATGGCAAGCCAGGCAACGGTAATGGCCACCGGAATGCCACCCAATGCGAGCAAACATGTTTCCAATAAAATAAGCTGTAGGAGTATGTTTTTGCTCATTCCTAATGCCATCATCATGCCTGTTTCATGCTTTCTTTCCAAAATGGACATCATCATGGTATTCATGATGCCAAAAGAAAGTGCAATCATGATAATGACGAGGATGATGGATGAATAGGTATTGATCGTTCCTGCCATCAGGTCTGTTTCCGGAGAAAGGCTTTGCCAGGGTTCTACTGCAAGATGCTGATTGGATGATGCGAGAATATTTTGCGTGGTTTCCAATGCGGAGTCAGACTTGAGGAGGATGGCCACCTCATGAATTTCTTCAGACAGTCCGAGCATCGCCCGTAAATCATTGATGTTGGTATAGACAGTCACCTCATCTAATGGGGCATTAGCAGATTGGAAAATCCCCATGATGCTGAATGCTCCTGCAATTAAGCTTGAAGCAGTATCCACTGTAGTCAGTACTATTTTGGAACCTTTTTTCAATTTCAATTTTTGGGCCAGTTTTTTTCCTATCAGCACTCCTTTTTTATTTTCAGGCCAGCTCATCACTCCGGCAATGATTTTTTTATCCAATCCGGAAACAGCTGCCTCTTTTCCGGGCATAATACCGGTAATAATTACACCTGCGCTGCCTGTTGCAGTTGTCAGCATACCCGCACTCACAGTCCGTTCTGCAAATGCCGCTACTGCCGGCATAGTGTTGAGTTCTTCAAAGAGTGAAGCCTTCCCTAAAATGAATGCAGAAGGATCCTTTTCTTCAGTAAATTCCGGATCATGTATTTGAAGATGACCTGTTTCTGTTTGGATAACGGTTCTGACACGGCTGTCCATCATGCCTTTGTATAGGGCATTAACTGCAATGCCTGAAAACAATCCAACTGAAACAGACAACATGATAACAAGGCTTCTTGTCCGATTTCTCCAGATGTTTCTCCAAGCCAATTTGAATACCATGGTTTATTTTTTCATTGCTTCAACAGGTTTCATCTTTTGGATGATAAACATGGGATAAAGGCCCAAAAGGGTGCCCATTATAAAAACAGTTATCCATTGGCTCAGGAAAAGAACCGGATCGGTAGAGGTGGGGAAAATGGGTTCAAAGCCGAATTTTGAATAGGTTTCCGCAAGCTTTCCGCTGATCTGCAATGGATATTTTTTCAGTATTATAGCTATCGGATAGGCGATGAGGAGTCCGCCTGTAGCGCCTATCATTGCGGCGAAAATCAATTCGATGAACATCAGCTTTTGGAGAACCCTTTTGTGCATGCCTAGTGCAAGCAGCATACCATTTTCCCGTTTTCTTTCAGACATCATAATCAGTAGCGTGCTGAAAACACCAAAGCTTACAAGAAAATACAGGATATATTGGATTATTTGCATATTACCGGAGTCTGCATCGATATGTTGTTTGATGTCAGGCATCAGTTCACCCCAGGTCAGTGTTTCAAAATCCGCGCCAATTGCCGATTGGATATTTTCAGCGAGCTGTTCAGGGTTGATTTTGGAGCTTGTCAAAATTGACCAGGTGGTGATGAGGGAGTCGGCGCCAAGCAATTGCTGTGCTGCAAGCAAGGGCATAATAATCAATTTTTTATTGAGTTGTGGTGATCCCAGGTCAATGATTCCTGAAACAGGGTATTTGCCTCCAGCAGAAGCGCCATGATAGCCTTGCCCAATCAGTATAAGTGTATCATTAACCATGATCTGCAGTTCTTTAGCAAGTTCTTTGGCTACCATTACTTTGTTATCTCTGCTATTCGCCAGCTGCCCTGCATGGATTTTGTTTTTCAAGTGCATGAAACGTTCGGATTCAGTAGCTTCCACCCCTACAATCATGCATCCTTTGGTTTTGTCTTCATATGAGGTCAAGGCAAAACTGACAAGCCTGCCTGTCATGGCGTCTGCACCTTTTTGATTTAGAATTTTCCGGCCGATGGCATCGCTAGGGAAAAAAGCATTTTCAAGTGTCTGTTCATCCTGGTATCCTTGTCTGCTGATTTGAATATGTCCGGTATAACTGCTCACCATATTCATAACCAGCTGATCGAAAATGCCATTCTTCAAGCTGGAGGCAAGCGTTGATATCAGCGTGGCAAAGAAGATTGATAATATCGTGATCCAGGTTCTGCTTTTATTTCGCCAAAGATTTTTCCATGCCAGCAAGATTATCCACATATGCTGTAATTGAAGCGTTTTACCGGGCAATCAGGTATCTCATTTTGTCTACTGTGAAAAATTCATCAGCGATTGGTTTGTCGAATTGGATGGATTCGTAACGCATTTCCGTTTTCTGATTTTTCTTGTCAGCCGGAATCATTTCAAATCGGGTTGGAATCAATCTGCCATCCATGAGCTTTATATCATATCCATTCATGGTGTTTACAAGCCTGTTTTCATCATCATAGAATTCGGCATGCAACTGCACCAGTCTTTCTTTTTCAATGCAGGTAATGAGTTTGCCCCATACCACTGCCGCTTCGGGTCTGGGTATAAGCAGTATTTTGTAGCAGGACCTGTTCCCGATGATGGTGTCTCCACTGAAACTGTGGATGTAATCAGAAACCAGTGAAGACTCCTTTACCAGGTCATCATTGGTAAAGTCGGTTCCCATCCACGATTGGCTCATCATGGAAGGGGGCAGTTTGATTGTCTTTTCTATCGAAGGCATCCAGTTCCATACTTCCTTGTTTCTTTTCAGAAAAACAATTCCTTTGTCCCTTGCTGGTGCTTCAATCAGCAGCATGGAAAAGCTGTTGCCTTTTATCCAGGCCTGTATTTTCATCTCCCGTTTCCAGGTGGGTCTGATGGTGCTAACAATCAAAACGGCTGTTGATGTTTTGCCCCTCATTTTCTCCTCTGTTTGCCTGACAATATCAGAGGCTGATTGGCTTTGGATGGTAAACGGTATGATAAAGAACAGCAGCAAAATCTTCATAATGGGTTGCATGAACCATGAAGCTAGTTGCGTTTTGGCTGGCTGCAAATGATTTGGCGCAAGACATTACTGATTTAAATCATGTAGTTTTTGCCAAAGCAATTAATCAGTGGCAGAGTGTAGTTTTTTGTGTGAGCACCCTTCCAAGTTCTTCCGATGATCCGTTTTCATGAACATGGTACAGGATGTCTGCATAATCTATTTGACAATCCCTTATTTTTTTGTTCAGCAATACAAGGTATCCGTCTTTCACTTTGGCGAATTTTCCTCTGGGCCAATAGCTGGCGTTTTCCAAAACAAACCAGGCATCATAAGGGTTTTGGGTACGTGGAATCAGTTTGTTCATTTCACCGGGGCCATTTACCTGAATGATTTTGTTTCGCGTGGAAAGTCCGATGAAATAATGTCTGCAATCCCCGGGAGGGCAATCATTCCCAAATCCTACAGGCTGGTGAAAATCTTCATAGCCGGCTCTCCTGGGTGCCTGCTTCAGCCGGTTTTTTTGGGTAACGGTGAGTTGTCTGCTGAAGAGGACTGATGTATCATTTCCCATACCCCTTCCAGTCGATACTATGGCAACATAGGCGATGGTATCTGGCCAGGATAACTTGTTGAAGAATTTTCCTTGCTCGAAATCGTTGAATCTGGCAAGGTTAATCCGGTAGTCTCCAATATCCAGCAAGCCATCTTTCCAGTCTAAGGCTGACTTGTTTTCAGACCTTCCGTCAACAATCTCCAAACCGTAACGGTTGTACCGTTCATCAGCAGGGATGGCCAGCAGGCTGTCTGGCAGTTTCATGATGATGGAATCAGCGGTATTGCCAGCCCTCGCAACTTGTGTGGTACTGAGGGAGAACATCATTATGGCAGTGGCCAAAAATACTTTCATATAAGGGGATTGGGGTAATTCCAATAAAGTTAGGTGTTGGTATGGAAATCCGGATTTTTTTCAGTATCTTCATTTCGATGGTTGCTATTTACCCTTTAAGGGTGACAGGCAACCATTTGTCATTTAAAACAGAACTATGACCATCCAGGCAATGCTCAAGGACTACCTGCGCGCTGGCGCATGGGATGAGATGCTTGGGGAAGACTCGGTAAGAGAACCTTACATGAAGCTGATGATGTCTTTGTCTCATCTGCATGCGGATGACCTCAGGCAAAAACACTTGCATGCCAGTGAGCTCTTCATGAACCAGGGCATCACCTTTACGGTGTACAGTGATGATGCCGGTATTGAAAGGATATTTCCTTTTGATGTCATTCCCAGAATCATCACCTCTACAGAATGGAACCATATCGAATTGGGCATCAAGCAAAGGCTCAAGGCACTCAATATGTTCCTGCACGACATCTACCATGAGCAGCACATTCTCAAGGATGGCATCGTGCCTAATGCGCTGATTGCGTCCTGTCCGCATTACACCCGCGAGGTTGCAGGCATTGACGTTCCGCACCAGATATATGTACATATTTCCGGTATTGACCTGATCAGGGGTGATGGGGGTGAATTTTTTATCTTGGAAGACAACCTGCGGACACCATCAGGGGTCTCCTATATGCTGGAAAACAGGGAAGTCACCAAACGACTTTTTCCAGACCAGGTGGCTGCGCATCAGGTGAGGATGGTGAATAATTATCCGCTGATTCTCCATAGCAACCTGCTTGCCTTGTCTCCACGGTCAGTAAGCAATCCTGTTGCTGTAATCCTTACTCCGGGCGTGTTTAACTCCGCCTATTACGAACACACATTTCTTGCCAGGCAGATGGGTATCCCATTGGTGGAGGGCACAGATCTGGTCGTGAATAACAGTAAGGTGTATATGAAGACTACGCGCGGATTGACACAGGTGGATGTCATTTACCGGCGTGTGGATGATGAATTCCTCGATCCGCTTACTTTTCGCCCGGATAGTATTTTGGGTGTACCCGGATTGATTGCAGCTTGCAGAAAGGGCAATGTGGCTATCGTCAATGCCGTAGGCAATGGTGTGGCTGATGACAAGGCTGTTTATGCGTATGTACCCGCCATGATCCGGTATTACCTCAATGAAGAGCCTGTACTGCCCAACGTTCCTACTTATCAAATGAGTAACAGGGAGGAGCGGGAGCATGTATTCAAAAACATCCACAAAATGGTGCTGAAGGGCACGAATCAATCTGGCGGATATGGCATGCTGATGGGCAATAAGGCTTCTGATGAGGAGATAACCCGCTTCAAAGCCAAAGTGGAAGATTCTCCCCGGGAATTCATTGCACAGCCAATCATCAAACTGTCAACTGTTCCCTGTTTTATTGATGGGAAGCTACAGGCAAGGCATGTGGATCTCAGACCATACGCACTTTGTGGGCCCTCTGGCATTGAGATCGTTCCGGGAGGATTGACCCGTGTTGCCCTCAGGGAAGGTTCGCTGGTGGTGAATTCTTCGCAAGGCGGAGGCAGTAAAGACACCTGGATCATTGATACGGATTCCTTCAACCAAAATTTGAACGATGCTCAGTAGAATAGCAGATTCCATGTTCTGGATGAACAGGTATTTGGAAAGATCGGAGGGACTCCTGCGGATGTTGATGACAAGCTATGTGCTCTCATTGGATAAGGGTTTAAGCGGGTCTAACAGCTGGGAGCCAGTCATGCACATCTTTTCCGGACTATCCCCTGAACGCAGGTTGGAAATTGCTTCCCATCCCAACCAGGCTATTCAATACCTGTTGCTCGACCAGGAAAACAATAACTCCCTGAAATCGATTCTTAACAGGGCCAGGGAGAATGCAAGGGGCATGCAAGACCACATCACCAAAGAGATGTGGGAACAGGTCAATCAACTGTATCACTTGGTGAACAGTCCTAAAACAGAAAAAGGACTGGTATCGGGTGAGCAGCTGGCAACCATGGAAACCCTGTTGAACAATTGTTTGTTATATACCGGCATCACCGACAGCACCATGCCCCGCGGCATGGCCTGGGGTTTCATGAACTTGGGCAAATACATTGAACGTTGTCAGCTCACCCTTTCCATCACAGCAACCCATTTCAATGGCATCTCGTCGAAGGGTCAGCAGGATAGGGATATCCTTTTCTGGCGGAGTCTGCTGTTTACGCTATCCGGGTATGAGTTGCACCTGAAACATTACAGAAGTACCGATACCGACCGCAATGTGCTTGATCAGGTCATCTTCAACAGGTATTTTCCGCATTCTGTCATATACAGTCTGGAACGGGTAAAAAAATACCTGCAAGACCTCGTAGAACAGAACCAGCCTGATGGCAGAACGGAGATGATGCGTTTGTTCGGCAGGCTGATGAGTCAGGTGCAATATGCCGATCAGCAGGCTTTGCAAGATGAAACACTGATGGGCTTTTTGGATGCAATCCAATCCAATATCAATGCCTTTCATTACCAACTTTCCCATACATTCTTCTCATATTCATAAAAGTGTAGCATGGCCCTGTTTAGGATTCAGCATATAACCCGGTATTTGTACGAGCGTCCCGTATCAGAGAGTGTCAATGAGTTACGCATCTATCCTATGCTTTCATCCGGACAGGAAGTGCTCCAGCATGATCTGATTATCACAGGGGATCCTGAAATGCAGGTATATACGGATTATTGGGGTAACCGGACCGGTTTTTTCAATGTGTTGGAAGGTCATCAGGAGCTCAAAGTGGAAAGCAGGTTGCTCATCAGGACATTTGCTCCCGAATTAGGGAAAACCAATTGTGTCGGCAGTTTTGCCGAACTAACTGCAGCGATGGAAAAATCATTACTGCTAATTGAGTTGGGCAGTCCTGAGCAGATTGAACGCATAGATGATATCCGGGCCATCTGTGAATCCCTTCATGACGGAACACGCAATATAGGTGAGCTGGTTGAAGGCTGCAGCCGGTATATCTTCGACAACTTCACCTACAGGAAAGGAATCACAACCATTGAAACCACTGTTGATGATATCCTCAAAATCCGTGAAGGGGTTTGTCAGGATTTTGCCCATGTGTTGTTGCAATTGCTGCGCACCATTGGAATCCCCTGTCGCTACGTCAGCGGTTATATTTGTCCGAATAAAAACGGCATGCGCGGTGAAGGGGCAACCCATGCTTGGGTGGAAGCCTACATCCCCGAAAGGGGATGGTGTGGGATAGATCCCACCAACAATGTATGGGTTGGAGACAACCATGTAAAACTCGCAGTGGGTAGGAATTTCAAGGATTGTACACCGGTCAAAGGAACATTCAAAGGTGCTACAAGACAACACCTGTTTGTATATGTTTCTGTTGGTTATGAAGATGGACACATCTTTGAAGAAACGACCGAAGTAAGGTTGGATCATGTGGATGCGCCAACAGTGACCGAAGCGGAACTGCTTGCTGCGATGGCTGCACAGCAATAACTAGGATTGCAGGCTGTAAAACAACCTGCCCAATGCTTCTCGAACACATTTTTCAACAGTGGCCATACCGTCTGGTCTGGGAATGAAATCCATCGGTACCAGCTTACTGCCTCCTGTCTTGAAATCTACTGGATAGGTTTGAACTTCCATCCCTGCATTTTCAAAGACCATCTTGGCTCTGGGCATGTGGTATGAAGAAGTGACCAAAATGATGCGGGTGCCTTTTCCTTTAAGTAACCTGCTCGTTTGGGTGGCTTCCTCGGCAGTATTTTCAGCATCTTCTGCAATAAGGATTTGCTGAGGTTCAATCCCCAGTTGCAAGGCTTTTTCAGTTAGGATTTCCGATTCAGTTGGACCAATCCTCCACGGTAGCCTTCCTTTCGTGAAGACGATGAATGGAGCCAAGTTTGATTTAATCAATTCGATTCCGCCAAAGAAACGGTCGGGATCGTGCCATTCGCTAACCGTTCCTTTTACAGTTGGGATGTTATGCGTCATTCCGCTTAGTACAACAATAGCATCTGCTTTTTGCATGTCTGATGGCTGTTTCCTGCTGCCACTGTTTTCAAGCCATGCAAAAAGTGAATTGCTCACTACAGGCATGGAAATAACCATCATTACCCCCATAGCAATCCAAATGATACGCCTGTTCTTCCGCAGCAGTCCAATGAAGATGGCTACAGACAGCAACAAAAAGGGCGATAAAAGCAGGGGTAGTAATTTGTGTAGGTAGATCATCGATACATTGTTGGCTATAAAATTACTTAAACTCTTTGGGTTCTTGTGTGGCAAATTGCAACGGAGCGTGATGGAAAATCATTAAATTGTCATCCAATTATGATGCGGTACATTTCTTTTTCTCTTGTGGTGGTATTCTTATTAGGTCATACAGCGTTGCAATCCCAATCGACCCCTACAACCATCAGAGGGTTGGTATTGGCCATGAGAGACAGTACACCAGTATCCTTTGCCAGTGTGCTGCTGAAGCAAAAGGACAGCCTGATCAAAGGATATAATCTGAAAGCTGATGCCCAGTTCAGCATAACAGCTTTGCCGGGAATGTACCGGTTGGAAATCTTTCATGTTACGCACGAACCCATGGTTATGAACCTTGTTGTTCGGGCAGGGGATACCGTGATCAATCTTGGTATCCTATATCTGAAGGATTTGAAATCACAAACCCTTGACAATATTATTGTACAGGCAGAGAAAAGCAGTATGCAGTTGTCATTGGATAAGAAAATATTCAATGTAGGGAAAGACTTGGCCAATGCCGGCGGAAATGCCTCTGATATATTGCAGAATATACCATCCGTTTCCGTTGATCCTGATGGGGGCGTAAAACTGAGGGGCAGCGATAATGTGAGGATTTTAATTGATGGCAAACCATCCGGATTGGTGAGCATCAAGGGCGGCAGTGGCTTGCAACAGTTGCAGGCCAGTCTTGTAGAGCGGGTTGAGCTGATAACCAATCCCTCTGCACGATATGAAGCTGAAGGTATGGCTGGAATCATCAATATTGTTTTGAAAAAAGACAGGCGCCAAGGCTTCAATGGCTCGTTTGAGTTGATTTCCGGCAATCCTGATAATTTTGGATTAGCTGCCAATTTGAATTACCGGAAAAATAAGATAAACTTTTTTGTTAACTATGGTATTGCACACCGCATTCAACCATCAAAAGGAAAGGTATCACAAACCTACGTATCAGGAGATTCCACTTTCTTTTTTGAGCAACAGGATCGTATGCGATTGAAAACGTTCAATAATAATGTACGTGCAGGATTGGATTATTTTTTCAATGAAACAAATATCCTGACGGCGGCATATTTATATCGGGGAAGTCTGGCTAGTAGAGAACGCAAATTCCGGTATGATGACTTTCTGAATTCCAAGTCCAATATTACCGGTTTTGTGAACAGGACCCAGCTGGAAGAGGAAGATGAGCCCAATTCAGAGTTTTCCATAGTACATAAAAAAAGTTTCAAAAAAAAGGGTCATGAAATCACTAGTGAGTTCAAGTATATTGATTATTGGGAAAATTCTGACCAGTCCTACTTCCAAAGCAGTTTTACTCCAGCAGGAACTGAAATCAAAAACAGATATTTGAATCAAAAATCATTGAATGATGAATTTGAAAAGCAGTGGCTATTACAGGTGGACTATTTGTATCCATTAGGGAAAGATGGTAAGTTGGAAACAGGCGTGAGAACAAGTTTCCGGGAAATGGTCAATGACTATCTTGTTACCCAAATGAATCCATCAGGAGTATTTGATGTAATACCAGGATTGGATAATGTATTTTTATATGATGAAAATATACATGGCCTTTACGGCATCGTTTCCAATAAAAAAGGCCATTTTGGTTATCAGGCCGGCATTAGGGCAGAATGGACCGATGTCACTACCACTTTGAAAGAGACCAATGAAGTGAACCCAAGAGATTATTTGAATCTTTTTCCAAGTGTCCATTTTGATTATCAATTGAAGAAAGATAATGCAGTACAATTAAGTTATAGCAGGAGGGTAAGGCGGCCATTTTACAATGATCTCAGTCCATATGTCACATTATCTGACAGCAGGAGTTTTTTCAGTGGCAATCCGGACCTCAACCCGGAATTCAGTGATGTAGTTGAAGTTGGTCATATCAAAACATTCGAAAAAGGCTCACTGGCATCCTCTATATATTACCGGTCAACTACCGGCAGGATTGACCGCATCAGAAAAGTGGATAATTTGGGTAACGCTGTTACCCGAACAGAAAATTTGTTGTCGGAAAAGGCATTTGGAGTAGAGTTGACATCGACAGTAAAGCCATTCAAATGGTGGAAAATGGATGGCAATTTCAATTTGTTTTATGCAGAAATTGATGGTACAAATATTCTGCCGACATTTCAAACCAATACCTATAGTTGGTTTCTTCGTCATACTTCCAGATTCAGTTTAAACAGTGTTGTGGATGTTCAGTGGAGAATGAATTATGAGGCAGCCCAAAAAACAGTTCAGGGAAGAAGATTGGGGTTGTTTTATGCTGACTTGTCAGCAAGCTTGGATATGCTAAAAAATCAGGGGACATTGACACTTAATATTACAGATGTATTCAATAGTAGGAAAACAAGAACTATAGTAAAAGGTGCGAATTTCTCATTCGAAGGTTATGGAGGTTTTCGCCCTCGTCAGGCAAATCTTACATTTGTGTACCGCATAAAGCAAAGCAAAAACGTCAAAACTGTGAAGATCATTCAGGATTGATTTTTACGGCAGACTGGTGTAGGAATATGCCAATAATCATTTATTGTTCAATTGTATTTCTATTGTTAAATATGCTGAAATTCAATCTGGAAAAGGATTTCAGGGCGTATGCTGAATTTCGTCATTGGAATAATTGACATTTGTCATCTCCTTGACAATCCTCAACAGGTACTTTCGTTTTCGAAATCAAATCGTAACGAAGATGCCCATGAGAATCCTGATCAACATATTCATCCTGATGGTAGTAACCTCGTTGGTATCATGCCTGAATACCAAAAACATCGGTTATTTCAATGAGGCAAAAGAGGCTGTATACGCTTCAGACCGCTTGCAGAATCAAGAACTCATTCAAAAAAATGATATCCTGGATATCACCATTACCAGCTTGAATACAGAAGCTTCTGCTGTTTTCAACACCAATAACGGTAACGCTAATGGTTTGAAAGGCCCATCGGCAAGTGCTTTCCAATACGGAGGTTACCTTGTTAATGAAGATGGGTTAATCCAATTGCCAATCCTGGGTAGTATTCAGGCAGCTTCAATGACCAAGCAACAGTTGAAACAGCTCATTACGACCATGATTGAGGAGAGGAAATTGTTGATAGATCCCATAGTAAATATTAGGCATCTCAATTTTGAAGTGACAGTAATAGGGGAGGTTGCCAAACCATCGGTCATATCAGTACCGAGTGAAAGGATCTCTTTGTTGAAAGCATTGGGTTTGGCTGGGGATATCACCATTTATGGCAAGAAAGACAATGTATTGTTGATTAGGGAAGCCAATGGTAAAAAAACGGTCAGACGCATCAACCTCAATACAGATTCTTTTTTGAATTCAGCATACTATTATCTGCAGCCCAATGACATCATCTATGTAGAGCCCAATAAAAACAAGCTGGCAAGTGTAGGAAGAGGAAGGCAATTGTTGCCGGTATTTATGTCAGGTTTATCGGTGATGGTCATTGTATTGGACAGGATTTTATAAATAAGAAACTCATGAAAACAGATAAGCAGCAACAGGAAGAAAGCCTTTTGGCAGAATTGATTGTCAAGTATAAGCCTTATTGGCCTGTATTTGTAATATTGGCAGTAATGTGCTTGACCATTTCATTTGTTTACTTGAAGTATGCCCAGCCCAAATTCAAGGCATCAGCCTCTTTGATTATCAAAGATGAGAAAAAGGGCTATGAAGACCCAAGATTGATGGAGTCGTTGAATCCTATGGGAGCCAAAAAAATTATAGAAAATGAAATTGAAGTATTGCAATCAAGAACGACAATGGAAAAAATTGTCAAACACTTGAAGCTCTACGCACCGGTATACCAAAGCAGAGGACTGATCAAGAGAAGAATCTATGAACAATCACCAATTTCCATTGAAGCGGCTTCACCTGATTTGATCAAAGAATCATTAAAGGATTTGCGTATTACATTTTCCAATCATAATGACAGTGTTGTTATTGATGGAATATATGGTGGCTTGAGCGGAGAATGGATCAACACAGCCTATGGGCCTTTAAAAATCAGTTTGAACCGCGGGAAAATAAATCCAGAGAGCACTGTGGAATACTCTTTCAGGTTGCATGATGTACAAAAGGCGGCAAAGCAGATGATTGACCACCTGAAAGTGCATTCTGCCAATAAACTTTCTAGTATTGTTGAACTGGAGTATAAGGATTACACACCCGGATTGGCTGAAGATATTTTAAATCAAATCATACTCAGTTATAATGAGGATGCTTTACTTGAAAAAAACAATGCAGCAAAAAATGCCATTAAATTCATTGAAGGTCGATTGACAGTTATTGGTAGTGAATTGACAGAAATCGAAAGAAAGATAGAGCAATACAAGGCCAATAGCGGGGCAGTAGATATAAGTAAGCAGGGGCAGTTGTTTCTGGAAACGGTAAGGGACAATGACAAAAAAATGAGCGATATCAATCTGCAAATTGCAGTGATGGATGAATTGACAAAACAGTTGTCATCTAATGCCTACATGAATGGTGTGCAGACGGCGACTGTTGGAAATGTTGATCCCTTGCTCAACCAATTGATTGTCAGTTTGAATACTGCTGAATTGGATCGGGAGCGTTTGAAGAAAACAGTTGCTGTCAATAATCCGGTATTGGTTGCAGTTTCTGACCAGATCAGTAAAATAAAGAATGACATTTCGACTGTTATACAAAATCAACGTAAAAACCTGGCTGCAACCAAACAAAACCTTTCTTATACCAATGCCAATTACAATGGCATGTTGTATTCAATTCCCGTCAAGGAAAGGGAGCTTCTTGAGTTGAGTCGGGATCAGGAAATAAAGAGTGGTATTTATTCTTTTTTGTTGCAGAAGAGGGAAGAGAGTGAGTTGTCTTATGCTTCAAACATAGCAGACAGTAGGGTAGTGAACAATGCATCAGCTTCCAAAATTCCGGTGAGTCCCAATACTTACATGGTTTATGCCATCGCATTATTATCCATAATTGCTTTGCCTGTTGGTATCATTGGCGCCAAAGAAACATTAGCCTCCAATATACTTTTTAGAAATGAAATCGAAAGGCTTACCAGTATTCCAATAATCGGTGAAGTGAGCTTTCACAAATCAGCTTCACCTTTGGCGGTAGAGACCGGAAAAAGGTCTCTTGTTGCAGAGGAATTCAGGAGAATAAGGTATGCGTTGCAATATAATCTTAATAAGACCTCCAATAAGAAAATACTGGTCACCTCAAGTATTTCTGGAGAGGGGAAAAGCTTTATTTCAGCCAATTTGGCCATCAGTTTTTCAATGACCGGTAAAAAAGTGGCTTTGGTGGATTTTGATTTGCATCAATCTTCTTTGGAAAAGATTTTTGGAAGTGAACACAAGGTTGGCTTGAGTGAATACCTGTCTGGTAATGCCACTTTGCAGGAATTACCAATGCGTGTCGAAATTTATGACAATCTTTATTTCATCACAGCAGGTAAGGCAGACAATGACCCATCCGAAACCCTGGAGGGGGCAAGGACTGAAGCATTGTTGAGGTACTTGGATGATCACTTTGATTTGGTTATTATTGATTGTTCTCCATTGGCATTGGTAACGGATGCCAATTATCTGTCTGCATATTGCAATACAACCGTATATGTTGTCAGACATGGGTATTCACCCAAATTCATACTCAAACGCCTTGATGAAAATAATGCTGTCAATCCGTTGGTAAATCCTGTCATCATTTTTAGCGGAATTAGAAATAGAGGGTTTACAGGAAACAGAAACAGTTATGGATATGGCTATGCTTACGGCATAGATCATAGAAAAGCCTAGTTTATTCAAGTGATTTTTATTGCGATAGAACAATATTCAATGTGATTGAATGTGGCGAAGCCATGTATTTTTCAAAAAACAAAATCAGGTTTATGCAAAAAAAATGGTTTGTTCTGTACACGAGATCCCGCTGTGAGAAAAAAATAGCAGCTTTATTAACCAAGAGGGATATAGAGAATTATTGTCCGCTCAGCAAATCAATCAGACAATGGTCTGATCGAAAAAAATTGATATATGAGCCACTGTTTCCTTCCTATGTTTTTGTTCATGTTGATGATGTTGAACTGCTTTCTTTAAAAAGAATATCTGGAGATATTGTCAATCCAGTCTATTGGCTCGGAAAGCCTGCTTGGATATGCCAAGAGGAGATTGATGCAGTGAAATATTTCCTCAAAGAGTATGGTGCAGTTCGACTAGAAAAACAGGATGTGAATGTGAATGATAGGGTGCGTATAATCCGTGGACCATTCAACAATTTCGAGGCCAACGTTGAAGGTTTCAGGAACAATATGGTCAAATTATCATTACCGGCATTGGGATATATGGTGATTGCAGAAATGGATACATCAGACATTCAGATCATTTCTAAAAATGGAATAGGTGTCAAACAGTTATATCCTTCTGTGTACGCAAATTAATATCAATTTATGAGATGGACTCTGCGAAATCTAGCTGCCATGTTTTTGGCTATCTGGTATATAGTTTCCGGTAAAGTCAGGAAATCTCTTGTCCGTGCAAAACGAGGGGAGTATATCTTGTCTGTTTATTTCCATGAACCTGATAAAAAGCTTTTTACTGGTTGCGTAAAATGGTTGATGAAAAAGGGAATGCATTTTATTTCTATTGCCGAATTGATGCAAATTATGCGAGGGGAAATGCCCTTTCCAAAGGGAGCCGTATTGTTGACGGCAGATGATGGTTGGAAATCCAATCAAAACAATATTATAGATATAGCCAACAGATTGAACATCCCTATTACCATCTTTCTCACCGTGGATCCAATTATATGTGGTACACCGTTCTGGTGGTCTTATATAAAAACAGCCAGGAATAAGGGTATGATTCAATTCACTATTGAAGACATGAAGAGAATGGAATTCAATCGTGTGTATGAAATTGTAAATGGATTGAAAGAGGTCATTGTACTGGGTCGTGAAGCATTGACGGAAGAGCAGGTTAATGATGCCATCAGTCATGGGAGAGTGTCTATTGGAAGCCATACCATGAGTCATCCGATTCTTCCCCAATGTTCAGAAGAAAGGGTGGTGTATGAAATCAAACAATCCAAAGATCGGTTGGAAGAGGTTTTTAAAACGGCAATCAAAAGTTTTGCTTATCCCAATGGATCTTATACTGACCGGGAAACCAGGATTCTGCAGGATTCAGGATATGATATTGCATTTACAACGGAATTGAGTCCCATCACCCCTGACAGACTTATTGAACATTATACAATTCCCCGTATGGAAGTGCTTGAGCATGTTTCATTTTGGGAAACCATTTGCAGAATGAGTGGTGTTTGGGAACCACAACACAACTTTAAACAAAAACAAGCATGATTCAGAAAACGATAGCCATTCTTGTTTTGGTGACTTACTTCATACTGATGTTCATGGGTAAGTCCAACCGGAATACTTTGTATGTCGGATTCATTCTAATTGCGTTTCCTTTTATGGGTATTGATCTCATTCCCAGCATATTCAGTTTTCGCATTTTTGATTTCATAACACTTACATTTCTGTTCCTCTTTTATAAAAAAAGGAAGAAGTTGACGGAAAATCGAAATTCCAAACCAATACTGGCTGTTTCTTTCTTTACAATCGTTGCAGTTTTTGTATTGAATGCTTTAAATCAAAGAGATTTAAATACCACCTTTTATGTATCCGCATTACAATTGGTATCGGTTACTATGTTTGCCAAAATAGTTTTTGATGAATTTGTTTATGATGACAGCTTGGTATCCAAGATATTACCTTGGTTCAGAATCATGTTGGTATTTTCCCTGATGTTTTTAATGATGCAATTTTTATTTGGCACGGCATTTACCTTCTCCAAATCGCCCAATATCAATATAGATGGAGGTGTTGTTATAAGATTCCCCGCTTACTTTCAAGATCCTCAGAAGTATGCTCAATTTTTGGCAGCTATGAGTTTTCCTGTACTGCTGGCCAGCCATAAAGAAAATAAAATTTCATTCCAAGGGGTTTGCTTATTTGCTGTTGCACTTTTTGCATTATTGTACACAGGTGGCAGGGCAGCTTTATTGGGTTGGCTTGTTGGGGTTATTTCTTTGTTGATATTCATGTCAAAGCGGTTTCGATTTATTTTATTGGCATTTTTGTTGATTTTGGTTTATATCGGTTACGAGTTTCAGGATAATATTCCAGTTTTGAAAAGGGCAAGTATTGGTGACTCATACGCTTTTCGAAATGAAATATGGATGGATGCCTATAAAATATTCCTCAAATATCCTTTCACTGGCATAGGTTTTGGTGAATATTCAACTTATGTGGCTATTCATAATCCTGATCAATTCTGGATAGCAGACAATGATGTAACCTATTTTGATCATCCAGAGAGTGGATACCTGAAACTGCTTGTTGAATTCGGACTATTCGGGTTTATTCCTTTGGCAATTTTTATGGTTTATCCGATTGTCAACGGGTTAAAAGATTATTTTAAAAATTTCAATACACTTTCTTTGCTGTTTTCCATCTCATTAGTGACATGGATTATAGGATTTTCTACTGTCTATTCTCTTGGGGATATCCGGATTGCAATTATGGTGATTACCATTTCTGCCTTTCTCTTGGCACTTTCATCCCCCTCAAATATCCAAACCCATGATTAATATCACCAATCCTCTTTTTCGATTCGTTAAAAGCAAACTTTTTCAAAACAGCATTTGGGGTATTGCTGCCTCTATATTTCAAAATCTGGTTTTCTCACTTTTTTTTATCCTATTGGCTAGAACTCTTGATTCAGCAGAATTTTCGGGATACATCATTGCGAATACGTTTTATGGTTTGGTATTGTCATTTTCTTCGTTGGGAATGAGTCAGTGGTTTATCAGGAATCTGGTTGATACTGAAGACCAAAATAGACTTATTACCTTGTTTTTTTATATTCAATTGTTTTCTGGAATCATATTTTATTTGTTTCAGGTTGTTTTGGTGTATGGTATTTATGAAGAAAACCTGATCCATATCCTGGCGCTTATACTCGGTATCAATATTATTTTCGATAATATCATTTATGTTTTCAAGTCAATCAATATTGCTTTTAACAGCCAAAAAAAAACATTTATTATTTCTTCTTTGGAAGCATTCTTCAAGTTGATTGCAGCTTTTTTCATTTGGAAATCAGGTGTGCATATCATCGCAGTTGTTTTCATAATCATCATTCTTAGACTAAACACCTTGTTTCTTTTTGTGAAATATGGAATGCCTGAAAATTTTAAATTGATTATTTACCGAATAAAAGCCACTTCAAATCTTATTCAATTATATGAAGTTGTTTCCCAGAACAGGTATTTTATATTTATTGGCAGTATCAGTGTTTTATTTTGGAGTATCGGCAATATTTTGGTTTCAAAAATGATAGGTTTGAATGCAGTTCCAGTTTATGAAATATCGTTCAAATTGTTTTCGATGAGTGAAGTTATTCCATTGATGTTTTCAGCCTCAGTCTTCCCTTTATTGGTTCAAAAAAACAAATCAAATATTGCTGAAAGGAATATGTATTACCGAAAGATATTCCGCATATATGCCGGATACGGGTTGACAGCATTTTCTTTTGTTTATTTCTTTGCAGATTATTTTATACCTCTCCTTTTCGGTAATGAGTATCAGCTTACTTCCACTTTTGTTAAGGAAATATTTTTGACGATGTTGTTGTTTCCTACTGCTTTGTTACAGGCAAATTTAATCATCTCTATGGGCCATGAAAGAATGGATATGTGGTTCAATTTAAGCAGTTTATTGCTCAATATTGGATTTTCATTAGCTGGACTTTACTTTTTCAAATCATTATCAATCGTCAACTATTCGATATTTTTTGCCTTTTGGATATTTCACATGCTACAGGATGTATTTCTCTTAAAGAAAGGCATAGCTGAAAAAAGGGAAGTATTTATATTTCATTGCTTGATTATAGCCATTTCTGCCATTTTCTTTTTCAGTAAACAATCAATTATCCTTTACATCCCATGACCATGTTAAAAAAGAAAACCATTGTTTATTATTCTCAGCCGTATTTCCTAGACAGCACTCTTGAAACTTTAAATTGTATCAAATTTGATTTTGATGTCCATTTAATAGTTGAGATTTCAAATGATTCAAAGACTTCAACTATATTGGATTTTTCAGGCATAGAATTGATACCTGGTATTTTTGACTTGGAAGAAATCATGCCTGAAAACCAAAAACCCTTTTTTTCAAAGCATTTCTCCGCAATCAAATCAGTTAAATTCATTGTTTTTGGTGGAAAAAGATCCTTATCTATGGCATCTTTTCTGGGTTCAATGGATTTGTCGGCCTACATCAATGCATTACAACCTTCTTTGATTCATTTTGATTCTGTTTCACTTAGAGCCATTTGGTCGCTTCCTTTTTTGAGCAATGTCAAATTGATTTCAACAATACACGATCCCGTGCCACATCAAGGGGAAGGAAACTGGAAATTTCATTTAACAAGCGTTATTTATCGGCAGTTCACTTCTTCGGTTTTTTTGTATTCTGAATATGCACTATCCCTTTATAAACAGCATTACCCCCATTTCAAGAAATTGTATAAGATTTCTTTAATGCCCTATCATTTCATTACACAGTATGTCAGTGACAAAAGTTTACGCGGAAAGTATATCCTTTTTTTTGGAAGATTGTCTGCCTATAAAGGAATTGATCTCTTGCTCAAAGCCATTCCAGATGTGTTAAAAACCCACCCTGATGAGCAATTTGTGATTGCCGGTAATCCTGAATCTAACATTCATATTGATTTTCCTGCAGATTCGAGATTGCGTATTATTTCCCGTCACCTCGAGTTGGATGAATTGGCTAACCTTATTGCCAATGCCAAATTTATTGTTTGTCCATATAGGGAGGCGACACAGAGTGGTGTGTTGATGACAGCTTTTGCATTCAATAAGTGTGTTCTGGCTTCTAATGTTGGAGCATTTCCGGAATATATATCAAATGACGATAACGGTTTGTTGACCGCGCCAACCATACAGGATTTGTCTAATGGTATCAGAACCATGGTAGACAATCATTATTATGAGCAATTGAATTATAATCTGGCTAATGCCAATAACAAATGTATAGAGCAAAGTAACCGAATCATCTTAAAACATGTTTATGAGCAGGCGGCAGAATAATCCTTTGGGTATATGCTCAAAGAAGAAATTTCTTTTTGTCATCCACGGTTTGCCAATGGGTGGTGCAGAAAAATTCCTTATTGGCTTGTTGAATCATTTTGTACAATTGGGATATCATCCGGTTTTAATTTTATTGAGTCATGATTTGACGCTTCTTAATGAATTGGATAATGCAATAGAAGTTAAGATTGTTACCAAAAAGAACAAGTTTGATTTATCTTTTCCTTTTCGTGTCAAAAATGTAATTAGATTGGCCAATCCTGATTTGATAGTCTGCATTAATCCTTACTCTTTTTTTATAGCCAGAATCCCCTTTTTACTCAATAGATCATACCGTTTCTGTCTCTCTCCTCATTCAACCATACCATTTTCATTCAAGAATTATCTCCAAAACTATTTATACATGTTGAGTGTAAGAGCACAGGACATGGTGATATGTTTATGTGCAAAGCAAAAGGATTTTCTTACAACCAATTATCCTTTGTCTTCAAGACATATTTTAGTTATCAATAACGGCGTTGATTTTAGTCATTTCAAACCTGATGGGGGATTTAATGAACAAATTGCTTACTGGAAAGGCTTTTATAGTATAAAGGAAAATGAGAAGACGGTTCTTTTGGCCGCTAGGATTACTGAAGAGAAAAGGCACATAGATGCCATTGAAGTAGTTGCCCAAATGAATCAGAAAAATGTGCAGAAATGCCACTTACTGATCGTAGGAGATGGGCCTGTAAGCTTGGTTAATTCATTAAAAAAACAAGCCAGTAACCTTAAACAGGATCAATTTATTCATTTTTTGGGTGCTGTGCAGGATGTGCGACCATTTTATGCCATGGCTGATTTGTTTGTACTCACCTCATTCAGTGAGACATTTTCTATAGCTGCAATAGAATCCTTGTCTTTTGGTGTTCCACTTGCCATCACTGATGTTGGTGGTGCAAGTGAAATGGTTGTTGATGGTTTTAATGGTGTTTTAACAACTCCTAAAGATATTGATGGAATGGCCCATAAATGGCATTTAGCATTGAATAGAAATTACAACCATGCTGAAATTATCCAATCAGCCCGTAGCAAATTCGATTTGCCTGTTATGTTACGAAATTATGAGAAAGCCTTTTTTGAGTATTCCCCAACATTTCAAAATTGACTCATGGGTTATCCTTTTCATAAAGTGCTTTTTATAGGACCAGCTGACCAACAGGGTGGAATGGGGGCAGTATTGCGGAGTTATGCAAAGTCAATCAAAGCGTTTAATGTGATAACAACCCATGACATAAATAATCAGCAATATTTTTACTTTATTATACAATTTATAAACATAATCAAGTTTATACTTCTTAATGATGACTTGGAAATACTGCATATCCATTCTGCTTCCAAAGGCAGTTTTGTCAGAAAAGGGTTAGTGCTTTTATTGGCAAAAGCTTTCAATAAGAAAGTTGTTTTTCATATTCATGGCGGTGGCTTTATGGATTTTTATTCTTCCAGCAAGCATGCTAAACCAATAATCCGTTGGGTATTGTCTAAGGCAGATGTACTTATTTGTCTATCTGAAGAATGGAAACAAATATTTGAAAAGGAAGCTTTCAATCGACAAGTTGTACGACTGAATAACCCTGTACAGGAATTTTCTTTTCCTCCTAGGAATTATGACAGATCCGTTTTAAAAATTCTTTTTTTAGGTAGAATTTCAGCCGAAAAAGGGTTGTTCGATTTGTTGAATTATTTGAAATCAAATACTCATTTCAGGAAAGGATTGATCACTTTAACAATTGGTGGAACTGGAGATCATGAAAAATTAAATGCATTACTTAATGATGATGTTTTTCATGATCGTGTCATTTATAAGGGTTGGTTGAATGAAAATGGAAAGCAAAGACAATTATCCGATAATGATATATTCATTTTGCCGTCTTATTATGAGGGAATGCCAATTTCCATTTTAGAGGCTATGTCTGCCAAAATGCCCATCATTGCCACCAATGTTGGAGGTATACCTTCTGTTGTAAAGCCCGGATTGAACGGATGGTTATTTAATCCTGGGTCGTTTTCCAGCCTGGATTCAGTATTTGATGATCTGATGGCAAATAAAAAATATATCAACGCGTATGGGGAGCAATCGCTACGTTTGGTTCAACCTTATTTGGCAGATAGAATCATGCAAGATTTGAGTGAAGTTTATTCTACTTTATAATCGTACACCATGAATTTATATCCTATTTGGGGCATTTTGAATTTGTATTTGATTGATATGTTAAGGGGAACCCACATACAATCTTATCTGAAAAATTTACGAAAGGAACAATTTCTTTCTTCAGAAGAGCTATATCGCTCATCCAAGCTAAAATATCAAGAGCAATTGCACTTGGCCCAACAGCATACTGTATATTTTAAAAATTTGTCTGCGGATAGCCCTGTACCGGTATTGACTAAAGATTTGATCAGAAAAAATCATAAAGGATTGATAAATAAAGCATACAAAGGTCCTTTAATCCAAAAAGCTACCGGTGGATCTTCCGGGAACCCACTTGTTTATGTTACAACCAAGGAAGCACAGTCCTTCATGTGGGCCGGAATAATCCTATCATGGGAAGTTGCCGGATACAAGCATGGGGATAGGATTGCATTTGTGGCTGGAACATCACTTTCCAAGTCTGATTTCAAGCACAATATATTTCATGCTTTACTGAATATAAAAACCTATTCTGCTTTTGACCTAACAGATGAACGTATTGCTGAATACCTTGATGATATACGCAATAGACAGGTTAAAATCATTTATGCCTATTCTTCAGCTTTGGATGTCATGGCCGATTATATGATTAGGGTAGGCTACCCCCGAATTCCATCTTTGAAATCCATTGTTTCAACAGCTGAGATATTAAGTTCCTCATCTAGAAAAAAAATTGAATCAGCATTCAGGGTAAGGGTATATAACCAATATGGATGCAATGAAGCGGGAGTCTCAGCCTTCGAATGTGAAAATGGCAGTATGCATCAGATTAATTCTGCTTCATGGACCTACACTGATGCTGATGATAATCTGTTGGCTACAAACCTGGTGAATAAGGCATTTTTGATGATCAATTATTTTACTGGCGACAAGGTTATATTTTCCAAAAAGCAGCCATGTTCGTGTGGACGCGGTTACCCGGTCATTGAAGAAGTGATTGGGAGGACTTTTGAGTTCATCACGGATATGAATGGTAAACTACTTCATGCTGCTTTCTTCAGTATTCTTTTCAGAAATGATGATTCTATAGAACGGTATCAGGTACAATATGATACTGATTCTATTCATATCCTTTTGAAAGTGAAATTCACGAAAACAGGAAAAAGTCATTATGACCAATATATCCAAAAAGTAAAACAGCACCTTGTTTTCAATACCTATGATATCCAATTGAATATGCCTTTCTTTTCAGAGAAGAATGGCAAAAATTTACAGGTAGTAAACCTTACAAAAGTCCAACATGAAAATCTGGTTTGACATTTCCAATTCACCGCATATCAATATGTGGTATGATATCATCCAGGATCTTGAACGTTCAGGTCATGAAGTGGTTATTACTTCACGGCCATTGGCTAATACCATCCAAATCCTTGATCAAAGGGGATTGAATCATACTGTCATCGGCGAACATTATGGAAAGAATTTATTTAAAAAATTATTGGGTTATCCTATCCGTATTTTTCAGTTATGGAAACATCTGAGGCATAAACAGATCAATTTGGCCATTTCACAAAGTTCATTTCATTCACCATTGGCTTCATTTCTCTTGGGTATACCGTCTATTTATACCAATGACAATGAACACGCTTTTGGTAATATTCCCGCTTTTCTTTTTGCAAGCAGGATATTGATTCCAGAAAACATGAAGAGAAATGCGATGCTTCGTTTACTTTACAAAAAGACCCAAACCTATCCGGGTATCAAAGAGGGCATTTACCTCTGGCGTCTTGCTGAAATCATTGCCCAAAAAAGGCAGCAATTCAATCAAAACAGTTTCCGTGTTTTTATTCGTCCGGAACCTGCAACTGCCCAATATTATGATGGTAAAGAAAATTTCATGGATGATTTATTATCGGATTTGACTGATCAAGCCCCAGTTACAGTTCTTACAAGAAATAAAAGTCAGTTCAATCATTACAACAGTGAAAAATTCCCCAAGCTGGAAGTGCCTTCGATTCCGATTTCATTCGAAGATATCGCTTCAAGTTGCTCTTATTTCATCGGTGCAGGTGGCTCTATGACTAGGGAGATGGCCATGGTTGGCGTTCCAACTGTTTCTGTCTACCAGGATAAGTTGCTTGAAGTGGACAAAGCATTGGTTGATTCAGGATTGATGATTCATGAACCAGAATTGACTATGGATAAGCTCAATACAATTGTCAAGACATTCAACTCAGCAACTGATAAAACAGCATTAATGCAAAAAGGGAAATCAGCGTATGAACAATTTATGCAAACCATCAATCAGTATAACATTCAAAATCAATGAGTATGATAAAAGTAGGACTAATTGGGGCCGGTAAAATGGGCATTTCACATTTGGCCATTCTGGGCATGCATCCTGATGTAGAGCTTGTTGGTGTGGCAGACCAATCAACAATGGTATTGGATGTGATAAGGAAGTTGACACATTTCAAACCTTATTCGGATTACCGCAATATGATGGAACAGGAGAGGCCTGACGCCGTTGTGGTTGCTGCACCTACGAGGTTACATGAGCCTTTGGTTCAGGAATTGGTCGATTCCAACATCCATGTATTTGTTGAAAAACCATTTTGTATGCATACCTCCAAAGGCAGACAATTGGTGAACGCTGTCAAAGAAAAGAGACTGGTCAACCAGGTTGGTTACCACAATAAATTCATGGGAACATTCAATGAAGCTAAACGGATTTTGGATGGCGGATACATAGGATCAATACAACACTTTTCAGGGGATATGAATGGTCCTGTAGTAATCAAAAAGAAAGACGGCACATGGAGATCAAAACCTGAGGAAGGTGGAGGGTGTCTAATGGATTATGCAGCCCATTTGATTGACTTGTTGGGTTACCTGATTGCACCTTTGGACACCATTTTGGGAGCTGATTTGTTATCGTATTATTCTGGTCATGTGGAAGATGCTGTCTACTGTCTGTTGGTTTCTCGAAATGGAATCCATGGTAATATCAATGTCAACTGGAGTGATGATGCTTATAGGAAAATGTCTACGGCTGTTACCATTGATGGGACTTTGGGTAAAATAATTGTTGATACCACTGAAATAAAAGTCCATTTCCGCACAGACAACTGTCCTTCCCCCTATGTAAAAGGATGGAATGTTTGCCATATCAATGAACTTGCCCCTCCTGTTTCCTTTTATTTACGGGGTGAAGAATACTCGGCGCAAATGGACAAATTCATCAATGCTGTTTCAGGTAAGTCTCCTAATGATATAAACACTTTTGAAACAGCACTTCATACTGACTTGCTGATTGAGAAAATCAAAAATTACAACTGATACTTATGGAAAGAATCATTTTCGGCGATAATCAATTTTTTGGCGTAAATCATATATCTGACCAAAAATCCCGTGACCAATCCATCCGGTTCAGAAATGACATTTCCATTCTGGATACTTTGGATAAGGCTAGAGCATCGGGGGTGAACACTTTCATGTGCACTACCCACGACCGTATGATCAGCATTTGCAAGTTGATGCGTGAATCAGGCGAAAAATACATGGATTATACCATTTATCCTTGCATACCCTATGCGCATAAGTATGCCAATGCTGTTACCGAGCTGGGCATGTCAGGTGCCATCAAACAGTTTCTGCCAGATAACATATTGGGATCAATATTGAAGGGCGGTACAGCCGTAATTACCAAGAACTATATTTCCATGATGGAGTTGATGATTGATGCCGAATTGAAAATGTTCAAGGGTTTGCACACGCCCAAAATATTTCTGCAAAATGTAATCACTGATCTGCTCCTTGGTTTGGGTATGGATAAGGTTTTTTTGGCTTTTGATGAATATGTTCGGAGGAAATACCATGCTGAACCAGGCTATATTACTATGAATCTGCCTGCCCTAAAAGCGTTTCTGAAAAAGGCGGGAATTCAAAATCCGCTGATTTGTACTTCAATCAATAAAGACGGCTTTCGCATGTCTGGTGGCAAAAATCTATATGAAGCATCTATTGCCGCAGGCGATTGCAGGGTCATTGCTATGCAGGTTTTTTCTGGCGGCGCTTCCAGTCCTGCTGCTTCACTTGAATATGTATGTTCATTGCCAGGGGTTGAATCCATTTTATTTGGAGCTTCCTCCTCACAACATATTGAACAGACGGTTCAGTTGATCCACCAATTTGATGCACCTCGAATTCAAAATGAACAAATACACCACATAAAAGCAGTTGTATGAAAATAACACTTGTAGCAGGAGCCCGACCTAATTTCATGAAAATTGCACCTTTGATCAGGGCCATAGAAGCGCGTCAGGCCAATGGATTTGATTTGCATTTCAGGCTAGTACATACCGGGCAGCATTTTGATACCGTAATGAGCAGTACTTTTTTTGAGCAGCTGGGTATTCCAACCCCTGATGTCAACCTTGGTGCTGGCGGCGGAAGCCAAGCAGAACAAACATCATCAGTCATGTTGGGTTTTGAACGGGAACTGCAGTTGTTCCCACCTGATCTGGTTATTGTTGTTGGCGATGTAACATCTACGATGGCTGCAACCATTACAGCCAAGAAATTGGGTATTCCTGTAGCGCATGTGGAAGCAGGCATCCGTTCCGGTGATATGCAGATGCCGGAAGAAATCAACAGGATGGTAACAGATGCCATAACGGATGAGTTTTATACTACTACAATTATGGCGGCCAACAACCTAAAGAACCTGCAAGTCAGTGCTGATCGGATTCATTTTGTTGGCAATACCATGATCGATACACTTTATCACCATTTGGATGGTATCAAACAACCTGATTTTTGGGAGGATTTCGGCTTGTCTTCAGGCAATTACCTGCTGATAACCTTACACAGACCTTCCAATGTGGACGATCCCGATAAATTGCAATCCATTTTAACTGTATTGGAACAGAGCTCCCGTGGTTTGCCCATGGTTTTTCCTGTTCATCCCAGAACGCAAAAAACAATTACTGCCCTGTCAGATAACCATAAGTTGTTCAAACTCACCGGCCCACAAGGGTACCTTGAATTCATGTACCTGATCAAAAATGCACGAGGCGTGATAACCGATTCTGGAGGCATAACGGAAGAGACAACTGTACTGAATATACCCTGCATCACCTTACGTGATTCTACAGAGCGACCAGAAACAGTTAGTTTGGGTACAAATGAGCTCGTAGGTGATGATCTTGTCAAATTACAAGACAGGCTTGATATCCTTTTGGCTGGGCAATGGAAAAAAGGGACTATTCCTGCCCTTTGGGACGGTAAAACTGCAGACAGGATCATCGATAAGATCTTAGAAAGACATGCTGTCCCTTTGCTTGTACCCATGGAAGCAGAATCCATGTAAATGCTGTTTCAATGAACCGAGAATTTGTAAAATCATTGCAGGTGTTGTTTGTTTTTCTGGATTTGCTGATGCTGAATCTGGCCATGTTGGGTGGTTACCTGTTCAACAGCCAATTGTTTTTAGCAGAAGATTATCCAGTTACCCTTCCCGCGCTGCTGGTCAATTGCTGCTGGGTTTTACCGTCATTATTATCAGCACTATATGCAGGGAATTCCATTTTGAAGTTTGAATTGTTTGCCAAAAAAACAGTTCAGACATACATGCTGCTGGCATTGTTCTTGATGATATATCTGCTTTTCTCACCTTTTGCCATCTCTTTTAGGCTCCTCGTTTTGGAGGTGTTGCTTTTGTTTCTTTCAGGGCTGGTGATGGTAAGGTTTCTATATTTCTGGTTGAAAAAGCAATTGGTGAAGCAAGAGGATCTGATCAACAGGGTTGTAATCTTGGGCTACAATGATACGGCAAAGAAACTGGCAGGTTACCTGGAAGAGGATGGCATCAATACGGAGCTGGTCGGATTTTTTGCCAATCCCAATCAAATCCAGGAACTGACGCACTATCCGATATTGTCGGATGTTTCCAATGCTGTACAAACTGCCAGCGCTATGAATATCCAGGAAATATTTTCCACCATCTCACCGGAAGAGGATGCTTCAATATACCTGTTGATGCATGAATCGGAAAAAAAATGCATCCGATTTAAAGTGGTTCCAAGCCTGAGTTCATTCTTCAGCCGTCCCTTTCACATGGATTATATCAATGATCTGCCCATCCTCTCTCCCCATGCAGATCCTCTTGACGATTTGGGCAATAAAATCAAAAAAAGGGCTTTTGATGTGGCAGTCAGTTCACTGGTCATCATTTTTGTACTTTCCTGGTTGGTGCCCATTCTTTCGTTGTTGATTTTACTGGAATCAAAAGGGCCTGTTTTTTTTATGCAAATGCGAACTGGCATGAACGATAAGCCTTTCAGGTGTTTCAAATTCAGGAGTATGCGCACAACCCCGCAATCTGAACATATTCAGGCTACGAGAAAAGATTCTAGGGTTACCCGAATCGGCGCATTCCTGCGCAAAACAAGCCTGGATGAGTTCCCACAGTTTTTCAATGTTTTCAATGGGGATATGAGTATTGTGGGGCCGAGGCCACACATGCTGCAACATACCCATGAGTTTGCACAACTTGTTGATCATTACATGATCAGGCAACTGCTGAAGCCTGGTATAACCGGATGGGCCCAAGTGAATGGCTTTAGGGGGGAAATTACCCATCCGGACCAGTTGAGAATGCGGGTGTCAAACGACCTCTGGTATCTGGAAAACTGGAGCATATGGTTGGATCTGCGTATCGTTTTCCTGACCGCTTATGGTGTTGTCAAAGGGGATAAAAATGCCTATTGACTTTTTTATAATTTGACAACCACCAATGATCTGACACCTGAACCAATCTTCACTTTCACATAATAACTCCCTGCTGGAAAATTATGGCCAAAAACATATTGTGAGTAAATATCCCCTTTGGTGGAATACATCCACAACCCTTGGGCATTGTACACATCGATGTAAACTGTATAAGGGCCATGTATTCTGCTGACCTGTAATTTGAAATAGTTGGTGGTTGGATTGGGCCAAATGCTCACCTTGAACCTCGGATTATAATAGTCGTTTGTGCTTTCTGCAAGGATGAGTGATTTGGTTGACATACAGCCATTGTAGTCTCTGATATTGAAGGTATAGTTTCCAGCTGTCAAATTGCTGAAGACAGGGTCTGCTTGATAGGCGCCCCCATTCACATTATAGCTATACGGAATGGTTCCTCCTGCAGCAGAAACGGTTACTGAAGTACTGCCACCCGCTGTGGTAATGCTGCCTGCTGTAATTGAGGCAGAAACGGCTTGTGGTTGTGTGAGTGTTACAGTAACGGAATCTCTGTTTCCTCCGGCATCACTTACAAAATAAACATGTTTGCCCGCTCCTGCTTTGAAAACGCCAGTACCGGTATAAGGACTGGTACCTCCTGTTGCTGAAACGGTAACCGATGTTGTTTCGCCAAAGCAATTGATGGTTCCACTGTTAGCTGATAAGACCATTGCTGTAGGCCTGACCGTATTAGCAGAGACATATTCTATGATGCCGGCATCAGGATTTCCATTGATGGGCTGTCCTTTAAAATCGAGATTCAATCCCACTGGCACCCCGAAATTAATCGCTCTTGAACTACTCAATGGGTCAAGGTTCCATGACCCTGGATCGCCGGAAACACTGGAGAAAAGACTCAACGTGCCATCCAGCAACTCCGAACTGTTCAGCGTGATTCCGAGTGTGCCAGAACTCATCCGGTAAATGTTGTTGGTATGGATCATCTGGCCGCTGTTGAACTTGCTGCTGGCCAGATTTACCCCTGATGATAACCAGAAGATATTGTTTTTCAACACCACCAAACCGGCATTACCGGTACCAGCCATCCAAAAAAGACTTCCGGGCTTGGTGTATTGCTTCACAGTTTCTATGATGACATTATTATAGTATTGAAGGTTTTTGACGGATACAGTAAAGGTTGATCCATTTTGGTACACCCCAATGATGCCGCAGTTGATGACTTTATTGTAGGCAATCAGGTTGTTTTCCGCCACCCCACCAGTGCTGCTCCCAATTTCCAGAAAACCATTGCAGTTGATGGCCGTGTTGTAGATGACCTGATTGTTGTTCATGGCAGCGCCAAAGAATTCAACAGCACCACCATCAAAACCATAGTCGTAACTGGATGCCCAGCATTCTTCAAAACGGTTTTTGGATATGATGTTGTTTGAACTGCCAACAACCATTGGGTTGGCACCATAATCATCATCCGGGTTAATACTGGTAGGGGTGTTCCGTACCATGCGCAGGTTATGCATGTAGTTTCCGGTTATGGTGGTGTAATTGGAACCGGTAGTAACCGATATGCCTACGCCCACCAGTGAAATGTCGCAATTACTGATGGTGCAATAGGGTGAATTTGCAATATTGATTGCGTAACTCACTTTTGCTTGTACCGCATGGTCTGTGGTGCTGATGGATCGGTCCGTGATTTTCAACCCATCAATGACTATATACTGTTTATTGCTGATGCTGATGATATCGGATATGGAATTGTTCATTTCGGGTAATTCACCTGTTCCATAGCTGGTGTACACAATGGGCTTACCTGCTGCTCCAGACCGCTGAATGCTGAATCTGCCTGAATATTGTTGCCCCTTTTTGAAGAATACAGTATCCCCAGGATTCAGGAGGGCGGTTCCTGCATTCATCTGACTGATTGTTTTCCAAGGATTGGCCAGTGTACCGTTAGTCGTTGCTGAAGTGGAAGAGGGGTCAACGTAATAGTTGGTTGCTGAAGCATCTGAAGGCGGAATTGCCCCTGATGCCAAGCATAGAAAGGCTGATTTGATGATAAAGTTTTTCATGTCATACAGGATTTGAATTAACAAAAAAGTTTGCTACCAAGATTGAAATTAACCTTGTTAATCAAAGGATTTTGCTAAAAGTCACCTTCCGGAATTTATTTCGAAAATGTTTATACCATATCGGGTATCAAGCCTGACAGGTCCTTATAAAATATACCCCATCGGGATGCATATGAATATCTCCATCTTCGTCAGGCAACAACGAAAAATGCTCAAACTGACCCAGATTACCCTGGCATTGAAGTCTGGGGTCGGCTTGCGCTTTATCCGCGATTTGGAGCAAGGAAAAAAAACCTTGCGTTTGGATAAGGTAAACCAGGTATTGCTATTTTTTGGATACCAAGCAGGGCCGGTAAAGTTGGAAGATAAAGAACCACCTGAAAGTTGGTGAATTACCAATTTAATTAGGTATAAATATCAGATTATCAATGGAGTACGGAATTTGGTTTTAGACAAAAATCGACTTATTCAACTTTGGGTTTACTGTCGCGTAACCTATTTTTCCACCTATTTCATCACCTATTACCCCACATCTTATTAATAAATAAACGAATTTCAACTTATACATTATGCAGTGGTACCACCCAATATATTCGCCTATTGGCACCGCTGATTTATGAAACAGCACCCTAAAACTCAAAACCCATGGATATCCATGGGTTTTGTTTTGTCAACGCATTACAACGGGACTATCTTTGCAGCCTAAATCTGATTGCATGAAAAAGTACGCGGTGCTGTTCATATCCCTGATTTTTCTTTTTTTAGCAGAGTTTTCCCTTGCCCAATTTAATCCAACATCCCCTTTGCCACAAGATGGCAAACTGGTCAAGGGCAAGTTAGGGAACGGACTGACCTATTATATCCGTGAAAACAAGAAGCCGGAAAAGAAATTGGAATTGCGACTGGTGGTGAAAGTGGGATCTATCATGGAGGATGATGACCAGCAGGGTTTGGCACACTTTGCGGAGCATATGGCCTTCAATGGTACCCAAAATTTCAAAAAGAATGATATCGTTTCTTACCTGCAGGGTATTGGTGTTGAATTCGGTAACGACCTGAATGCCTATACCGGTTTTGATGAAACGGTTTATATCCTGCCCATTCCTGCTGATCAACCAGACAACTTGGAAAAGGGATTCCAGATCCTGGAAGACTGGGCACATCAGGTTTCATACAACACAGAAGATATCAACAGCGAACGTGGAGTCATCCTCGAAGAAAGCCGATTGGGAAAAAGCGGTGAGGAAAGGATGTTCAAAAAGGTTTACCCAGCCTTGTTTAAGGGTTCAAAGTATGCACAACGCTTACCTATTGGCAACGACAGCATCATCAAAAATTTTCAACCTGATGCCATCAGGCGTTTTTACAGCGATTGGTATCGCCCTGAACTGATGGCTGTAGTGGTTGTAGGAGATCTGCCTGTTGACCGTGCCAAAGGGCTTATTGAAAAGCATTTTTCCGGACTGAAATCACCAGCACAACCCAGAGCAAGAGATTATGCTGTCGTTCCACCTTATGCAGACAATACAGCCATGGTAGTAACTGATAAAGAAGCTACAGGCTTTGAGTTTGCAATCAATTATCCTGCAGTGTCTTACCAAAAGGCCACTACAGCAGGTGAATACCGCAAGGAATTGATCCATAACCTCTATACCTCCATGTTAGGCAGCCGTCTCCGGGAACTCACACAGCAGGAGAATCCGCCATTCGTATATGCCTATGCCGGTTTCGGCGGCTATGCCCGAAACTACCAGTCTTTCACCATCCAGGGTGGAACCGGTACCAATGACGTCAAGAAAGGTATTGATGCAGCACTCACGGCAGTGGAAAGTGTCAAGCGCTTTGGCTTTACTGCAGCTGAACTGGAAAGGGCCAAAAAGAATATCTTGAGCAGCTATGAACGCAGCTGGAACAACAGGGACAAAACAGAATCTGCGCAATATGCTGATGAATACATCAGGAATTTTACCGAAGGGGAGTCCATTCCCGGTATTGACACGGAATTTGAAATGGTCAAAACCATGTTGCCGGGTATTGCCATTGGGGAAGTCAATGCTGTTACAGATATTTTCAAGAACGAAAAAAACAGGTTCACCTACGTGATGGGTCCGGAAGGAAACGCCAACCTGCCTGCCACCCCGGCGATACTGGCTATGCTGGACAGCAAAGCTACTGACCCCAACATCAAACCCTATGAGGAAAAAGCGGTAGCGGCCAGTTTGCTTAATACCATGCCCAAAGCAGGAAAAGTTGTTTCCAAATCTGCCAACACTGTTTTGGGTACCACCGAGTTGGTTTTATCCAATGGCATAAAGGTTTCCCTGAAAGCAACCGATTTCAAAAATGACCAGATTCTCTTTGCCGCTTCCAAGCCCGGTGGTTTGTCCAACTATGGCTTGGCCGACAAATACAACGCTGAAAATGCAGTGGGCATAATCTCCGCCATGGGTGTGGGTGCGTTCAGTCCAACCGACCTCACCAAAGCCCTCGCCGGTAAGGTGAGCTCCTTGAGGCCTACCATCAGCAATTACACCTCCGGTTTTTCTGGCTCCAGCAGCAAAAAGGACCTGGAAGTACTTTTCCAGCTCCTTAACCTCTATGTTAGGGAACCCAGAAAAGACAGCGGACTCTATAATGCTGTTATCCAGCGCGGTAAGGCACAGGTTGCCATGTTGGGCGCCAATCCACAAGTGGCATTCATTGATACACTGAACCAAGTCATGTACAACGCCAATCCGCTTGCTCCAACGGCTGTTCCCAAGACAGCCCATTTTGAAAAAATCGACCTTAATAGGAGTATGGCTGTCTATAAGGAATTGTTAGGCGATTTGGGTGGCATGCACATCAGTATCGTAGGCAGTTTCGATGAGCGGGAAGTGGTAGCCCTGCTGGAAAAATATGTAGCAGGTTTGCCTGCTGTTTCCAAGCCGGTAGCAGTAGACAATAAAGTGCGTATTGCCAAAGGCCAACAGACTTTCAGGGTCAAAAAAGGGAAAGAAGATAAGAGCCTGATCGTGGGGGTTTTTGCCGGGGATATCCCCTACAGTGAGGCTTTAGCGCTGCAATTGAATGGTTTGAGTGATGCATTGAACATCATCATCACAGAGGAAATGCGTGAGAAAATACAGGGTATCTATGGGGGTGGCACCAATGCCGGTGTTAATAAAACGCCATACGGCGCCTTCCAAATGATCCTGCAATTGCCTTGTGGACCGGCTAAAGTAGATACACTGATTGCATCATTCAACCATGAACTCGGCCGCATTGCTGCCAAGGGGATTGACCAGTCTTATGTCGACAAAGTCAAAAAAGCATGGGTTGAAAAATACAAAGTAGACAGCAAAACGAATGCCTACTGGCTTGCTGCCCTGCAGGATGTTGCCCGGGGCGAAAGGTCTGCCGACAGGATTGTAAACGCTGAAAAGTATTACGATGCACTGAGTTTGCAGGATTTGAGCGATGCCGCCAAACTGATCAGCAAAGCCTCCTCCCGTATCATTGCCATACAGATGCCTGAAACTACAACTGCAGCCAAATGATGCCATGAATCCAGATTTGTATACGCCAGAACATTTGTCTTCACTTCAAGCCGTTGAAGAGATTTGTTGGACACTGTTGCATGGTGGGGCTTCCAGCCGGAAATCCCCCATGCACCAGGCGTCCATTGCCACTGCCGTTGATGGCATAGCCCTCATGCGCACCGTTGTTTTGAGGCGTACTGATGCAGTAGGAAAGAAACTCTTCTTGCACACCGACGGGAGAAGCAAAAAGATGCAGGATTTTGAAAAAGTGGATACCCTTTCCTGGTTGTTTTATGACCAGTCGGCTGCCACGCAAATCAGGTTGAGTGGTCGGATTCACCTGCATCATCAGGACGACCTTTGCAGGGAGCATTGGCTTAAAACAGGACACCACAGCAGAAGATATTACATGTCGGCCATAGCTCCATCAGTACCTCAAATTGAACCTTCTACAGGACTTAATCCTGCATTGACTGCTTTTGCTTACACCCAGGAAGAAAGCGAAGTGGGCTTTGATTATTTTGTAGTAGTGGAAACGGCAATCAACTGGATGGAATGGTATTATACACACCATACCGGTAACCGCAGGGCCGTTTTCAGGTATGGCAATGGGTCTGTTCAGGAGGCCCAATGGCTTTCACCATGATCGAAATATAGCATTTACCGTTTTTTCACTAACTTTGCAGTATTCATATAGTCTCTCATCATCCCTGTTATTCTTACGTATCAAAGTTCATCAGGTCATTTTAGGCAGGTTATATAGTGCTGCCATGCAGCATTCACACTTAAATTTTACACATTGTCATTCAAAGCATTGAATTTGATCGAGCCCATCTTGAGGTCGCTCGAAACAGAGGGTTACAGTACCCCCACCCCCATCCAACAACAATCCATCCCTGTAGCCCTTGAAGGAAGAGACCTTCTGGGATGTGCACAAACAGGTACAGGAAAAACAGCAGCCTTTTCCCTTCCCATCCTGCAACAACTCTATCTGGCCAAACAGCAGGGCACATTGCCCAAAGGAATCAGTACACTCATCCTTACTCCCACAAGGGAACTGGCAATCCAGATTGCAGAGAGTATCGGCGTTTATGGAAAACATCTGGGATTGAAGCATTTGGTCATTTTTGGAGGGGTTTCCCAACACCCCCAAACGGAAGCCCTTCGCAGGGGTACAGATATACTCATCGCCACACCAGGTAGGTTGCTTGATCTCATGCAACAGGGATTCATCAGCCTGACACAGATCAGCATTTTTGTGCTGGATGAGGCCGATAGGATGCTGGACATGGGATTTATCCATGATGTGCGCAAAGTGATTGCCAAATTGCCTGCGAAACGCCAAACATTGTTCTTCTCCGCCACCATGCCTGCTGAAATCGCTACGCTGGCAGACAATATCCTGAATAGGCCTGTCAAGGTGGAAGTGACTCCAGTGTCATCCACCGCACAGACCATTGCACAGGCTGTTTATTATGTTGATAAGGGCGATAAGAAACACCTGCTTGTTCATATCCTACATGACAAATCTATTGAACGCGTATTGGTTTTTGCCCGCACCAAACATGGATCTGATAAGGTGGTCAAGGATTTGCACAAACACGGTATTCCTGCCGAAGCCATTCATGGTAACAAATCCCAGAATGCCCGGCAGCGAGCATTGGCCAATTTCAAAAGTGGAACCACCCGTGTGCTGGTGGCAACAGATATAGCCGCGAGGGGTATCGATATTGACGAACTCACCCACGTAGTCAATTATGAACTGCCCAATGTACCGGAAACCTATGTGCATAGGATTGGTAGAACCGGACGCGCCGGAGCCAGTGGCATCGCGCTGTCATTTTGCGATCTTGAAGAAAGGGAATACCTCCGGGACATACAGAAGCTGATTGGCAAAGTGGTTCCCGTTATAGCAGATCACCCCCATGTATTGGATGTAAGTCCGGTTGGCATGTCTGCAATAGGCTCATCTAAGTCAAAACCTTCCATAAGACAAGAACAGCCATCAGGTCGGAAAGGTGGATTCCAACAACGCAATGATCCCCGACAAAGACCTGCTCCAGCTCCGGAAAGAAGGGGCAGTAGGATGGTCATTGAAAAAAGACAAGGATAAAAAAGAGAGGGGGTATAGAAATACCCCCTCGTTTGTCTAATAACTCTTAACGCTCGCACTAGGCCCGAAAGCCCGATGATTTTTCAATTCTGACATTATTGGATCTAAAATTTTACTGGTAGGTCTCGAGTACCGGTATCAATATTATCTATATCAAATCAAGTTATTGATTATCAATTTATTTTGGTGCTTTTGCCAGGTTTTTGATAGTATCTTTTGGGATTTAAGCAGGGTTCCAATGCGGAACTGATTTGCTGAGGTCTTCCTTGCAATGTATAAGGACTTGCAAAAAGGAAAAGGATTTGTTAACTTAGCGTTTGGCAAATATGAGTGAATATTAAACATTTAACAAACTGAAATATTCTATCTAGGCATAGAGTTAATCTATATTATCTATATTGGTTTTATCTATATTAGTCATATCTATTTCAGCCTTATATTAGTAGAATTATGAATATTCAGCAATTGGAGTATGTCATCGCACTGGATGATCATAGGCACTTTGTAACGGCTGCAGAAAAATGCCATGTCACACAAGCCACCTTGAGCATGATGGTCAAGAAACTTGAAGATGAGCTTGGGGTGAAACTGTTCGACAGAAGCAAAAAACCATTGGTACCAACCTCTGTAGGGAAAAGAATCATATCACAGGCCCGCGTCATCATCCAGGAAGCATCGCGTATGGATGAAATCATTGGCTCGGAAAAGGGGGTCTTGAAAGGTGAACTGAGGCTCGGGGTAATACCCACATTGGCACCTTACGTCCTGCCCTTATTCGTAAAGGACTTTCTTCACAAATACCCTTTTGTTAAATTGAAAATAAGTGAAGTCACCACAGATGAGATCATCTACAAGCTGGAGCAGGGTGACTTGGATGCCGGATTGATGGCCATTCCCCTGGGTAAAAAAGGATTGGTGGAACACCATCTGTTCAATGAAGAATTTGTGGTTTATGCTTCAGACAACCAGAGACTTCTCGAAAAAACCTATGTCATGCCTTCTGACATCGATCATAGCCAGCTTTGGTTATTGGAAGAAGGACATTGCATGCGTACCCAGGTGGTCAACCTTTGTGAACTGAAAGAAAGGGAAAGGGATTTGCACCAATTGGAATTTGAAGCCGGTAGCCTCAAAACCCTTAAGAAGGTTATCGACATCATGGATGGTATGACGGTATTGCCAATGTTGGCTATCAAGGAAATGAGTGAGCAAGAGCGGAAAAACATCCGTTATTTCAAAGCCCCGGCTCCGGTAAGGGAAATTGGTTTGGTAACTTACCGGTATTATGTCAAAGAATCCCTCGTGGAGGCCTTGAAAGATGTGATCCTGGCGAATATCCCTCTCGAAATTCCAGAGGGCTCACTGGCAGCCCCGCCGATGGTGATGAGGCCATAAATTAACGTTTTCTTTTATCAGGAAGGGATAATTTCGCATCCCAATAGCGGGGAATGGTATTGAACAAAACCATATGTCCCTTGTTATGGCTTCTTTGTTGTAGTTCTAAATTTCCGGTATGGCAGGCATCGATGTGGAGGTTTCCCTCGGGAAATCCATCAGCAGATTTTTTGAAGTAATAAGGCTTGAAAAAAAAGAGGTTTCGGCCATCTATTTTTTTGCCATGCTGAGCGGGCTTATACAGCTTTCTCTTCCCTTAGGCATCCAAGCCATCATCAATTTTGCACAAGTTGCAGCAGGACAAAGCAAACTACCCGCTTCCATGTGGCTGTTGATTGTGATGGTTGTTTTGGGGGTGCTGTCTGCTGGTGTGCTGCAAGTGAGCCAAATGCGCGTTGTTGAAAAAATCCAGCAACGGATCTTCACCCGCTACGCATTGGAATTTACTTATATCATCCCCAAACTGAAGGTCGCTTCAACAGACCAATACCACCTGCCTGAATTGGTGAACCGATTCTTTGATACGGTTTCCCTCCAAAAAGCACTTTCCAAATTATTGATCGATATCCCATTGGCAGTCATCCAAATACTTTTCGGATTGATACTGCTTTCTTTTTACAATCCGGTATTCATTGTATTGGGTTTGCTTTTGTTGACTATACTGTATGCAGTGTTGTATTATACCTCCAAACCCGGACTGGCAGCATCCCTTAGGGAAAGCAATTACAAGTATAGCGTAGCCGGTTGGCTGGAAGAGCTCGCGAGAACCTTCAAAACATTTAAGGTTGCCGGAAACAATAGCATCCACCTGAAGAAAACGGATAAAATCCTGGAAGGCTATCTGAAAGCGCGAACAGAACATTTCCAAGTCTTAAAATTCCAGTATTGGTCATTGATATTTTTCAAATTGCTGATCACCGCTGCCATGCTGATCATCGGAGCGTTTCTGTTGATGGATCAACAGCTCAATCTGGGTCAGTTTATCGCAGCCGAAATCGTCATCCTCACTGTGCTCGCTGCTGTAGAAAAGCTGATCCTCAGCCTGGATAAAGCCTATGACCTGCTGACCAGCATCGATAAACTCACCAAAGTAACCGATAAAGAAATTGAAACGGGAGGTAGCATGTTGTTTCGTCCGAACAACCTGGGCATTGCTCTCCACTTGGAAAACCTCACCGTAGGATTTGATGAAAGCAAGCCCATACTCAGTGGCATCAATTTATCTATGATGCCCGGAGAGAAAGTTTGCATCATGGGTGATGCTTCCTCCGGCAAATCAACACTGTTGGAAGTGGTGACGGGAGCCTTGCAACATCAGCAGGGTTCGGTGCTGGTTAATGGTATACCCATCGGTAATTACCAGCCAGAAGCTTACCGTAAACACATTGGTGTATTTTACCATGATCAGGATATATTTGAGGGAACCCTGCTTGAAAACATCACCATGGGTGACCCTGCCATTGAGATTCAAACCTTGATGCCTCTGGTGGAAATGGTAGGACTGAAGTCATTCCTCAGTTCCCTACCGGCAGGATTTGATACCCTGCTGCAACCCACCGGAAAGGGACTCTCCAGCATTATTGCCAAAAAAATCCTGCTACTCAGGGCCTTCACCGGAAATCCGGAATTACTCCTGCTAGACGAACCCTTTGAAATGGCAGGTGGGGAACAGTGGCGAAAAATTGAGCATCATCTGTTGGAATTGAAAAATACCAGTATGCTTGTGGTAACAGGTAATATTGAATTCGCAAAGCAGTGTGACAAGCTGGTCATCCTGGAAAACGGTAAGGTTAAAAAAAGCGGTAGTCCCTTGATGATACTGCAAGAGGAGGGAAAGATCTGATATGAAAAACATTATCCGAACCATCGAAAAGGAGACAGGCTATGCTCCTCAAGCGCCTGAAAAGATTTACCGGGCACATCGGGAAAGCAACGTGAAATATTGGTTCTCAGGTATCCTGACCTTCTTGGCCATCCTGCTGTTTTTGCCCTGGACGCAAAATATCAATGCCTCAGGAACGGTAACCACCTTGTATCAGGACCAGCGTCCACAGGAAATCAATGCCATCATCCCCGGCAGAATCATCAAATGGTGGGTGAAAGAAGGCGATATGGTCAAAAAGGGGGATACCCTGGTGCAGTTGGCTGATGTGAAGGATGATTACCTGGATCCTCAACTCCTGCAACGGACCGAAGAACAGATCCTTTCCAAGCAGCAAAAAATTGGTTTTTACGAGGATAAGATTAGTGCAACGGAAAGTCAAGTGGCAGCCATTGAAATGTCGCGGGACTTCAAACTCAGTTCCCTGGAAAACAAGCTGGAACAGCTGAAACGCAAAGTGATAAGCGACAGTGCTGAACTTACGGCAGCAGAAATCGACTTGGGTATCGCCACTCAGCAATTCAACCGTGCCAAACAAATGTTCAGCGAAGGCATAATAGCCCTGACTGAATTGGAACGTAGGACTGCCCAATACAATAAAATGCAGGCCTCTGCTACTGAAAAAAGACAAAAGTTTTTCAATACCCGTCAGGATATCACCATCACAGAAATTGATATGAAGGGTGTCAGCCAGGACGCTGCAGACAAAATCTTCAAGGCCAAAAGTGAAATTGCAGGCGCACGCAGTGAAGTGGCTTCAACTGGAGGAGATTTGGCTAAAAACACCAACCAATTGGCCAACTACGCTATTAGGGGGAGTCAGCGCTGGCTGCTGGCACCTCAGGATGGGCAATTGATCAGTGCCAAAAAACAGGGCCTCAACGAAATGGTTAAGGAAGGTGAAACGATTGCAGAAATTGTGCCTACCCAAACCGACCTGGCAGTGGAATTGTATGTGGCTCCACAAGACCTGGTGTTGATCAGCAAGGGTCAAGAGGTGCGACTCATTTTCGATGGTTTTCCGGCCATCGTTTTTTCAGGATGGCCTGCTGCCAGCTATGGTACATTTTTAGGTGAAGTCATTGCAGTAGAAACAAACGTCAATCCCAACGGTAAATTCAGGATTTTGGTTGTACCGGGTAAAAATGAAAAACAGTGGCCTGTCAATGTCCGCTTTGGAGCCGGTGTCAAAGGCTTTGCCATGCTGAAGAACGTGAGTATCTGGTATGAATTGTGGCGTCAGATCAATGGCTTCCCACCAGAATATTACCTGCCGGGAACAGTATCCAAAGACAAAAAGAAATGATATGTACAAACTGATCATTTGCCTTTTTGCCTGCCTCAGTACCCTGCATGCCCAAGAGAAATATCTTTCCCTGGAAGATGCCAATGCAATCATCCGCAATTATCACCCGGTTGTACGCCAGGCCAAACTTGAAGTTGCGCAAGCTGATGCGGCATTGCAGGCTGCAAGGGGACTCTTTGATCCATCCTTCTACAATACCCTGGAGCAGAAAACCTTCAACGGAACGGATTATTTCAATTACAACAGTCAAACGCTGAAAATACCAACCTGGTTTGGGGTGGATATCAAAGCAGGATTGGAAAACAATACAGGTCTTCGTACAGACCCGTCTTTGACCACTGATAAAAGCACTTATGTCGGCATTTCCATTCCTGTGCTGAAGGGCTTGCTCTTCGATAAACGCAGGGCGGCCGTGCAACAGGGCAAACTTTTTGTTCGCATGAGTCAGCAAGAGCAGAGGCTGATGATCAATGAATTGTTGCTGGAAGCCAGTATGACTTACTGGAAATGGGCAGCAGCACACCGGGTCAATGCTGTGCTTTCTAAGGCTTTAACCGTCAGTGAAAACCGTTACAACCTGGTACGCAAGTCCTGGTTGTCTGGCGACCGTGCAGCCATTGATACCGTAGAAGCAATGGCTCAACTGCAGGCTGTACAGGTCATGCAAAGCCAGGCTGGATATGAGCTGCAGAAGGCAAGACTGATGCTCGGCAATTTCATGTGGACACCCGAGAGCAAACCGTATGATCTGCCTGAAGAGGTTTTGCCTGATACTTCCTGGATGGCTGTACCGGTAAAGGCTTATCCTGTTCCCGTTTTGGATGATATGCTGAAACTGGCTTTGGAAACACATCCTAAGCTGATGAATACACAGTTGAAAGGGGATGTGTTAACCATTGAAAAAAGGGCCAAGTTCCAATCGCTCTTACCGAAATTCGATATCAGTTATAATTTTCTCAACAAAGGCTATGGGTTGAACAAGACTTTTTCGCAACCCCTGTTTGAGAACAACTATAAGTATGGGGCTCAATTTGCATTGCCTTTGTTTCAGCGGGAGGCAAGGGGTGATTACCGCTTGGCCAAATTGAAGTTGCAAGACAACCTGTTGGAATTGGACAAACTCAAACTGGAAATCGGTAACAAAGTGAAGGCAGTGTATGCTGAGATATTGGCCATGCAACAACAGGTCCTTTTTATGCAGCAGAATACCCTGAATCAGCAACTGTTGTTGCAGGCGGAGGAAACGAAGTTCAATTTGGGTGAGAGCAGCCTTTTCCTGGTAAATGCAAGGGAAAATAAGCTGCTTGAAACGGAACAGAAGTATGCTGAACTCCGCTCCAAATTTTTCATTAGCCTGCAAGCCATTCAGGCTGCGGCAGGAACACTTCGCTGATATTCATACAAAAGCTGATATAGATCTTATTCCACTTTCAGCAACACATGTTTGATTTTCTTCCGCTTCCAGGTATAGGTGATATGCACCAGGCCATCAGCGGTTTGAATGACATATGGGTAGGAAAACTCCATCTTAGGCTCATTTTCCAGGATGGCCAAAGGCTCCCAGTTTTTCCCGTCACGAGAGATCGCAATATTCAAAGGTGATCGTCCGCCCCATCCTTCTTTAACAGATTCCGGAGGTTTCACATTGTTATAAACCAGCAAATGCCTGCCATCCCTTAAGGTGATGGCATCAATGCCTGAATTGTTGTTGGGCATGGGGGTTTGCTGCAAAGGTTGCCAGGTGCGACCATTATCGTAGCTCCAGGTTTCATTGATGGTGCGGTTCTGGCTGCGTGTCAGGGCTTGCAATGTTTTGCTGTCATGTCTCAGCACAGCCGGCTGGATACCGCTAATGGGTTTGGCATCGTTGAGGTCTGGACCTTTGCTCCAAGTGCGTCCATTGTCTTTGGTGAATTCAAAGTGAACTTTCCATCCATCTCGCTCCGTACTCGAAGGACAAATCAGCAAACCATCTGCAAAGTAGGGTTGGTTGCGGATGGGGCCCAGGATGCCGTCTGGCAGGCGTTCTGCAGGCCCCCAGGTGAGTCCCAAATCAGTTGACCGCTTCATCCAGCCTGTCCAATCAACCACCCTCGGACCGATTTTATAAAATAACAGCAACTCCCCGTCAGGTGCAAGGAACAATACGGGATTATAGCAGGCGTAACGTGTTGTAGCATCAATGAAGCCATCTGCTGCGAGGGTTGGAGCCGACCATTGTCCGCCGACAAACCTGCTCATATAGATGTTTACATCCTTGTGCCCTTCTCTGGTGCCACCAAACCAAGCTGCCACCAGCCCATTGGGTGTTTCAACAATGGTTGATGCATGGCATTCAGGGAACGGTGCAGATTCATAAATGAACCGGTCTGCAATGATTCCGTTTCTGTCTGAAGCAGGGATACTTTCCCGCTGCACTTGGGCATATGGGAAAAGATGCAACATCAATGCAATGGCTGTCAGGATCTTTTTCATACTTGAAAATACATCATCCCGACAAATCCACAAGCGTCAGATATTGATAATCAAAACGGGTATGCGCAGGGCATGACGCACAGCATCCACTGTTTGGCCATAAACCACGTCTCGGATGCCGGAATGTCCGTGCGAGCCAATGACGAGCAGGTCGGCCCGTTGTTCCCGCACTATCCTGACGATCTCTTTCACCCTGCCGTCAAAGCCCAATAAGCCTGTGGCGGTGTATCCTTTGTCTCTCAACTCCTGAACAAATTTTTCCATCCGCTCCTTGTCGTTTCGCGTTTCCATATCATCTGCAGCATCGCCGAGGAAGCGGGTGGCCGGACTTTCCACAATATGTATCAACAGGTAATGGCTTTCTTTGGTGCCTTGCCCCAGCGCATGACCAATCAGTTTGTGGTCGTTCTTACTGAAGTCGAGGGCCACGGCAATCTTTTGAGCAGCTGCTTTCGCCTTTAAAGGAATCACCACATGCTGCAGTTTTTCTGGCAAGGGATGCACACTGGTTTCAGGTGTGGAGATCTTGACGAAAAGCGGATAGAAGATAGCCATCAATAGCAATGTCAGGTATGCCAATCCACCAGCAATAATCAATGCCTTGCCCAACAAGGACTGTGACTCCTCGAAGAACAGGGATGCCTGTTCGTACACCATGCGCAGGTTCAGGTAAACAAGCACCAATGTGATTAATGATGCCAATACAATCAACCAGGGTTTGATGGTGAAGATGCCCATTGTTTTTCTGTCGCTTGTAAAATGGATCAGGGGAATGATGGCGAAGCCGAGTTGCATACTCAGGATAACCTGACTAAATATCAGCAGGCTGTCGATATTGTTTTCACCATTGATGAGGATGACTACCACAGCCGGTACAACAGCAATCAAACGGGTCATCAGCCGCCTCACCCAAGGTGTAATCCTGAGCTGCAGGTAGCCTTCCATCACAATCTGACCTGCCATTGTTCCGGTGATGGTGGAACTTTGTCCGGATGCTATCAGTGCGATGGCGAAGAGTGTTGGCGCCAATGAAGAACCCAGCATGGGGGCGAGCAGTTCATGTGCCTGTTTGATTTCGGCTACATCGGTTCTGCCGGAGCTGTAAAATACAGTGGCTGCCAAGATCAGGATAAACGCATTGACAAAAAAAGCAAGGTTCAGTGCGATGGCACTGTCAATGAAGTTCAGTTTGAGCGATTTTTTGATACCGGCAGTATCCCGTTTGATCTTCCTTGTTTGCACCAGTGCCGAATGCAGGTATAGGTTATGGGGCATTACGGTTGCACCTATGATACCAATGGCAATGTAAAGCGCCTGCTCATTGGGAATGGAAGGGATGAAACCTTTGGCCACTTCACCCAAATCAGGCTTGGCCAGAAACATTTCTGTCAGGAAGCTGAATCCAATAATCCCCACTAGGGAAATGATAAAGGCTTCCATCTTGCGGATGCCCAATCGCTGGAGGAAGAGGAACAGAAAGGTATCTGCTACGGTCAGCAAAACTCCCCAAATCAGGGGCAAGCCGGTGAGCAACTGAATGCCAATAGCCATTCCGAGGATTTCGGCAAGGTCAGTTGCAGCAATGGCTACTTCCGCCAGGATATAAAAGGCAAAATTGACACCTTTGGGATAGGTTTCCCTATTGGCTTGGGCCAGATCTCGGCCACGGACAATACCCAGTCTGGCCGACAGGCTTTGGAGCAGTAATGCCATCAGGTTACTCATCAACAAAACCCAGATGAGCTTATAGCCAAATTGGCTGCCACCAGCCAAATCTGTGGCCCAGTTGCCTGGATCCATATAGCCAACACTTACAAGATATGCTGGCCCAAAGAATGCCAGCACCCTCCTCCAGCCTTTGCGCTGATGGGCAGGGTCTACACTGTGGTGAACTTCGCTAAGGGAACTGTAGTTGGGGTCGGTATGTTTCATGATTGTGTGTTTCTGAAGTTTCCGTTATGGTCGGGAATAGGGTCTCCATGCGGATCCAATTTAGGGTAGCCTAAATATGCATCCAGTTTTTCAATGAGTTTAAGGCTGCTGACATGTTCGAGCTGTTCGGCCACCTCATGTACTTCATCCCATTGGAAATCAAGCTTGTCTGCCAAAAAGAATTCCCAAAGCCGATGCCTGCGGATGATGCCTAGGGCTACACGGTTGCCCTCTGCACTTAGCCTGAAACCATGATAGGGCTTGTAATTCAGCAGTTTTTTCGCTTTCAGTTTCTTAAGCATATCCGTTACCGATGCCGGTGCGGTTTGCAGGGAACCTGACAACTCTTGTGTGGATACCTGGGCAGTCTGCTTTTGCAGGTGGAAAATGGCCTTGATGTAATTTTCTTCGGTCTCCGTATATTTTACCATTCCCAATAAAGTTTAGACGAATCTAAAAATTTATCGGGAATGTGTCAATTTTCTGCGAAACTATTTTTTGGGATTCAGTCCCTGAACTGGAGAAAACCCCAATTTTCCGGCTTATGCATGTCGATTACCCCCTGTGGGCTCCACACCCAATTGTTGTCGGTTTCCCTGTTGTCGTTCAAGGTGCCATTCAGAAGAACTGCTGTGCCTACACCTTTTGTATTCCATTGCATATCTGCGGGTCCGCCTTTCCCTATCTTTGGATGAATTGTAACGGAACGCTTATGGAAAAACAATTTGGTTTTGGCATCATTGGGGCAGGAATGATTGCACACGTTCATGCCCGGGCCATCAGGGAAATTCCCCAGTCCAGACTGGTTGGTGTATTCAGCACTACCCCGCAAAAAAGGGAGGCTTTTGCAGGCAAGGAAAATTGCAAGGCATTTGAAAGTCTTGATGCGATGTTACAAGATCCTGAGATTGACATCGTTTGTATCTGCACACCATCTGGTGCACATCAGGATCCAACGCTGGCCTGTATTGCAGCCGGCAAGCATTGCCTGGTTGAAAAACCGTTGGAGGTAACCCTGGAGAAGTGCGACCGTATCATCAACGCTGCTGAACAACATGGTGTCAAAGTGGGAGTTATTTTTCCTTCCCGCTTTTACGATCAGGCTATGCATTTGAAAAAAGCAATTGCCGAAGCCAGATTTGGAGATATTGTATTGGGGGATGCCTATGTGAAATGGTATCGCAGTGAAGCCTATTACCAATCCAATGCCTGGCGGGGAACCTGGGAATTGGATGGCGGTGGGGCACTGATGAATCAAGGCATCCATTCGGTTGACCTCTTGCAATGGTATATGGGTCCGGTTAAAGCTGTGCAGGCTTTCAGAACAAACCGCAGGCACAAAACAATTGCTGTTGAAGATACAGTGGTGGCGGTGGTTGAATTTGCCAATGGGGCATTGGGGAACATGACCTGTTCAACAGCCATTTTTCCAGGAGAATTGAAACGCATCGAAATCAATGGTACAGCCGGAACAGCGGTATTGCAGGAGAGCAACCTCGTCAAATGGGAGCTTGAGGTGATGGGGGATGAAGATATTGCCCTTCAGAAGCGCATGCAGGAAAATGGTCTCTCGCACGGCGGCGGTGCATCCAACCCGGCAGATATCAGTTTCAAAGGTCATCAGTTGCAGATTGAAGATATGCTGCAAGCCATCGAAACCAATGGGACCCCATTGGTGGATGCCGTGGAAGGCAGGAAGGCTGTGGAAATTGTACTGGCTATCTACCAAAGTGCTGCAACAGGCAAAAAGGTTGGGTTGCCGTTGGACAGCAGGAATGACCTTTCGTGATATTAAAATAACCTTATCTTCATACTAAGGCCGTTGGGTCAAATCACCCAACCTGCCAGAATCAATTAATATGAACACAACACATCTTGAGGGCTTGATAGCAGCCCCATTCACTCCCTTTCATGCCGATGGCAGTTTGAATCTTGGTTTGGTGCCTGCGTATTACGCATTCCTGAAAAAAAATGGTGTGGCAGGGGCTTTCATCTGCGGTTCTACCGGTGAGGGCATTTCCATGACCATGGATGAAAAAATGGCACTGACGGATGCCTGGGCTTCAGCCACCCAAGGCGATCCCGATTTCCGGGTCATACTCTTTGTGGGCGGAAACTGCTTGGCTGAATGCAGGCAGCTGGCAGCGCATGCCGCAAAGGCAGGTTTGTATGGTTTTTCGATGACTGCCCCCAGCTATTTCAAACCATCAAGCATTGAGGCACTGGCCGCTTGTTGCATAGATGTGGCTGCTGCTGCCCCGGAACTTTCTTTCTACTATTACCATATACCTGTATTCACCGGAGTACGGTTCCCCATGGCGCAGCTGTTGAAGCTCCTGGACGGGAAAATTCCCAACCTGGCCGGAATCAAATACACTGATGAAGACGTCACGGAGTACACCAGCTGTGTCAATTATGGCCATAAAAAATTTGAAGTCATGTGGGGTAGGGATGAATCGCTCTTGGCTGCACTTGCAGTAGGTGGGAAAGCAGGTATTGGCAGTACGTATAACTATGCCATGCCTTTGTACCAGAAGCTAATCAGTGCTTTCAACAATGGTGATATGGAAACAGCCGCAGCCTGCCAGCAGCAGTCCATTGACATGATTGCTCTGCTGGGCAAATATGGTGGCATGGCTACGGGTAAAGCATTCATGCGGGCAGTGGGCATCGACTGTGGCCCATTCCGCTTGCCTTTCATAGATATGCCGGAATCCAGAAAAGCTGCTTTCCTGCAAGATTTGGAGTCCATTGGTTTTGACGCGCTCAAGTCGGTTTGAGGCTTACGCTCTCTATCTGCGGAGGGATTTGCTGCAGTCCAATAATTTTCTTTTTTTTCAAAGCATCCAACCATGTCATTCAAAATCAGCTATCCTTGGCGTTTGGTCTTCCTGCTCTCTGGTGTTGCCTTACTCAATTACATGGATAGGCAGATGATTTCCACCATGCGTCCGGCGATGCAATTGGATATTGTGGAACTGCAACAGGCAACCAATTTTGGTAGGCTGATGGCGGTCTTTCTCTGGGTATATGGTGCCATGAGTGCCTTCTCAGGCGTCATTGCCGATTTCTTCAATAAAAAATGGCTCATCATCAGCAGCCTTTTCGTTTGGTCTGCTGTCACCTGCTCTATGGGCTTTGCCCAGGATTTTGATCAACTTTACCTGCTTCGTGCTGTCATGGGTTTCAGTGAAGCGCTATATATCCCTGCAGGCTTGGCGCTGATCGCTTCAAGCCATCCCGACCATTCGCGGTCATTGGCAGTGGGCATCCACATGGCAGGGATTTACATCGGGCAGGCTTTAGGTGGCTTTGGTTCCACTATCTCCAAATACTACTCCTGGCAACAGACATTTTTACTTTTTGGGGGCATCGGTATTGTCTATGCCATCCTCCTGATTTTTTTCATCAGGGATATCAAACCTGCTCCTGAAACAAAAGATGCTATCCGGGTGAAACCATTGGCCTCCATCGCCTCTTTGTTGGGTTCTTTTCCCTTTTGGATCATTGTACTCTACTTTGCTGTACCCAGCCTGCCGGGATGGGCCATCAAAAATTGGGCCCCCACGCTCATTGCCCAAAACCTGGGTATTGAAATGGCTGTGGCAGGACCACTGACAACCATCAGCATTTCCCTCTCCTCACTCCTGGGTGTATTGGTAGGGGGTGTGATGAGCGACCGTTGGTTTAAAGTCAACAGCAAGGGGAGGATTTATACGGGAGCCATCGGACTCTCTCTGACGATTCCAGCCTTGCTGCTCATGGGCTATGGGCATTCGGTCTTTCATGTGGTAGGAGCAGCTTTTCTGTTCGGTTTTGGTTTCGGACTTTTCGATACCAACAATATGCCCATCCTTTGCCAATTTGTTGGCCCGAACCAAAGGGCTACTGCTTATGGCTTCCTGAATACAGCAGGCATTTTTGCAGGTGCAATGATTACAGACTACCTCGGTAAATCAACTGATGCCGGTAACCTGGGAGCTGATTTTGCTATGCTCTCAATAGTTGTTGCAGCAGTCATCATCGTACAACTGATTTTCCTGCGACCGGCACAAAAATGACAATCCTGTATATTTGTTGAAAATTCAACACCATGCGCCGTTTTATCCTGATCAGTTCCCTTTTTCTGGCTGCCTGCAACAACAAGCCTGCAACCCTTTCCTTCCAGGAGATGAGCTGGATTGACCTGACGCATGCGTTCGATAGCAGTACTATCTACTGGCCTAACAATCCAACAGGATTCCAACACAAAACAGATGCTGAAGGTGTTACACCAGCGGGCTTCTATTATTCATCATACCAGATTGCCACACCGGAGCATGGTGGTACACACCTGGATGCGCCAATTCATTTTTCACAGGGTGGACTGACGGTAGACAGCATTCCATTGACTAGCCTCACAGGAAATGCGGTGGTTATTGATGTTTCCGCAAAATCACTGGAAAACAGGGATTACCTCATCTCCGTAGCCGATGTGGAAGCCTGGGAAAAGGAGCATGGAGAAATTCCGAAAAACAGCATTGTTTTATTCCATACCGGGTATGGAAAATTTTATCCAGATCGCGCAAAAGTATTGGGAACTGCCAAACACGGTGTGGAAGCCATACCGGAACTGCATTTCCCGGGTATTGCACCTGAAACAACCCAGTGGTTGCTGGATAAACGGGATATCAAGGCCATGGGTCTGGATACGCCAAGTACTGATTACGGACAGTCAAAGGATTTCAAAACACACCAAATCCTTCATGGTAAGAATAAACCCGGCTTTGAAAATGTGGCCAACCTGGATAAGTTGCCACCTACAGGAGCTTATATCGTTGCCCTGCCGGTAAAAATAGGTAAAGGTAGTGGTGGTCCGCTGCGCATCATAGCAGGCATTCCTCAACCATAATCAGAGATTCAACCAATAAGTGGCTTTCAACACCAAAGCACTGCCTTTGGATCGGTAATTGTCTGCATAGTAATTGTCGGTATACACCAAAAACAAATCTGACGCGGGAGCAAAGCGCCATTGGAAGCGGATATTGGTATTGATGTTGTTGATCTGGTTGTTGTATTGGATCAGCGTGGAGAGGAAGATTGATTTGGAAAAAGTCACTTCCAGTTTCGGACCAATCAACACCAAGTCAAGGCTCTTGTACGGTAAGGGGAAACGAAGCCTGTTCAATGAAACTACACTGGAGATGCTCCCGAATGGTTGGAAGCGGTAACTCATTTCTGCATCCAGGTTGAGGCGTGTGCCATTGAAATACTGTCCAGATCTTGTCTGTAATTTTGCTGCAACCTTTTTTCGCTGGTCTGTGACAAGGCTGCAAATGAAGGAAAAATAGACGAATTCCTCGTTTGTTCTAAGCTTTGTTCCTCCTGTATTCGTGGGGTCAAAATCTTCTGTCAGTTTTGTAAAGTCCCTTCTAAACCTCACCATCAGCTGGGTGTAGTTCTTCCACATCACATTGTACATTGCATTCAGGTCATAGTCGGTAAGACCCTTACCCGGGAAGTGGGTGAAATCATAGTCCACCATTGGTCCGTGCCTGTTGACA